>NZ_KV787020.1:0-13785 GCF_001806995.1 Corynebacterium sp. HMSC11D10
GACTCCTTGTCCAAAAACTCTATGGACATAACACTACTAGACGATCAGCATTCGGGTTCGAAGTTTTCCCAGGTGATATTGCACATGATGTTCGGTAGCGGCGAGATCGTCTAGTTGTGCCGCGAGGGAGCTAGACGATCAGGGAGCAGGGCGGGCAACAGGGCGGCGCGGCGGAAGGGCGGCTCACCGGCGCCGGCAACAGGGCGGCGTGAAACTAGTCGAAGTCGAAGGTTTCCGGCTCGTACTTGGGCGTCTTGGAGGTCGGCACCAGGGCGGCGAGGGCGGACTCGCGGGACATGCCGCACACCATCAGCAGGTCCACGATCAGGGAGCGGGTCTGCGCGAGGATGGCGTAGGCGGACAGGACGGCATCCTTGGGCACGATATCCATGCCGGCGGCCTGGCCCGCAGCACGCAACTCGTTGACGCATTCCGGGATGACGGTGGCCTGGGCGACGCGGGAGTTCACGTCGTAGACCTCGGAAAGTTCGAGGCAGACGCGGGACAAGGTGTCCAAGAGCTCGATTTGTTGTTCGGTGATGGTGTCGCTGTCCTCGACAAGAACGTGAGCCCGGCGCGCGAGCACACGGGAGGTACGCACCGCGTTGTCCACCGGCGGGATCACGCGCGCCAGGGAGTTGATGTAGCGGCGAGTGCCCCACAAAAACGGAGAGACACGGCTGGCTTCTTCGCCGGACTTGATCGCGGCGGCTAAGTCATCGATACCCGTTTGGGTGCCACGGATTTGCTCGAGGGCCTCGTCGATGATGTTGGGGTTGCGTTCGCGGAGGCCGGTGGCCACGTCGTCGAGAACCGAAGAGACGATGCCCATCACTTTGGACACTTCCGCGCGGGCCTCCGACATCGGAGCCTGAGGCACCAGGGCGATGACTGCCATTGCGATCAGGCAGCCGATGATGGCGTCGATAGTGCGGTCCACGCCGGTGAACTCGCTACCAGGCGGCATGATTGTCGCGATCAGGATCGAACCGATCGCGGCCTGATTATTCACCAGAACTGACTTGCTCAAAAACGACGCGATCAACAACGACCCGGCGACAATCACCGCGATCTGCCAGCCGCCGGCGCCGAGCCGGTAGAAAATCAGGTCGCCCACCAGCACGCCGAGCACGCAGCCCATGGCCATCTCCACCGACTTCGACACACGGTCGCCGCCCGTCATGCCAATGATGATCACCGTGGCAATCGGGGCGAAAAACGGCCGGGCGTGACCCATCACGTCGTGCGCAATGTAGTACGCGAACCCGGCGGCCAAGGCGATCTGCAAAATTGGCAACAACCGCTTCCGCACACGCTTCACCCGCGACTGCAGCGACTTATCAACCAACTGCAGACGCGCGCGCGTGCCCATCCTCTGCTTAGCCATGGTTAAACAGCTTAGGCCCGAAAGGGAAAACCTCCCTGGGCTGTGGGGCCCGGGGAGGTGGTGTCGTCGATAAGCAGTGGCTTACTTGGAAACCGACTTGCCCACCGAGTGGAGGTCCTGGCACGCCTCGATGACGCGCGCAGCCATAGCGTTCTCGGCCTTCTTCAGGTAGGAACGCGGGTCGTACATCTTCTTGTTGCCCACCTCGCCATCAATCTTGAGCACACCGTCGTAGTTCTCAAACATGTGCGAGACAACCGGGCGGGTGAACGCGTACTGAGTATCCGTGTCCACGTTCATCTTGATCACGCCGTAACGTAGGGACTCCTCGATCTTCTCCTTCTCGGAGCCGGAGCCGCCGTGGAAGACGAAGTCGAACGGGTTCGTGCCCTCAGCCAGGCCGAGCTTCTTCTCCGCAACCTTCTGGCCCATATCCAGGACCTCGGGGCGCAACTTCACGTTGCCCGGCTTGTACACGCCGTGGACATTGCCGAAGGTGGCAGCCAGCAGGTAGCGGCCATTCTCGCCGGTACCCAGGGCATCAACGGTCTTGGCGAAGTCCTCCTCCGAGGTGTACAGGTTCGCGCCGGCCTTCGCCTCAACGCCGTCCTCTTCACCACCGACAACACCAATCTCCACCTCGAGAATGATGTTCGCAGCGCGAGCCTTAGCAAGGAGTTCCTGGGCGATCTCCAGGTTCTCGTCGATAGGAACCGCGGAACCATCCCACATGTGGGACTGGAACAACGGCAGCTCGCCGGCGTTCACGCGCTCCTGGGAGTAAGCGATGAGCGGACGCACGTAGTCGTCGAGCACTTCCTTCTGGCAGTGGTCGGTGTGCAGCGCAATGTTGACGTCGTAATGCTTCGCCACCTCATGCGCAAACGCAGCCAACGCCTTCGCGCCCGTCACCTTGTTCTTCACAGCCTGACCGGACGCAAACTCCGCACCACCGATGGAGAACTGAATGATGCCGTCCGACTCCGCCTCCGCGAACCCCTTGATGGCCGCGTTGATCGTCTCCGAAGACGTGCAGTTAATCGCCGGAAACGCGTAGCCGCCCTTCTTGGCGGAATCCAGCATCTGGTTATAGACCTCGGGGGTTGCGATAGGCATGAAAATCCTCCTGGGATTGGGACCGTTTACGCACACCAGTATGCCCGTTTTAGAAAACTACCGCTGACGGAAAACCACAATGCCCCCAACAGTGGCCAAGAGGAGCCACGCAGCGAAAGAAAACGGGTGGGTAGCAAACGTGTTTGGGCGGAGTGGAAGCTCGACAAGAAGCTCGGCTAGACCCGCTACACCGAAAACCCACGCTGCGAATTCAATGAGTCTTCGGCCTTTTAGGTTCGAGCGTTCGTCGTAATACGCCATCGTTGCAACAGCAGATTCGAGGTTTGTCTCGGCTCGAGCTATTTCGGCGTCGAGATCACTCGAACGATTGATTTCGTCCAACAAGCTTGAGTGGAGTGCAGGTGAATGAGCCCCTAAGCGTTCACGGTGCCGTGCGACAACCAATACAAAGTCAGACTGGAGGAATCGCATTTTGGAGGATCCCTTCGAATCGAGTCCTGCGAGGTCAACCTGTGCTGCCATCTTCGCGGTCTTGTGTGCAGCGAGCCAGGTCGACTGAACTCTGAATTCACTAAGTGAGACGAGTTCCTCTAGTCCTGAACAACTTGCCCCGATAACGCTGGCCGACCAGCTGCTCCAGAAACGGTGCCCTTGACTATCAATGATCGGGCACGGAAGATTTGGGATTGTTCCATTGATTCGGTCTACCAAGTGGTTGGTCGACGGAAGGTTGGCTTGATCCAGTCCTAGGGAACAACCAACATCTCTTGGATGCAGAAGCGCGTGGACCAAGCGATCGTCGACGGGCTCAGATACCGCGTAGACCGAGAATGAATATTCGTGCACCGCGTCGTTTGCAGAACCTCGGAAGAGTTCCCGACGGTAACGCTCCTGAATCTTCCGAATGCGCCGAATCAATTCTTCGACTTCACGCACTGCCTCATCCGGTGAATCGCTGAGTGATTGCTGGAACAGAACACGATCCCGAAGCGCGTTTGCCACGGATGCAACTGGCTCTTCCCCGATATCAGCGCGGTAGTCGAATTGGTATCGGGCCACTCCGTACCCGGATTGGGAAAGATAAAGCAAGGTATCGCCCTTTGAGACGATTGCATACGTGCGTGGTAGCAACAATGCTTGATCGCGCGTACCAAACACTTCCGTGCATTGCTCCCACCCGAGAGCTCGGAATTCGCCTTCGATACGAGCTATAACGCGCGCATCTGTGATCGGCCCACCGACATCTGTCGGCGCAAACTCGTATCTTGTAAACCCCCACTGCATTTCGCCCCCGAAATTGTTCCTACGCTGCGGTGTGTCCGCGCGTGTGTTTATAACCGATTGTCCGCCCCATCAGACGTGCCGCGGCAGCGTCTGCTTCGGGGCCACCGTTTGTGGCGCAACCCGCTAGGTCCACATCAACATTGACGCCATGGTCAAAGAGGTACGCAGCGTTTTGCAAAACGCACACGTCAGTATCAATGCCGACAAGGGTAGCCCCCGAAATCCCGTGAGACTTCAGTGCAGAAAGCAAAGCCTCGCCGCAACCGTAGGTGTCCTTGTCGATGATGATGTCCGCGCGCTCTTCCACGAGCCGATCGAGCTGCACTTCCTCAGGCGAGGACAACCGATCCCAGTTAATGCGGGTACGGAACGCCGACCCATCAGGGTTGAAAAACCTGGTAGCGATAACCAGGTCAAACTCATCAGAAGCGAGGAGCTCGTGCACGCGCGGTAGGCAACGCGACGTGTAGTCGGACAGGAATCCTGCCTGCACATCAACGACGATCAACGCCCGCTTGTTCTTCTGCATGCGTCCCGAGCACCTCCCTTTGCCACAACGGTGCTCACGATATTACGCCATTGCTGCAGACACCTTCGCCGCTGCTTCAAGCAGCATCCAGCCGGAGAGTTGGACGGAGAGGTCGCGTTCGTCGATACGCACGAGCCCCACGGCCTCGCTAATCGACGCCGGCCCCAACCCATAGTTATGCGGCAGTCGCGCATCCTCGGTCCACTCCGCGGCGAAAACCGGCAGGCCGTCGACCTCCAGGCGGTGCGACCACAGCGACTCCGCGGACTGCATGACCAGGCGCGCCGCGATCTTTTTCGTGGCGATGTTCTCCTTCGAATCCTCCGGCAGACGCGTGGCCACGTCAGCGAGGTAGCGCGCGAGAATACCCTTGAACAGGCCGCCGTCGCCCTCGCCGGACTCCTCCGGCGGGCTCAGCAGCACGCCCTGCGGAGTGGCCATCTCCAGGGCGATGGCCTGCACGATCGCGCGGATGTGGGTGATGTAGAACATGGAAGCGTCGGCGCGCTCGGAGTTTTCGAACGAGTCGATGGGTTCGTCGTGGGCGAGCCCGACGTCCTCGCGAAGCGCGAGCGCGATCTCCAGGCTCGCGCCGAGCACCGTACCCTGGTTGTAGGTGTAAATCTTATCGACGACCTCAGGCCCCGACATACGCATCCGAACACCGTCGCTGAGCAGACCGTCCTCGCGCACCAGGTTGTCAAAGATCCAGTCAACGATTTCGCGCGCCTTATCCAACCGGCCCGTGCGCGCGAACACCATCGCGGCGGTCGCGTTCGACGGAATGTTGTAGAACGTCTCCCCAGTACGCCACGGCAGCACGCCCACCACCGGGTCGATGCCCGAGAGCAGGTCAAACTCCAGATCCTCGAGCACCTTCGAGCGTTTCGACGACACCTTGCCGTTATTCTTCGGCAACTGCCCCGCACGCGCCCAGGCAAGCGCAAGCCACGCCTTGTCGTCGTAGTAAATGTTGCGGGTCAAGCGGCCGCGGCTACGCCCCTGGATCGTGCGCATCGTCTGGAGGATCCGGCGTCGACGCGTCTTCGTCGGACGTCGCATCGCCGCATCCACCTGGCAATCCAGGTACTGCGCCTGCCACCAGTAATGCCAGTGCCAAAACAGCTTGTCTTTCAGCCCCGGCGGCCAGGCGACGACGGCCATGTTGGTCTTCGGCAACATCCAGAGCTTCTGGGCGTGACGTTCAGTAATTGCCGATTCCGCCAAATCAGCACGATGCGCCCAGGTTTCAGGCACTGATGTCTCCTCTAAGTAGTGACGTTTCCACGTGTGTTGCCAGTTATTTTGCCTGTTATATTGCCAGACCGCGCCGTTTTGCTACCACGCGTGAGACAGGTCTGCATGCTGGCGGATCCAGGCATGCATGGCGATCCCCGCCGCCACGCCCGCGTTAATCGAGCGCGTCGAGCCGAATTGGGCGATTGAGCAGGTCATCACCGCCGCCTCCTGGGCGGCCTCGGTCACGCCGGGGCCTTCCTGCCCGAAGAGGAGCACGCACTCGCGGGGCAGCTCGGCTGTTTCCAGGGGTACGCATCCGGGGGTGTTATCGATGGCCACGACAGCGATGCCCTCGCCGTTCGCCCACTCGATGAGATCCGCGACCGTTTCGTGGTGACGAATATGTTGGTAGCGGTCCGTCACCATCGCGCCGCGCCGGTTCCAACGCTTCCGGCCCACGATGTGGACCTCCTTGGCCAGAAACGCGTTCGCGGTGCGCACGACCGTGCCGATGTTCATGTCGTTTTCAAAGTTCTCAATCGCGACATGGAACGGGTGCCGGCGCGTATCCAGATCTGCGACGACCGCGTCCAGCGACCAGTAACGGTAGGCGTCGACGACGTTTCGGGTGTCGCCGTGTTCGAGGTACTCCGGGTCGTAGCGCGGATCATCCGGCCACTCGCCCTCCCAGGGGCCCACACCGTGGCGGCCCTCCATCCACTCGGTCGGGCCCTTTGCTGGCTCTGCGCCGTCCCCGGCGCTGTTTTCTAACTCAGGCAAGCCCGAGATCCTCCAGGCCCAGCAGGTAGCGGTACTCCAGGCCGGCGTCCGCAATCACCTTGTCCGCACCCGTCGCACGATCCACCACCGTGGCCACCGCAACCACCTCGGCGCCCTCCGCACGGCAGGCCTCCACCGCGGTCAGCGGGGAGTTGCCGGTCGTGGTGGTGTCCTCCACCACCAGCACGCGCTTGCCCTTGATGGACGGGCCCTCGATGCGGCGCTGCATACCGTGCTTCTTCGCTTCCTTGCGCACCACAAACGCGTCGATCGGGCGCCCCTCCGCATGCATCACGGCAGTAGCCACTGGGTCCGCGCCCAGGGTCAGGCCGCCAACAGCGTCGAAGTCCAGATCAGCGGTCAGTTCACGCAGCAGTTTGCCGATCAGCGGGCTGGCCTCGTGGTGCAGCGTCGCGCGACGCAGATCCACGTAGTAATCAGCCTCCTTGCCCGACGACAGCGTTACCTTCCCGTGCACCACGGCAAGCTCTTTGACCAGTTCAGCAAGTTGTTCTTTCATCATTTCTCCTCAGAATCAAAAATCGACGACGGTCCCTGCACACGCTTGACCCGTGTCAGGTCGGTGCCGGTGCGCTCGTCGCCAGCAATCGCGGCAACATCGTCGCCACCAAGATCGCGCTCCTCGACCTCACCGCGCTCCCCACCCGTGACCCGCGTGGGCAGCTCCACCGGATCCTCCGGCCGCTCAGGGCCCGCTTGCTTCTCGACGACCCCCTGCACCTTCTCCTCCCCCACCCACAACGGAGCGTCCTCGACCGGCGGGAGTGTGCGCGCAGCATCCGCCAGCAGCGCCACCGCGGCCAACGACGCATCCCAATCCTGCGCTGTGGAACCCGGCGCGAACTGGGCAATCACCCATGCCCCCTCGAACCACACCGCGTTGACTGCGGGCGGGAGGGTGGATAGGGCGGTGCGCACGCGGTCGTCGATAAGCCTGCGCGCAGGGCCAACACTCGTGGCATGGACCGTGAACGCGCCCTCGCGGGTGGCCTCCACCAGGTCATCGTCGCGCTGTGTCGGCTCGAACCCGTCGCGGCGCATATCCACCACAACATCCGCCTCGCGGCCGGTGGGTACCGCAAGCACCGTCGTCTCCCCCAAATCCGCCAAGTGCAGATCATGGCCGAACGCGGAGCCCGACACGACCTCGCGCGCCGTCGCCCCCGCAGACGCCGCACCACGACGCCACTCCGCCGCCAGCAGATCGTCTACCTTGGCAAACGTAAATCCGTGCTGCCGCGCCCACGCACGCCGTGGGCTTCGTTCACGCGCATCAGCGACAAACAGCGCAACACCAGCGGCGAGCGCCACAAACGCGAGAACTAACAGCACAGCAATCATCAGCGACGATGTTACAGCGCCCGCCGACACGACACGCTAAACACGCGTAACCACGCGGTTCTCCTTATTCGCACTCCACTGCGACCAACCGCCCACATAGTGCGTCAACACCGGCAGGCCAGCGTGCTCCATCGCCGCCAACAACTTCGCCGAGTGGTTGCCCGAACCCGAATACGTAATCACGCTCTGCGGGTCCGTGTTCTGGGTAATGCCGACCTCCGCCAGGCGGCCGCGGATGGTGTTGGTGTCCTTGATCAGGTGCGTGGTGTCGTCGAAAAGATCTGTCACCGGCAGATTCACCGCACCCGGAATGTGACCCGCGCGCAGGTCCAGGATCTCGCGGCGGCCTGCGAAACGGCGCGCGCTCCTCGCGTCCAGGATCATGCCCTCAAACTCGCGGACATCCTCCATCGACGCCGTCGGCATACTCCCCGGCTCCAGGCGCTCCGGCTCGCGCGGCACCACAATGCCACCCGGCCCCGCCACCGTGGGGAGCTTCTCGCGCTTCCACGCCGCAAACCCACCATCCACGATGTGCACATCAGTCACGCCCACCCAACGCAGAATCCACCACGTGCGCGCCGCGAACAGCCCGTTGCCACCGTCGTAGATGTACACCGGGCGATCCTCCTCGATCCCCCAATTCGCAACCGCCTTCTTCACCACACCAAACGCCGGCAACGGGTTACGCCCCGCCTTGCGACCCGGCAGCCCCGCCAACTGCGACGACGGATCACAAAACAACGCCGTCGGCACATGCTCGGACTGAAACTTCGACCACGCCTTACCGGCCTCCGGCTCCCACAGCGAAGCAATAACGGTCTGCTTCAGGCCAGCCTGAATACGTTCATTGAGATCCGCGGCAGAAACGAAAACGCTCATGCGCGCAAGTGTAACGAGGTTTCGGGGTCGGGGCGCGGTGTAAGGCGGTTGGTGCCGCTGCTAAGCCATGTAGCCCGGAGCAAGCTGAATCGCACCCTGCTCCGCCAAACCGCCAAGCCACTCCGCGATTCCCTCGCGCGGACAATCCGCACCAATGCTCGCCGCCAACATGCCACCAGGGCCCAACTCCACGCGACAACCAAACGCCAGCAGCGTCGCCGCAATCTCCTGCGGACTCTCATCCTCCGGCAACACACGCACCGTCGACGCGCCCCCACGCACCACCACACGATCCACATGGAACGCGCCCCCAACCAGCACGCACTCCACAATGTCCCCCAGCGCGAGCGTCGTATCGACGAACGGCACACTCGCCACCACAAACAAATTCGACCCAATCTGCTGAGCCCGAAGCTGCTCACTCTCCACACCAGGAATGACAACACGGGTGAGAATCGTCGTAGTCGGCTGCATAAGGGGCAGTGTATCGCGGAGTGGCCGGATTGTTGGAAGGGTTGGTGGAAGGGTTGTTGGTTTGTGGGCTTTCGGTGGCTGTGCGCCGTCGCCCCCTTCGACGAAGTCACAGTGCTAAACGAAACGAGGGCCTTGCAAGCAACAAATGCTTCAACAAGACCCTCACCGCCGAAGACAAGGTCTATCAAGACGGTCTGTCGGCTAGTGTACAGAAAAACACGCCACAGGCGAAGAGCGGAACGCCTAGTACTTGATGGACATACGGCCAGCGATCTTGCCGTTGCGCATGTCCTCAAACACCTTGTTCACGTCGTCGAGCTCGCACGCCGTGACATGCGGCTTCACCTCGCCGCGGGCGTAGAAGTCGAGCGCCTCCGCCATGTCCTGACGGGTGCCGACCAGCGAGCCGCGGATGGTGATGCCACGCAGCACGATGTCGAAGATCGGTGCCGGGAACTCCCCCGGAGGCAGACCGTTGAAGACGATCGTGCCGTTGGAGCGGCACATCGCGATGGCCTGGCCGAAAGCAGCCGGGTGCACCGCCGTGACCAGCACGCCGTGCGCGCCGCCG
This sequence comes from Corynebacterium sp. HMSC11D10, assembly GCF_001806995.1. Taxonomy (NCBI): domain Bacteria; kingdom Bacillati; phylum Actinomycetota; class Actinomycetes; order Mycobacteriales; family Corynebacteriaceae; genus Corynebacterium; species Corynebacterium sp. HMSC11D10. The sequence continues at coordinate 9,586 of NZ_KV787020.1, forward strand.
TCGGTGAACTCCTGCACAGCCTCACCCGGGTCGGTGTTAGCAGCGTTAACGGTGAACTCGGCGCCGAGTTCCTTGGCGAGTTCGAGCTTGTCGTCGGCGATGTCCACCGCGATCACGCGCATGCCCATGGCCACGCCGTACTGCACCGCGAGGTGGCCGAGGCCGCCGATGCCGGAGATGACCATGAACTGGCCCGGCTTCGTCTCTGCTTCTTTGAGGCCCTTGTACACGGTGACGCCAGCGCAGAGGATCGGTGCGACCTCGACTGGGTCGGCGCCTTCCGGGATGCGTGGGGCGTATCGCGTATCGACGAGCATGTACTCACCGAAGGAACCATCCACCGTGTAGCCGCCGTACTCTGCCTGCTTACAGTACGTCTCACGGCCGGTACGACAGAACTCGCACTCACCACATGCGGACCAGAGCCAAGCGTTGCCGACCATGTCGCCAACCTTGACCGAATGCTCACCCGGACCCAACTCGATGACCTCACCGACGCCCTCGTGACCAGGCACGAACGGCGGAGCCGGCTTCACCGGCCAGTCACCTTCCACTGCGTGGAGGTCGGTGTGGCAGATGCCGCTGGCGGAGAGCTTCACCAGTGCCTGGAACGGGCCCGGCTTGGGAAGGTCGATTTCCTTGACATTGACGGTTGGGCCGAACTGTTCGGCAACTGCTGCGCGCATAGAAGTTGGGGTGGACATGTGGTGCTCCTTTCCTAAAGGGGACGGGGGCCATGAATGATACGGATCACACCGGGGTACGTCGAGTGAATTGAAACACGTTTTCATTAAGCGACAAATGTCCGGGAAAAGGAGCGTACAGAAGAAAAGGCCGGGCGGATTTTCTCCACCCGACCTGGGCTTACAGCGACAGCACCGAACTAGGCGGCGGTGACGCCAGCAGTAACGTCGAGGAACTCGCCGCCGTCGGCAACATCAACGTGGACGGTGTCGCCGTCGCGGATGTCACCGGCCAACAACTTCTTCGCCAGACGGTCACCGATGGCCTGCTGGATCAGGCGACGCAGCGGACGAGCGCCGTAGGCCGGGTCGTAGCCGCGGTCAGCCAGCCAAGACTTCGCCGAATCCGACACCTCCAGCACCAAGCGACGGGCGGCGAGACGCTCGGCCAGGCCCTCCAGCTGAATGTCGACGATGCCGACCAACTGGTCCTTGCTCAGCGGATCGAACACCACAACATCGTCGAGACGGTTGATGAACTCCGGCTTGAAGTGGCGCTTCACAGCCTCCATGATCTGGTCGCGGTCACCACCAGCGCCCAGGTTGGAGGTCAGAATCACCACCGTGTTGCGGAAGTCGACGGTGCGACCCTGGCCGTCGGTGAGGCGCCCCTCGTCCAGCACTTGGAGAAGCACGTCGAAGACGTCGGGATGGGCCTTCTCTACCTCGTCGAAAAGCACGAGCGAGTACGGACGACGACGAACAGCCTCAGTGAGCTGGCCGCCAGCGTCGTAGCCGACGTATCCCGGAGGGGCACCGACCAGGCGCGCAACCGAGTGCTTCTCGCCATATTCGGACATGTCGATGCGGATCATTGCGGTTTCGTCGTCGAAAAGGAACTCCGAAAGCGACTTGGCCAACTCCGTCTTACCCACACCCGTCGGGCCGAGGAAGAGGAACGAGCCGATCGGACGGTTCGGATCCGCCACGCCCGCACGGGAGCGACGCACCGCGTCCGACACCGCGACGACGGCTTCTTTCTGGCCGACGACACGCTCACCCAGCACAGATTCCATGTTGAGCAGCTTCTCGGTCTCACCCTGCATCATCTTGCCGGCCGGAATGCCCGTCCAGGAAGAGACGACATCGGCGATGATGTCCGGCGTGACTTCCTCCTCCAGCATCGTCTTGTTGCTGGCCTCAGACTCCGCCTTGGCTACCTCCGCCTCCAGTTCGGGGATGCGGCCGTAGCGCAGCTCGGAGACCTTGGCGTAGTCGCCGTCACGCTCCGCAATCTCGGACTCGTTGCGCAGGCGCTCGAGCTCCTCCTTCGCGGACTGGACCTTGTTCACCTCAGCCTTCTCGTTTTCCCAACGCGCCTTCATCTCACCGAGACGTTCACGCTGATCAGCGAGTTCCTCGCGCAGGTGCTCGAGGCGCTGCTTCGACGCCGCGTCAGACTCCTTCTGCAGCGCGATCTCCTCGATTTCTAGACGACGAACAATACGCTCCAGCTCATCAATCTCCTGCGGGGAAGAATCGATTTGCATACGGAGGCGGGAGCCGGCTTCGTCGACAAGATCGATCGCCTTATCCGGCAGGAACCGGTTCGTGATGTAGCGGTTGGAAAGCTCCGCCGCCGACACCAGCGCCGAGTCCTGGATGCGCACACCGTGGTGCACCTCGTAGCGCTCCTTCAGGCCACGCAGAATACCGATCGTGTCCTCGACCGTCGGCTCCCCAACGTAAACCTGCTGGAAGCGACGCTCCAGGGCGGCATCCTTCTCGATGTACTGACGGTACTCATCCAACGTCGTCGCACCGACCAGACGCAGCTCACCGCGAGCCAGCAACGGCTTAATCATGTTGCCGGCATCCATCGCGGAATCACCGGTGGCACCGGCGCCGACGATGGTGTGCAGCTCGTCGATAAACGTAATGATCTGACCGTTCGACTCCTTAATCTCATCGAGCACAGCCTTCAGACGCTCCTCGAACTCACCGCGGTACTTCGCACCCGCAACCATCGAGCCAAGATCCAACGAAATCAGGGTCTTGCCCTTCAGGCTCTCCGGGACGTCGCCCGCCACAATGCGGCGCGCAAGCCCCTCAACGATCGCAGTCTTACCGACGCCCGGCTCACCGATCAGCACCGGATTATTCTTCGTACGACGGGAAAGCACCTGAACCACACGGCGGATCTCCGAATCGCGGCCGATCACCGGGTCAATCTTGCCCTCACGCGCACGAGCAGTCAGGTCCGTCGAGTACTTCTGCAGCGCCTGGAACTGATCCTCCGGATTCTCCGAGGTGACCTTCTTGCCACCACGAACCGACGGGAACGCCTCCTTGAGCGCCTCAAACGTTGCGCCACGCTTCTGCAGCAACTCCGCTGCATCGTCCTTGCCCTTTGCAATCGCGGCGAGGAGAACATCGGCGGAAACGTATTCGTCGCCAAGTTCACCTGCAAGATCCTGCGCAACACTCAGCGCCGTCTGCAGATCCCTATTAATCCCCGGGTTGGCCATGCCCTGGCCCTCCGCGCTCGGGTAACCACTAATCAGCTCGCCAGCCTCGCGCGCCACCGTCTCCGGATCCACACCCGTGGCCTTGAGCACCGGGGCAGCAATGCCGCCGTCCTGCTTCAGCAACGCCTCAAGCACATGAGCCGGGCGCATATCCGGGTTCCCCGCAGCCGACGCACGCATCTGCGCTTGCTGCAAAGCCTCCTGCGTCTTCTGTGTGTACTTCGATGCCATATCGCATCATCCTTTCGTGCCTAAATTTTGTTTCGCACTATGTGTAACGCACGAGAAGTTGAGTCTGTTCCTGTCAACGCGAAAAAAGTTGCGCGAGAGTGGCTCAAGGTGGGTTTGGTGGGGAGTTTGGCGGGACGTTCCCGGGCAGTTCGTGCTGGTCGTCTAGTTACGCTTCAATGCGAGCTAGACGATCAGCTTTCGGCAGGGAGGCCAGCTCCCCTGAAAGGCCGAAGTACACAGTTTCCCGACCGGCAAATAAATACTGTGCAAGCCAACATGCACAAGTAGCATTACGGCCATTACGCCACCCTGAGACCGGCAACGAGATCCGAATCATTGTCAACAAGTCGAACGGAAACGTGATTACTGTTACGAAAGTCAAGAAATGAATTTTGATTATGACCCAGAAGCTGACGCAGCCTATCTAGCCATAGCAAGGTCAGACATCCTTCCGGAAAAACAGATATCAGCAATAACTACAGAAGGAATGGAAGGGGAGATAGAGATAGACATTGACAAAAATGGCAAAGTTATTGGTATCGAGTTTGTCAATGCTTCCTCGATCCTCCCCCTAGATTTCCTTAAAAATCAAACTGGATCTAATAGCCCGAACTAAAGGGGCGTGTCACGGGTGAACTAGCCCCCGAAAGTTGGACTGGTTTAATTCTCGGTGGTTAGGGCTTCAAGGGTCTGATTCCGACACTGCATTGGGGTTAGTCCCTTGAGTGTGTTTTGTCAAGTTGTTTTAGGCCGTTTCG
>NZ_KV787022.1:0-5129 GCF_001806995.1 Corynebacterium sp. HMSC11D10
CGCAGGATGCGACCGTTGTTGTCAAGGACAAGGACGGCAACAAGGTTGGCGAGATCGACATCAACATTGTTGACCCGAAGTCCGACGCCGCGAAGAACGTCCCGAACTACGGCGATCGTAAGAACGTTGAGGCTGGCAAGACTGAGAAGTCTGATCCGTTTGAGGGCAAGACCGATGTTCCTGTGAAGGAAGCAAAGGGTAAGCCGTCTGCTGGTTCTGAGGGTTGGACCTTCAAGACTGGCGAGACCGACGGTGTTGTTGAGGCAACGGCTCCTGACTACAAGGAGGTCGAGGAGAAGATCAACTCTGAGCTGCCGAACATCGATAGCAGCTGGGAGAAGTTCAAGGAGATCTTCACTCCGTACGTTCTTCCGTCGGTAGATGTTGATTTCACCTACAACGATGACTCCACTAACAAGGCCACGGCTGGCTTCGATCTGGTTGGTAAGGATGGCAAGTCCCTGTTGGATCCGGACGGTGACTTCGACGGTGACGGCATCTCGAACGAGGATGAGATCAAGAAGGGCACCAACCCTGCTGATGAGGGCAGCAACCCGGATACCGAAGCTCCGACTGTGGATCCGGTGAAGCCTGGTGACAAGGAGATCACTGGTAAGGATGATCGTCCGAACTCGAAGGTCACTGTGACCTTCCCGGATGGCACCAAGGAGGAGGCGACCACCGATAAGGACGGCAACTGGAAGGTTGACGTTCCGGCTGGTATCGAGCTGAAGCCGGGTGACAAGATCACGGTCATCGATAAGGCAGGTAACGATACGACCGCAACCGTCGGTATCGACACCGCCAAGTGTGTCGCTACCTCCGTTGGCTTCGGTCTGCCGCTGATCGCGCTCCTGCCGATCGGTCTGGCTACCCAGTTGGAGATCCCGGGTCTGTCCGACTTCGCTGCTCAGGCGAACGCTCAGATCCAGAACGCCAACACCCAGATCCAGCAGCAGCTGGGTATCTTCAACCCGCAGTTGGCTTCCCAGGTGGACGCAATCAACGCGAAGCTGGGCCAGTACGGCACTGACCTCGCAACGGTTGCAGGTGGTCTGGCTCTGATCGCCGCTGGCATCCTCGCCGGCACGATCATCTACGACAACTGCTCCCCGAACGGTGGCGGCTCTTCCGTGAAGGACCTGGAACTGAAGGGTTCTTCCGGCAAGACCTACGCTGGTTCCTCCAAGGAGGAGCAGAATAAGCCGACGACTACTCCGGCAAAGCCTTAAGTCTTGAGCCTCTCGTAGGCTGAAGATAAGCGCTAACGATCGCCCCGCTCACCAATCGGTGGGCGGGGTGATCAGCTTTGCAAAGCAGGTGTTGTGGTGGAGCGCGATTACCGCAACACCACGGGCCTGGGTCTGCTGGCTTGACCATGGCAGCATTTCCACCGAGGAGACGAAGGCGGACGGCTACGCGCTGAACTCGGGCAAGAACTTCTACGACAAGTGCCCGGAGGGCCTGAAGGATCAGTTCTGTTTCGTCGGCCAGTCCACCATCCCCGCGGACTGGAAGAATCTGGTGCTGCGTTCCAACTACATCGGCAAGGCTGACGGCATGATTGGCGTCACGCACGAGCACGATCAGTTGGCGGAGGAGGACCTGACTGTCTACGAGCTCGCGGTGCTCGCCGCTGCCGATAACAATCTCAAAGCAGGGGCATTGCTTATCGACGACGCCCACAACGGCATCGTTCTCCACCACCCCAACAACGCGCTGAATGTCCGCGTAGAAAACAAGGGTATCGATGCCCACACCTTCACCGTGGAGGCCCGTTGGGGCAACGGCAAGTCCGCACGCAAGGACATTGCCCTGGCTGGCATCGCGGATAAGGACAACTACGCCGGCGACCTCGCCATCCCGATGCAGGACCTCGCCGGGGTGCAGGGCCCGAACACGCCTGTCGAGCTGTCGGTGAAGAACCAGAACGGTGAGACCGTGTTCGACGAGACCTTCCGTGTTCCCGTCCTCGACCTGACCAAGCAGGAAGCCGAAAAGGTGCTTAAGGACCTCCCGTCCGCGAAGGTGAACAAGGAGGAGCAGAAGAAGGTCGAGCAGGTGCTGCGCCCGGTCGTGCAGCCGCCGGCCCCAACCACTTCGACGCCGTCGCCTGCGCCTACCCCGAAGGAGACCGTCACCGTGACGCCGACGCCGAAGCCGGCGCCCGCCCCGGTGACCCAGACCCGCGGCCCGGTGGAGACCGCGAACCCTTCGGATTCGGCAGGGGAGTCGTCTGATGGCTCCTCCATGAACGGCGGGGCGATCGCCGGCGCTGCCTTGGTAATCCTCGGCGCCCTCACCGCCCTGTTCGGCTGGTGGTTCAAGAACGGCGAGCAGCTCAAGCTGCCGTTCTAGGCTCACGGTGCCGGGGCCCGGTTGCCTCGTAGGTTCGACGCCTGTGGTGGATTCTTCCCATCACAGGCGTTTTTACGTTTCCGTAGTCTTTACACATGACTATTAAAACGTCACTCATTGCCCCCGTTAGGGGGTGATGGTGAAAGGCTCAGATTTTCCTAAGCTGGCAACTGGCTAAAGGTGCTGGATGTTGTTCAAATCTGTAGACAACTACGGAAACTGCTGGAAGTGTGCTTGCGTGGTCCGTCCGCCCCACTATCTCGGCTTCCTTAGCTGTGTCACAGGTAGTATTTTACGGCCGTACAACAGCAATGGCCAGCGCTTTTAGTGGCGAGTGTCAATAAATTTCCTCAGGATGTGAACAGCTGTTGGGTGGCTTGAGGGACCTTTGCCGCCTCCTGTCAGGTTCTCTACGGTGGTGTTCGTAGGCCCTGTTAGTAGGTGTGTTTTGTTTGCTCGTCAGGGTCGTGAACCTTTGACGCTAATCCTTTCTGGAGGGAAATTAATGAATAAACGTCACATTGGCCGCCGTCGCGGCACGTCCGTAGCCGCGGCTGCGCTGTCATTTGCGCTGGTTGCTCCGTTCGCTCAGCCGGTCGCGTTTGCGCAGGAGGAAACTGCTGCTGTCTCCCAGGCGCCGGCCACTGAGGAAAACGGTGCGATTGTCGCCGACGGCATTGCGAACGGCTACGTCAAGAGCGCTACTGGCATGACGAATGCCAAGTCGACCCTGTCTGGTCGCGCGTTTATTGACGATGGCTACGGCTTCAGCCCGACCGACGGTGGCCAGCAGGCTGTTCCGGAAGGCACGAAGGTCTACATGCAGTGGATCGATAAGGATGGTGCCGTTTCGCCGGTGTACGTCGCCCGCACCTCTGACCAGCTCAGCAAGAGCAACACCTCGCAGGCTGGTCCGGGCTCCTATGTGTTCGATCTCCGCGAGCCGTGGATTGACCACCACGGGAAGAAGCACACGTACAAGGCTTCCACGAATCAGTACTACCGTCTGTGGATCGACCCGTTTGTTGACGAGCGCAACGGCTTCACCGTCTACCCGTTCCGCCAGGTCGGCGGCTTCTTCCCAGGCGCATACCGCAACTCCATGGGTGCTGACCAGCAGGGTGCATGGAACACCATCGGCACGAACATGCAGCGCACTGCTGTACTGATGCAGGCTGATCGTGATGTGCCGTACATGCACAAGCCGAAGGCTGATTGGATTGCGGATACGGATGAGACTGTCCCGCGGCAGGCCACAAATTCTGCGATGAAGGGTCATGTGGGCGGCAAGGTCTGGCACGAGACGAAGGACGCTCGTCTCAACGGCCCGAACGACACTGGCGATGTCCCGGCTAAGGACATGTACGTGGTCATGAGTGTGCTGACCCAGGAGGGTATCGGCGCGTATGCGGAAGCAGTGGACACGTTGCCTGAGGCGCAGAAGCTGGCCGCTGCGAAGAAGCTCCTCACTGAGCACCCGGAATACATCGCGGCTACGGTGCGCTCGAAGGTTGGTGAAGATGGGTACTACTCGGTGAAGTTCCCTGAGGGAACTCTCACGAATGACACGAAGAAGTACCTGTACGCGCACGTAGAGACTGCCGACGGCAAGATCCCGAGCGCTTACTCTGCATGGCGTGTTCCGCTGTTTAACTCGCCGAAGAACAACGGCACGCGTAACCCTGCGCCTATTGCTGCTGAAACCTTTGTGCAGAATCCGATGTGGTACAACGTGAACTTCGCGTTGGTGCCGCGCCATGATGTGAAGTTGGATATCACGAACTTCAACATGACGGACAAGCCGGCTGATATCGGCGATACCGCGAAGCTGAATGTGACCGGCCCGTTCCCGGTGACGCCAAACAAGGTTGTTTGGAAGAAGAACGGCAAGGTCGTCAAGACCTGCGACAACATCGGTAGCGTTGCTGATGCCAACGCCTGCACCATCACCGTTCCGGAGGACGCTGAGACGGGCGATATCTTCACCGCTGAGTTCGTCACTGGCGAGAACACGGTGCTGGCCGCTGACTCGTTCACCGTTGTCGTTCCGGTTGTTCTTCCGTTCGGTTCGGTGAAGGACGAGTACAAAGAGTTTGATGCACTGTCCGTACTGCCGAATGAGCCGGAGAACAAGGTTGAAGGCGCTAGGCCGACCTACAAGGTCGATGGTCTTCCTGAAGGGCTGACGTTCGACCCAGAGACCGGCAAGATCTCTGGTACGCCGACGACGCCGGGCACCTCTGAGGTGATCGTGACGCGTGACGTCAAGGTCACGGTGAAGGAAGAACGTCCGGTTCTCGACGAAGACGGCAATCCGAAGTTCATGGACCCGTCGGCTCCTGAGGACAAGCGCGTCATCAAGACCGAAACGGTTGATGTTGAGGAAGTCCAGCACGTTCGCGTGCCGACCCTGCTGACCGTCACGGATTCGCCGCTGAAGGCTGCAACGATCAATACCGAGTATGAGCAGGAAGTTGTGCCGACCGGCTTTGAGAGTCACCCGCACAAGCTCAAGGTGAAGGACGGCTCGCTTGAGGTTGCTAACCTTCCTGCAGGTCTGGACTTCGATGAGAAAAACGGAAAGATCACCGGTACTCCGACTGAGGAAGTCGAGGCTGATGAGGACACGCCAAACGTCACCGTGACGTACACCTTGGTGGATCACAACAACAAGGAGTACAAGGTCACCGACCGCGTTCCGCTGCCTGTTGGCCAGAAGACCACGGTTGATGGCACTCCGAAGCCGGTTGATCCGACCGATGAGAAGCAGG
>NZ_KV787023.1:0-4887 GCF_001806995.1 Corynebacterium sp. HMSC11D10
CTCCTTGTCCAATAAGTCACGAGACATGACACTGCTAGACGATCCGCCCGCCTTGTCTGCGTTTCCCCAGGTCATGTTGAAGATGGTTTGCAATAAGGTGTGAATCGTCTAGCAGCCTGCCGAGGGAACTAGACGATCAACCCCACCACCGCGCTCACCCTGCAGTGCCAACACCGCCACGGCATAATGGCCACCATGCGACTGACTGTGATCGGCACTGGTTATCTTGGCGCGACGCATGCGGCGTGCATGGCGGAGTTGGGCCACGAGGTGCTCGGCGTCGACGTGGATGAGCACAAGATCGAGGCGCTGAAGAACTCCAAGGTGCCGTTCTACGAGCCGGGTTTGCCGGAGGTGCTGGAGCGCAACATCGACGCAGGTCGCCTCAGCTTTACGACGAAATACGACGAGGCCGCCAACTTCGCCAACGTGCACTTCATCGGGGTGGGCACGCCGCAGCAGCGCGGGTCGTATGCGGCGGATACGCGCTATGTCGAGGCGGTTATAGACGACCTCGTGCCCAAACTGCACGGCCACCACGTGATCCTGGGCAAGTCGACGGTCCCGGTCGGCACGGCCGCCGCGCTGCAGGAACGCGCCGACGATCTGACTCGTCGCGCCGGCCGAGGCGCGACCGTGGAGATCGCCTGGAACCCGGAGTTCCTGCGCGAGGGATACGCCGTCAAGGACACCATCGAGCCGGACCGGATCGTATTAGGACACCGCAGCGAGAACTCCCACGCGGAGGAAATCGCCCGCGAGGTGTACGCGATGCCGCTGGCCAACGGCACCCCGTTTATCGTCACCGACCTGCAGACGGCGGAGTTGGTGAAGGTGTCGGCGAACGCGTTTTTGGCCACGAAGATCTCGTTTATCAACGCGGTGAGCGAGGTCTGCGAGATCGTCGGCGCGGACGTCACCCAGCTCGCGGACGCGATTGGTTACGACGACCGCATCGGCCGTAAATTCCTCGGCGCCGGCCTCGGCTTCGGCGGGGGTTGCCTGCCGAAGGACATTCGTGCGTTCATGGCGCGCGCCGGCGAGGTTGGCGCGGACCAGGCGCTGACCTTCCTGCGCGAGGTGGATGCGATCAACATGCGACGCCGCCAGCGCGTGGTCGACATGGCGCGCGAGGAGCTCGGCAGCCTGATCGGCCGCAACATCACGGTGCTGGGTGCAGCGTTTAAGCCGAACTCGGACGACGTGCGCGACTCGCCAGCCCTTGCCGTGGCGGGCCAACTCTCCCTGGCCGGCGCGAACGTCACCGTCTTCGACCCGCAGGCGATGGACAACGCCCGCAAGGTCTTCCCCACCCTCGATTACGCCGACACGCTCGAAGAGGCGCTGCGCGGCGCGGAGCTGACCATCCTCGCTACCGAATGGGGGCAGTTTAGGGAGATGGATCCGGAGTGGGTTGCTGGGGTCGTCGAAAAGCAATTGCTTATCGACGCCAGAAACGTCCTGGACATCCAACAATGGCGCAGCGCCGGATGGGAAATGCGGGCGCTCGGACGCACCCTCTAGTCGACGAAACCGCGTGCCTGACAACAACTACAGATTATTAAGGCATGATGGGGCGCATGCCTAAGGACAAGTCAGGAAACTTTGCCAAGGTCGCCCTCGGCAGCGTCGCAGCGGCGTTGGGCGGCGTGGCCATCCACGACCTCACTCAGACCAAAAACCCGGTCCTGCGCAACTACCCCGTACTCGGGCACATGCGCACCCTGCTCACCGACATCGGCCCCGAACTGCGCCAATACTTCATCGAACGCGACTGGGACGGCCGCCCCTTCAACCGCGATCAGCGCAACGCAATTTACGAACGCGCAAAGGGCATGCAAAGCGAAACGTCCTTCGGCACCGTCCAGGACGTCTACGCCACCAACCACGAACACCTCGTACACACTCTTTCGCCTGTCGACGAACCCTCCGAACCGCCCCGCACCCTCATCGGTGGCAAGGACTGCACCCAGCCGTACTCCATTTCGATGCTGAACGTGTCCTCCATGAGTTTCGGCTCCCTGTCCAAAAACGCCGTACGCTCCCTGAACAAAGGCGCAGCCATGGGCGGCTTCGCCCACAACACCGGCGAGGGCGGCATCTCCCCGTACCACAAGGAATTCGGCGGCGACCTCGTCTGGCAGATGGGCACCGGCTACTTCGGCGCCCGCACCCACGACGGCGATTTCGACCCCGCTAAGTTCCGCGACCGCGCCGCCGACGACCAGGTCAAGATGGTCGAACTGAAAGTCAGCCAGGGCGCCAAGCCGGGCATCGGTGGCGTGCTGCCAGCCGACAAGATCACCAAAGAAGTCTCCGAAATCCGCGACGTGCCCATGGGCAAGGACTGCATCAGCCCCGCAGCCCACCGCGTGTTCAGCACCCCTGTCGAACTCATCGAATTCATCGCGAAGATGCGCGAACTGTCCGGCGGTAAACCGGCGGGGTTCAAGTTGTGTGTGTCGAGTCGTCGAGAAGTACTTGCCATTTGCAAGGCCATCCGCGAGGTCGGCACCGCACCCGACTTCATCGTCGTCGACGGATCCGAAGGCGGCACCGGTGCCGCCCCCATCGACTTCGAAGACCACATGGGCATGCCACTGACCCACGGCTTGATGACCGTGCACAACGCACTCGTCGGCACCGGCCTGCGCGACCAAATCAAACTCGGCGCGTCCGGCAAAGTCGCCGGCGGCTCCGACATCGTCATGCGCATGATCCAAGGCGCCGACTACACCAACTCCGCCCGCGCCATGATGATGGCCGTCGGCTGCATCCAGGCACAACGCTGCCACACCGGCGAATGCCCCACTGGCGTCGCCACCCAAGACCCGCGCCGCAACCGCGCCGTTGTGGTCAAGGACAAGTCCCAGGCGGTGTACAACTACCACAAGACCACCGTCAACACCGCCGTGCGCCTCATGGCCTCCATGGGAGTCACCGACCCGGCGGATCTCACCCCCGAGATGCTGCGCCGCAACATCTCCCCGACCGAGTCCCGCTCCTACGCCTCCATCTACGAATGGCTGCGGCCGGGCCAACTGCTCGAAGACCCGCCGTCATCCTGGGCACAGGAGTGGAAGGCCGCGTCGCCGGATACCTTCCGCCCGGTGTAGGTGGGGTGCTACGCCCGTAGCAGGCGGGCATGCAAAATAGTTCCCGGCCTCAGCGCGAAACCGGGAACTATTTTGCCTCAACGGCGTGCCGACCTGGGGGAATGCCGGTGAGGAGAGGTCGAAGACCCCAAATAGTTCCCGGACGGGGAACTATTTTGCGGGAGCTGCAGGGGCCATCAGGTCAGATCATCGATGGAAACTTCCCTGTCAAGGTTCATACGCTCACAGAAGTCTTCGTCGTGGCTGACGAGAAGAACCGCACCTGCATAACTCTCAAGAGCAGAGACAAGCCAGTTCACGGTTGAGATATCGATGTTGTTGGTGGGCTCGTCGAGAAGCAATAGCTGCGGAGCAGGCGACGAAAGAAGAACGCGGGCAAACTCAACGCGGAAACGCTCACCACCCGAAAGCGTTCCAATAGGCGCGTGCACAGTCTCATTCTGAAACAACAGTTGCGCGAGTTGGTCCCGAATATACTGCGGGTCAGCAGACGCGTTGGCCTCCGAGACCAATTCCAAAACTGACCGGTTGGGGTCAAGAACAATGCGTTGCCGGAGGTACCCCACATTCCCAATCACATACCCCGCGCTACCGTCTGCAACAGAGTTGAGCAGGGTCGTCTTTCCGCTGCCGTTCGGCCCAGTGATCCGGACACGCTCGGGGCCCACAACAGTGAGCCCTGGGATTTCCATAACACGGGTTCCGTTCGGAAGCGCCGTACCGGGAAGCTCAATGAACACATGTTGATCGTCGCGAACCTTGTCTTGTGCGTGACGATACGCAGCGAGAGACGACTCCACAGACTCGGCATGAGCCGCACCACGCCGAGCAGCAGTCTTCTCCGACCGATCCTTGTCCAGCCCCATCGCCATGCCAGGTTTGCGTTTGTTAGCCGCGAACTTCTTTCCGCGACGAGCGTCCCGAGCAATGCGAGTTTGCATCGCCTCACGCTCCCGAACCTGCCTACTGTGAACCGCCTTCTTGTCCCGCACCTCCCGCATCGCTGCGTCCTGTTCGCTGGCCAGAGTTTCGCGGTAGGCGGAGTAGTTGCCGGGGAAAAGACGTAGCTTCCCGTCGTGAAGTTCTGCAATTTCGTCCACGGAATCCAACAAGTCGCGATCGTGGCTCACCACAATTGCAGGAACAGTGGATTTGGAAAGAGAATGGATCAGCTGGGCTTTTGCTTCCGAATCGAGGTTGTTTGTTGGCTCGTCCATCACGATGAAATCGGGGTTGTCAGACATGAGCGCAGCTAGTGCAACACGAACAGCCTCTCCACCGGACATGGTGGACAGCGGCCTGTCCAAGTTGAGCGGGAGGCCGTGAGCGGACAGCACAGCCTGAGTCTCTTCAGCAGCATCCCACCGGTCACCAATGAGCTCGAACAATTCGGGATTGAACTGGCCACCTTCGACGGCGTTGATTGCCTCGATGATTTCGGTAACCCCAAAGACGTCCGAAACCGTAGTGTCCGGTTGCAGTCCAAGATCCTGAGGTAGGTAAGCGACTTTCGACGGGCGTTCGACCGAACCCGTGCTCGGCTGTAGCTCGCCGAGAATGACCCTGATCAGAGTCGTTTTTCCGGAACCGTTATCGCCGATTAAGCCGGTCAGGTGACTTGAAAATATGGCATTCAAGTCCGAGAAGCAGGAGGTTCCGTTAGGCCACTCGAGGGAGACGTTATTTAGGGAAATAGGCATGCTCATTCAACTTTCTGTTTCGTGTTAGGCGGAAACACGTGCTGAGTGCGCGTAGTTGGTAGGGGTATTCC
>NZ_KV787024.1:0-1088 GCF_001806995.1 Corynebacterium sp. HMSC11D10
GCTGGCAGATCATGGCCTGTCGGGCGGGTTGATTAAACCGGCCTGGGTTGGTGAGAGGGCATGATGTAACACAGGAGGAACATCATGGCTATCAGCCCTTACGATCAGGAGACCCGCCAGCGGGCGGTGCGCCTGTATTTCGAGGAGCTCGCTGACGGCGCTTCATCCAAGGCAGCCGCACTACGCGCTGTCGAAGCTGTCATCGGCATCAAAACATCGACTATCCGCAACTGGGTACGCACAGAAGAGAAGAAGGTGGACGCCGCCGTCGAGCAATCCGATGCCGAGAAAGACGCGGAACTTATCACCCTGCGCAAGGAAAATGCCCGGCTCAAAGAAGGCAACGAGATCCTGAAACTGGCCTCAGCTTTTTCGCCCAGGCGGAGCTCGACCGCAAACTAAAGTGATTGTGGACTTCCTCCGCACTCACCGGCACCTGTATTCCATCGAGCGGATGTGCCGCGTGCTCAATGAGCATGAATACGCTATTTCACCAGCTGTCAGACGCGGGTTTTTGGTACCGGTGTTTCGGGAACCCGGTACTGCCGTGTTCCGGGTAGTTGGTACCGGGCCGGGCCGAAGGAGTCGGCCCGGCTGTTTGCTTTATTCGTCCGGCTCTATTGGGGCGGTGGCTTTGCGCATGTCGAAGTCTCCTATGCGGATTCGATGCCCGTTGTTGAGGCGGCTAACTAGGGAGTCAGCTCCGATTCTGTCGGGGAGTGCTTCGATCCAGTAGGTGGCAGCTGATTGGGAGGAGATAAGTGTTGGGAGGCGTCCGTCGCGGTCGAATATGATCTTGCTTAGGTCTTCTTGCCCGCGCTGGTTGATGCTCATGGTCATAAAGTCGTCGATGATAAGGACATCGACATTGATCAGTTTCCGCATCTTATCGAGGTAGTTTTGATCAGTCGGTGAGAAGACCGCCAACATGTCTACGAGTTGGTCTAGCCGGTAGTAGGCCACGGAGTATCCGGCGTGACACGCAGCAATACCGATGGCGCAGGCGATATATGTCTTGCCTGTCCCGGTTGGTGCGAGGATGTGGATGTTGGTTGGGTTTTCCCGCCAGTTGGTCGCCGCGATTCGTT
>NZ_KV787025.1:0-29258 GCF_001806995.1 Corynebacterium sp. HMSC11D10
ACACCCTGTCAAATATGTCGTGACTTCAGACACTGTCGGGGACACGCTGTGTTATCTCGAGACATCGTTCCTTCGGTGTCTCGAGATTTTTGTTCGTGGGGTCGTTCCGGGAGTGCAAGTTCGCAGCCCTCTCCTTGTCGCGCCCGTTGACACGCGGGCGGTATTAGACTTTTTGTTGTCAGGAGGCTTCGGAATGGGCTCTCGGTTCGAAATGGGCTTTGGCGGCGCACTTGCCGCAAGAGAAGAGAATGGAGCGCCATGGGTTCCGCCATGGTGGCAGAGATTCGTGATCGTCCCCTTGGCCGTCCCCGCCATGTATATCGTGTTTCCTGTTGACAGGGATAATTTCAACCTAAGCAACTTACTCAAACCGGCCGCGTGGACACTGGGGGTCTACTACATCGTCATTTTGCCAATCTTTGACATCCGCAGGTATCGCTGGGATAAGAAACACGGCGAGTAGCAATAAAGGTGACATCTTGAACGCTTCGACATCCATCGCCTACCACCTCCTCGGACGCGCGTATCGACGACCCGCCACACCGCCCAACACTGACAACCCCACTCCACCCCGGCCGGCATGGTGGCGTCCGTTGATTGAACTCGTCATCGCTCTGGTGCTTTTGGTCACGCTAACGAGCGCGGCGATCGGCCTGTTCTACCTGTACGAGAAGATCGCCCATCCTGAGGTCAGCGCGTTCGCGGAATACTCGTTTTTGGGGCATCCGTATCTCGCAGCTGCAACATTTATTGGGTGGGTGGCGATGATCCCCGCGGGGTTCATCGCTGCCCGAGTGACAGGCCGCGACCCCCGTGCGCTGTGGTCGAGAGAACTGCGCTTTAGGTGGCGCAACTTCGGGCTCGCCTTGCTACCCGCCCTGCTATTCCTCGGCGCCGAGGGCATCTACGCGGTGGTTATCTCGGACCGGTCCCAGGCGACTTTTACTTTTATGAGTGTCGCTGCACTGGCCGTCATCGTGGCAATGGCACCGCTCCAGTCGCTGTCCGAGGAACTTTTCTTCCGCGGCTCGCTCGTGCAGATCAACGGCCAGTGGTTCTCCCCCGCCGTGATTGCGTACTTGATTCCGCTGCTGTTTTTCTTGTCAGGCCACCACTACGAATGGCAAGGCATGGTCAGCGTTACCGTGTTCGCGCTGTGCGCCACCTTCCTCACTCACACAACCGGTGGTATTGAAGCGGCGGCTGCGGTGCACGCCGTTGGCAACACGTTCGCCTACGCGCCGGACGCATTCGGTGTGGACGGGGTTGACTTGGCGGTGTCGTCGTCAAGCGATCTTGCGATCTCTGTAGTGGCCACCGTGGCGGCGACCGCCGGAGCGTATCTGCTCATTAAGCGAGCTACTTCTCAACCAGTAAATTGCCGGTCAAACAATTGTTGACGTGTCACCATTACTCCGTTACAGTCGGCGCCACACGTAACGACATCGAATAAAGGAGACGCAATGACTAACCTGACCGGTACTTACAACCTCGACCCTGCCCACTCCACCATCGGCTTCACCGTGCGCCACGCGATGGTGACCAAAGTCCGCGGCGAGTTCACCGACTTCGATGCAACACTAACCATCGCCGAGAACCCGGCCGAGAGCACCGCGACGGGCACTGTGCGCACCGCGAGCGTCGATACGAACAACGCTGATCGTGATGAGCATGTGCGTGGCGACGACTTCTTCGCCGTCGACAAGCACCCGGAAATGACGTTCACCGCCACCGAGTTCAACATCGATGAGTCGGGAAACGGCTCCGTCACTGGCGACCTCACCATCAAGGGCACCACCAAGCCGATCACGTTTGACGTCGAGACGTTTGGCGTCGAAGAGGATCCGTTCGGCAACACACGCATCGGCTTCGAAGCTCGCACCACCATTAACCGCACGGACTTCGGCATCGACTTCCAGGCACCGCTGAACTCCGGCGGCATGCTGGTCAGCGAGAAGGTCGGCATCGAGATCGAAGGCTCCGGCATCAAGCAGTAGGCCTTATACTCGCCGCCATGGAGCGGAAAGTGTTTACCCGCCATCCAGGCGGTCTACCCGCGGCATTCGTCGCGGGTTTCGTCATTGTGGCAGTCGTCGTTGCAGCGTTGAGCGGCGAACTCTACGGTGCGCTGTTGTTTGGATTCGTGGTGGTGCTTTGGGGGCTCTGGATTTTCTCCCGCAAAGTGGCGCTGGTTCTTGACCACGACTCCCTCACCACCACCCTTGGCAGCCGATCCAGAACCATCTCATATTCGGACATCAAGGACGTGCGCCCCGGAGAAGAACCCAGCCTGATCCACTTCACCGGTATTGCCATGCTGACCGACCAGCCGGACCGCTACGCCGATGCGGACGCGTTCACCCTCGGCGGGCCCACGGTGCGCATCTGTGTCCGCAATGCAGATGACTGCCTCGTTGCCGTGGCGGATCAAGACCACGTGCAGCGTGCAATTCGCGAAAGAATCGGCGCGTAGCGTGGCGATAGCTGACAACTCCGGTAGATTCGGTTAAGCGAAACCTTAGGTATGGAGAAAAGGAGCCTGGCTATGTTGAAGTCGGTCACGAGACGCGTCGTCAAGCGAAGTGCTGCAGCACTCGGCGCGCTGGCACTCACCTTGTCACCACTGACCGCAACCCCTGCTCACGCGCAGCCGACTTCCCCTGTCATTACGTGGGAGTCGTGCCCGTTCTACGTTGATGCCAAGGGCGCACAGTGCGGCCGCATTTTGGTGCCCATGCACTACGACAACCCCACGGCTGGCGACATCTCCGTTGGCTTTATCAAGATCCCGGCTCAAAATCCGGGTGCACGTCGTGGCGCGATCTTCGGCAACCCAGGCGGGCCTGGTGGCGATGCTTACAGCTTCTTCGGCATGAACGAAGGCATGAAGTGGCCGCAGGAGATGCGCAACGAGTGGGATCTCGTAGCGGTACAACCGCGTGGCCTGATTGGTTCTACTCAGTTGAAGTGCGCTGACCCTGCAATGAACGGCCCTGCCGACATAGCGAAGCTGACATGGGACGCCACGGTCACCCAAGGCGGACTCACCCGCGAACTGTGCGAGAAGCCTCGTCCGGGCTACACCAAGACGATCACCACCTACAACAACGCCCGTGACTGGGACATGGTCCGCTGGGCGCTTGGATACGACACCATCTCAATCATGGGCTTGTCGTACGGCACGTACTTGGGCTCGGCGTACGCGTCGATGTTCCCCAACCGCACCGACAAGGTCGTCCTCGACTCCGCGATGAACCCGAACGACCAGTGGTCGAAGATCCTGCTGGACCAAAAGGGCGGCTACGAACGTGCACTAAACGAGTACTTCGCGTGGGTCGCCGCAAACGACGCAAAGTACCGCATGGGCAATACCCCACTGAAGGCGTACCAGTACTGGTCGAACGTGGTCGTCGCACAGTCCGGCACTAACCCGACCGTGACCCCACCGCCAGCCCGTGTGGGCGACCTTCCGCCTGCACTCGCGTTTGCCGGCCAAGCGGGCGCAGACGCTATGTCGGCTGCCGGCAAGGCCCGTGTAGAGGGCGAAGGCATTATCTCCCGCATGCTCAACCCGGGTGCGAACCAGGTGTCATCACCGCTGCTGCTGGCCACTCGCAATGTGCTGCCCTCGCCTGCGGACTGGGACTCGCTTGCACGGCTCACCAATGGCTCGCTAAAGCAAGACCAGGCCAAGCCGGCGCCTGAGTTGATGAAGTTCCTCCAAGACGAGTCCATCGCCCGCAACGAGTTGCTCGCCGTGCAGACCTGCAACGAGAACATCGCTGCGCCGGACTACGGCCTTATTCCGGAAGCGTTTTGGGCCAACCAGACCGGCGAGGTCATCACCGCCCCTGCTCTGCAGTTCGGCTCTGGTGTGACCTGCAACGGCGCAGCGCCAGTCACGGGCAAGGTGGCGCTCAACGGTTCGAAGCTGAAGACTCGTCCACTGCAGATCAACGCCACGCGTGATCCGCAAACCATGTATGCGGGACGCTTCGGCATCGCCCAGCCGATGGGCTCGCACGTGGTGACGGTTCACGGCCCGGGCCACGGTCACGTCGGGCGCGGCAACCAGGCTGTCGACCGTCAGGTTGTCGAATACCTGCGCACCGGCAACCTTGGACCGGTTGATCAGCCGGGGTACTTCAACCAGGGATAGCCCCGCGCATAGGCGTCAGCCCGTGATGGAGTTCGTAGCGACGAACCACATCACGGGCTGCATTATTTTCTAAAACTCTGTGTTTTAGAACTCTGCCGGCATGATCATCCAAGCAACGATGTATGCCAACAGGCCCGGCATTACCCCGGCGAGTACCAGCAGGATGAAGACCACGCGAACGAGGGTGGAGTCCACCCCGAAGTATTTCGCGATGCCACCGCATACGCCCGCGATGTACTTATCAGTCATCGACCGTTCAAGTCGTTTCGGAGTGTTACTAAAGTTCTGGGAGCTATTCATATAAGACATGCCTCCATCAAACTCCGCTTCCCTCGCTCCGGCAATGGTTCTGGAAACATGTTGCGAGATTTTTACGAACCGTCAGGGGTACGTGGGTCGACTGCGATGACATCGTTCAGCCAGGTTTGAAGTACGTGCCTTTGTTCGTCTGTCAGTTGATCAAAGATCAGACGGCGGACGGTTTCGACGTGATCCGGCACTGCAGATTCCAGGCGTGTGAAGCCTTCATCGGTGATAGTCACCAATACGCCGCGCGCATCGCCCGGACACACCTTCTTCGACACCAATCCGCGCTTTTCCATGCGTGTGACCTGGTGCGACGCACGCGAGCGGTCCCATTGCAGCTCGGCACACAGTTCGCGCAGTCGCATTGTCCGTTCTGGGGCTTCGGAAAGCACCACCAGGATTGAGAACTCGGGAGCAGACATGGCTGCGGTTTCCTGCAGCCGCTCATCGATGGCGTTATTTACCTTCTTCGAGGCAGCCAGGATCAGTCGCCAGAGGTGTTGCTCGTCCTCAGTAAGCCAGCGCGGTTGAGTAGCCATAACCGATGATGTTATCCAATCCCCTTATGAATCCCCTTTAAGTCATCCACTGCGTAGGTCCGTGCAGCCGACACGCGGTCGAATCGTTGCGGGAAACACGTGAGTACGAGCACCTGTGAGTGCTTGCCCACCTGGCTAAATAGCGAGTTCATGCGAGCAAGGCGCTCCGGGTCGGTCGCACCCAACGCGTCATCAACAACTACCGGCACAGGAGCACCTGTCTCCTCTCCGGACACCAGGTCTGCGATGGCAAAGCGGGTCAGGATTGCTAACTGCTCCTTGGTGCCTCCCGAGAGTTGATCGAGTGGCACCGTGACGCCATCGATGGTGCGGTCCGTAATCGTCAGGTCATCGCCATAGTTGAAATCTACGCTCGGGCCGAACAGGATTCGGGCACGCTCGCGCACTGCGGCATTAAACGGTGCTGCGTAGCGCGAACGGGCAACGTCGCGGTGGCGGTGCATAGTCTCGCGTAGGAGTTTCACCGCCTCTGCCCGTCGCGTTGCACGGTCAAGGGCGGCTTGGGCGATCTCGAGCTCCGCAGCAGCATGGTCGGCTTGCTCGGCAGTACCGGTGGCCATGTCGATGTATCCGGTGAGCTCGCGGATTCGGTTCTGTGCATCGTTCTTGCGCTTCTCCAGATTGCTCAGACGTGTGGTGGCTCCCTCCAGCAGGGATGCGGCGAATTCGGGATCCGCTTCCGCCAATTCCGCCTTTAGCGCGTCAACAACCTGTTGGGATTCGGTTTCGTCTTCACGCGCTTGCTGGAGAGTTTTGTCCAAATCTTCGGCACGTGTTGTTTCCTCCGCACGGGACAGTTCCGCGGCTGCTGCAGAGGCTTCTGCTGTTTTTGCCTCCAGACGGGTCTCCAGGACGGTCAGCGTGTGTGCTGCGGTTTTGTCTGCGTAGGGTTTCAGTGCGGCTTCGGCAGCGTCCACGTCACGTTCTGCGCTAGCGAGCGCCTTTTGCGCCTCGCGCAACGCTTCCTCTGCGTCTGCTTCGTCCACCTCCGCTACGGCATCGGATGCAGCAGTGTCTTTCAGCGCTGCCGCAAGCTCTTCAGCCTGTGCCGACAGTTTGGTCCGCTCGGCACGCAGTTCGTCGGCGGATGCACCGGCGAGGGTGTCGTCGAGACGCTGGCGCGCCACCTTGAGTTCGGAGGCGTACTCCTGCGTGGCGTCGCGGGCGGCACGGGCCTCATCAACACTGTCGCAACCGGTGGCGGCAAGTGCATCAGCAAATGCGCGTTCTGCCTTCTCTACGGCGCTTTGGGGATCTGCAGAGCCTTGGGCTGCGCGGAACACCACGCCGAATTCACCCAACTGCAACGTGGAGCCCTCGAAGACCGCGACGGTTTCCGTACCGTTGATGGGGCGATCATCGCCATCGACAGTGATCGTCGCATGATCTGCGGTGATCTCTAGTTTTGCCGAGGATGCGTCGCGCAGACGGCGCTGGAGTGTGACCTCGTTTTCTGCCTGTTCAAGGTCCCGAATGTGTTTGTCAGTGACGTCGCGCTCTGGCGCGTTGGAGAGCAGTTCTTTATACGCCTGCTCTACCGTGCCAATGCGTTCGAGCTGCTCGTCGATGGTCTTGAGGCGACGCTTCGCCCGTGCAAGATCCCGCAAGGTCTCTGCATGTTTGGATGCAGTGCGTGCGTCTGTAAGTCGTGTCTTCGCGCCCTCGACATCCGCAAGAAGGGTTGCTATCTTCTCCCCTTCCTCGTTACGGGCTTTTCGTGCAGGCTCAATCTCTTCACGGAGCTGAGCTTCCTCATGTTTGACCAACTCCACGCGCTTCTTCAGGGCGTTGCGGTCTGCTACATCCTGCTCAGCACGTTTGCGAGTGATCGTCGCTCGCTCGAGGCGCTCCTGGGCGGTAGCTGCCTTATCGCGGACCTGGTTCGCCGCAGCGCTTGCCTGCTCGCGCTCACGCAACTCTTGCTCGGCATCAGGCAGTTCCTTGTCGATGCTGTCGATCTCACTCTTGCGTCGCTCAACCTCATCGACGTACTGCGACAGCTGCTGCACTTCCGCTTCGTGTGTTCGCAGCTTCTCGCGGGCATCCTCTACGGCGGTAAACAACGCCGCATAGGGTGCTTTCTTCTTCGGTGGCTGCGCGTTGGTCCAATATTTTCCGTATTCGGCATCAATGGCGCGGGCGAGGTCTGAATCTTCCTCACCGGTTTCGCCTTCTCCGGCTTCCGCGTCAAGGGCACGAGAGATCGTCGGGATACCGGCAGCAGCGATCGCTGGATCGAGGTCCCCCTGGCGGAGAAACAGCGTCTGAGTAAGCGCTGTATCCAGGTGCTCGTCCAGGATCCGCAAAAGCTCATCGTCGGCTTCGCGGCCGGTGAAGTTAGCGCGGACCGGCGTGTGCACCGTCAGCTCTGATTTCTTTCCCTTGAGCCATCGCTTGCGCACGGTAAACGTGGTGCCGCCAATCGTGGCGTTGAGTTCTACCTCTGGTGATTCGTCACGTCCTGCGGGTGCAAGAGCGCGAATCTTCTTGCCGCCGCCAGTGTGACGCTCGTTGAGTACTGCATCAAGCGCGTCCAAGATGGTCGACTTGCCGGCCTCGTTGCGTCCGTGGACAACGATGACGCCTGTATCCGGCAGGTCACGCAGCTCCAGGTGCTCAATCGCACGAACATTGTCGAGGGTCAGCGAATGGATACGCATGATTAGTGGACCTCCTTAGACAGACGGAACAACAAGTTCACGGCATCGCGCGCTGTAGCCTCATCGCCAGCAACACCTATAAGCTCGCGCATCGCCTCCTTGGCGTAACCCGTCAGCGGCAAATTCTCTAGCTCTTCCTCGTCTGGCTCGAGGTGCAGGCTCATCAACCGCTCCCGCTCGTAGAGAGCGGCAAAGACCGGCTCTAACTCGTCTAACTCTCGTTGCAACGTACGGGTTGCTTCCAGGCCAAGCGTGCCGGAGAGCGCATACTTGATCACGGTCCGATCCTTCGCAGGATAGGCCTTCAGATCGTCGATAACCGCGGCAACATCGTCGGCATCGTTGACCTCCCAGAAGCGTGCTTCGAACGTCCAGGTGCCAACCGGAACCTTCTCAACCTCGACTGTGGATGTCAGACTGTCCTTCTCCACGGTCACGACTAGCGCGTTGCCGGAATCCACTTCCCCGCCCTTCGCGCCAGGTGAACGGTCGAAGTAGTCGGTGGTTTCCGGGGAGCCGGAGAACCACACTCGACCTGAGTCCGACAGTGATTGCGTGGAGTGGGTATCTCCCAACGCCACGTAATCGATCACGCCGCGATCGATTGCCGCATCTAGTTTGGCAATGTCGATAAGCGCCGCCGTCTCCTCGGTGCCATAGCCTTCTGCCTGGCCGTGGCCGACCAAGATGCGCACGTTTTCTGTCGGCTCCAGATTCCGAATCCCCTTCGCGCACAAATCCTCGGAGGCATGCTTGGCCAGCAGTGGCGCACCGACAATCTCCACGCCTTCGCGGACCTCCACGGGCGTGGAGTCTCCCAAGACCGTCACCCCATCAATGTCAGAGGTGAAATTAAAGATGGAATCCGCCACCAACGGGTCGTGGTTTCCCGGCAACAGATACACCGGCACCGGGAGATGCCGCAATGCTTCGAGTGCGCGCCCCCGCGTTTCGCGCTTGAGCGAATTGTGTTCGAACACGTCGCCTGCAACCACGATAAATTCAGCTCCGCGCTCTTCGGCGATCTCGCCGAGGCGCGTTACCGCGCGGAGCCGGGCTTCGTTGAAACGCGATTGGGCGTCGGCGGACAGGAACTTCCTTGTCATGCCCAACTGCAGGTCGGACGTGTGAATGAATGTCGTGCGCGTCATACCCACAACAACTACCACCCCATCACGACACAGCACACAATATATTCGAACATATGAACTATGAACGCGTGAGGTCGTCGTAAAGATCCTCGATATCTGCTACCGCGCGCAATTGGTCGATGTTGGTAAACGACACAGATTGCATCGCACGGTGCAGCAAGTGGATGTCCGAATCTTCGATCATCGGCGCGATCTTCGGGTGTGGCAGATCGGGCAGGTCGTGCCCATCCCAGAAGTACGGCGAACCCGGCGCGGAGTTCTCGAGCGCCATGTTGTGTGATTCGCGCCGTTTGCGGTCTTCGAGCGCGTTAAGCGTGATGCCGCGCATGGAGAGGATGAGGCTCGGGTCGTCGTCGATAAGTTCGGCAGCGCACTGTGCGAGCGCGACCGCGTGCTTGCAAACTTGGGCGTTGTCCGGGCAGTCGCAGTAAAACCGCACCTCGTCGGGTGAGGAGCAGAGCAGGATGTCAAGGACGTCGTCATTGAGTTCCCCGGCACGGAGGCGCTCGAGGGAACCTGCTTCGCGCACAAGCGAGCCGATGGCTGTTTCGATGTCTTCGCGGCTGCGGTGCGGCAGGACGAGTGTGGTGCGGAAGGGCTCGTTTTGGCTGCCTGCAACGTCTGCGTGCATTCCATTAGTTACGGCGGTCAGCCCAAGGACATGCCCGCCGTCGGCGTAGGTGCGGCCGCGTTTGGCGCGCGCGACGTCGGTTTGGCGCACTGCAGCGTTGAATATGCGCATCGCTGGTGCGGATAGCCTGTTGACGCGCGAGGGTTCGCTGGTCTGCGCCCCGGTTTCGGCTGGGCTGGAGACGCGTGTGCGTGCGCCGAAGTTGGCGTAGATGACGTTGTCTTCGCGTGGGCGTTTAGTCATTTTGCCCCCTGTAGCTGATCAGTTGTGCCAGATCATCGGTGTCCAGTTCGGTGATCCAGCCTTCGCCTTGGCCGACGACGGTGCCTGCGAGTTGGGTTTTGCCGTCGAGGATGTCTTGGATGGATTCTTCCATGGTGCCGCGGGTGATGATTTTGTACACGGTAACGTTTTTGTCTTGTCCGATGCGGAATGCGCGGTCGGTCGCCTGGTTTTCTACGGCTGGGTTCCACCAGCGGTCGAGGTGAATGACCATAGAGGCCGCGGTGAGGTTGAGTCCTGTGCCGCCGGCCTTCAGGCTCAGGATCATGGCGCGCGGGCCGTTTTCAGTTTGGAAATCTTCCACCATCTTGTCGCGCGCGGTTTTGCCCACGCCGCCGTGGAGGAATGGGATCTTCCCGCCGAGGCGCTCCGAAAGGTAGGGCTGGAGGATGTCGCCGAAGGCCTTGTACTGGGTGAAGATCAGGACGCGCTGGTCGGTTTCGATAGCGTTGTCCAGCAGTTCCATGAGTTTTTGTACTTTGCCGGAGCGGTGGACGCCTTTGATGGTGACTGGGGAGCCATCGCCAAGAAAGTGCGCCGGGTGGTTACAAATCTGCTTGATGCGCGTGATGGTGGACAGCACCAGGCCTTTGCGCGCAATGCCTTTTCGGTTCTGCAGTTCTTCCTGCATCGTGTCCACGAGCGCCTTGTACAGTGCGGCTTGCTCGGCTGTCATGTCTACGGCGATGACATGTTCGGCCTTTTCGGGCAGGTCGCTGATAATCGCCGTGTCAGTTTTCAGCCGGCGCATGATAAACGGCGCGGTGAGACGCTGAAGCCGCTCGCTCATCTCGAGCGCGACAGGATCTTCGCTGCGAGCCTCGATGACCTTGGCAAAGTGGTTGCGGAAAAACGACTGGGAGCCAAGCATGCCGGGGTTAACAAAGTCGAGGATGCTACGCAGCTCCGACAGTTTGTTTTCAATCGGCGTGCCGGTCAGCGCGATGCGGTGGCGTGCTGGCAGGGCGCGCACGCTTTTCGACGCCTGCGTGCCCGAATTCTTAATCGCCTGCGCTTCATCCAGCACCACGTGATCCCAACGCACCTTGGCCAGGTCTTTCACGTCGCGGGCGACCGTGCCGTAGGAGGAAATGACAATGTCCGCTTCTTCGGCCGCAGCGAACAGCTCGTCACCTTTGAGCCGTCCCGTGCCGTGGTGGACCCGCACCTTCATACCCGGCACGAAGCGGGCTGCTTCGCGCGCCCAGTTGCCCACTACTGAGGTCGGTGCGACCACAAGCGTTGGTCCGGTCTTCCTGCCGTTCGCCTCTTCCACCGCAAGCAGGGTCAGCAGTTGGAGAGTTTTGCCGAGCCCCATATCGTCTGCAAGCACAGCCCCTAGGTTGTTGCGGGACATGTAGTACAGCCAATCCACACCGCGGCGCTGGTACTCGCGCAGTTCGGCGTTGACAGTCTCAGGGACCTCTACGCGCTCAGGCGCGGGGCGGTCGGTGCCGCCGACAAGCGAGGTAAACCAGGGTGAGCCGGTAAACGCGATCGGGCTATCGTCGCCAGTTTCCAAGGCGAGCTGACGCAGCTCCGCAGCGGAAACCACGCCCTCGCCCTGCGCTTCTTTTAGCCGTTCGTACTCCGCGCGAGCCGCACGTGCGATCTCTGCAAGTTGTTCGGCATCTTCGCTGCCACCGGCTTCTGCAAGACGCGCGTGGATCTCGGCGGCTTCCGCCTCGGCGAGCGCGTTCTTCAGCGTGCTTTCCTTGAGCTTGTTCAGATACTTCGCGGACTTAGACAGATGCTTGGTATCGGCCAGCACCCACTCCCCGCGCAGTTTGATCAGCCCGGTTTTGGAGCGCGCAAGTTCCGCCATCTCATCGTCGGTCAATTCCACGCCGCCGACGGACAGGCGCCAGTCGTACTTGACCAGCGTGTCAAAGCCCATGCGAGTGACCGTGGCGGAATCGTGCGGGTCCTCGTGACGGGCAAGTTTCAGTTGCGACGATGTCTCCGCCGTCGCCCACGTTCGCGGCAGCATGACGACGAAGCCTTCCGCACGCAACGCGGGCGCAACGTTTTGGACAAACTCGACGATCTGATCAGCCGTGAGCAGCACATCCCAATCACCGTCAGTACGCCCTTGGGCACCATGCAGTGAGGGATCGAGCAGCTCCGACACTGCGATCGCGGAGCGCAACTGGCCACGAAGGTGATCCGCCGACGCGCTATCAAAATCCGCCATGCGAACCGGGCGGGGTGAATCCGCCTGCGAGCGGACCTGGATCCGCACCGGCCACAACGGCTCCGCTGCAGCGGCGTCACTGTTGCCACTAACGTCGCCGTCGCGGTCGTCGTCAAGATCTGTCATCGGCTCTTGCGGGTCTTCAGCAATGAAGACCAGCTGCAGATTCGCCGCGGTGATCGTGCCGTTCCAATCACCGATCTGCTGCGCCAGGCTCGGTCCGCCGCGACGAAGCGGGGTGTCGAACATCAGCGACAGCACAAAGTCGTGGCGCGGAAACGGACGGCCAGCTTCTGACGTCGCCGTATCACGCAGACGAGTCGAGGCAATCCAGTGCGTAAATGTCGTCGCACAATCCTCGCTTAACTTGTGGTTATTGGCCGTGAGCACGCCCGGCGCTGCGGCGATCATCTCCGCGAGCCAGCCCCTCTCCTCAAGACCTGTGCCCAACTGCCACTGTGCAAACCACTGGTTCTCCCGGTACGGCACATGGATGGACACTCGCCCGGCTCGGATGAACTTGGTCAACCCCGCATACATGCGGATGAGCCAATACAGGTCAGGTGCGATCGATTGGCGCTGCGACGGGGTTGCTGCCGGTGATGGCCCGTCGAGATGCACGATGCTCTCCAAGAACCTGATCGCATCCTCGGGCGCGAACTTTGCCACCGGAGCACGCAGCGTTACTTGGCGCCCTTTCGGAGTTTGCAGGAGCAGGAGTTCCCGGTGACGGAACCGGGAATCGTCGAGAAGCGAATGCACAATTGGCGGAAAAGTCCCCTCCGGAACTTGGCCAATCGTCACAATTTTGTGGCCTTCTACCTGCTCAGCCCAAATGACAAGTCCAGCGTCGGACGTCCAGAGCCCGTGCAAAACGTATTTAGGCATACCCACCCTTATACCACTCACCCCGAAATTGACCCCTAAAAGTTTTTAAGGATTATGTGCAACGTAGAGCACCCTTGCGTTAAAGTGTGGCGAACGTTACAAGAAGATTGGAGAAACTATGTCAGAGAGTTTCTGGCTTGTCCTCGCGATCGTCCTCTACTTCGGTGTCATGGTAGCCATCGGATTCTACTCATGGCTACAGACCGAGAAGTACGACGACTACGTACTAGGCGACCGTGGCCTCAATCCGTTCGTCGCGGCGCTTTCTGCCGGTGCTTCGGACATGTCCGGCTGGCTGCTGATGGGCCTGCCCGGCGCGCTGTTCGTCTCCGGCCTCAGTGAGCTCTGGATCGCCATCGGCCTCTTCCTTGGCACGTGGGCGAACTGGAAGTGGGTCGCACCCCGCATGCGCGCCTACACGGAAGTGTCCAACGACTCGATCACGCTGCCGAGCTTCTTTGAAAACCGCACTCACGACCAGTCTCGTGCGCTGCGTTTCACCTCCGCAGTGATCATCATCGTTTTCTTCACGTTCTACGTCTCCTCCGGCATGGTCGCCGGTGGCCGTTACTACGAGTCCACCTTCGACGGTGACTACCTGACCGGTGTGTTGATCGTCGGTTCTGTCACCGTGCTGTACACCTTCATCGGTGGCTTCCTGGCTGTGAGCTACACCGATGCCGTGCAGGGCACCTTGATGTTCCTGGCTCTGCTGATTGTGCCGGTGCTCGCGCTGTTTGCACTCAATACCCCGTCCGACGTCCTCACGTGGCCGACCTCCCAGCCGTACGGTCCGTGGGAGAACGGTAACCCCGACTTCTTCAACATGGTCGCTGGTGTCTCCGCAGCAACGATTATCGGCAACTTGGCGTGGGGCCTTGGCTACTTCGGCCAGCCGCACATTGTCACCCGCTTCATGGCGCTGCGCTCCCCTGCACAGGCAAAGACCGCTCGCCGTACGGGCAGCATCTGGGTCTTCATTTGCTTCGCGGGTGCTACGCTCACCGCACTTGTTGGCACCGCATACTTCGGCCAGAAGTCCGCTTCCGTGACTGATCAGTCTGGTTTTGAAACCGTTTTCCTGGATCTGACTCGCATCATGTTCCACCCGTTGATCGCAGGTATCGTGCTCACCGCCGTGCTGGCGGCGATTATGTCCACGATGTCCTCGCAGCTCCTGGTGACCTCCTCGGCGCTGATCGAGGACCTCTACCGCATCTTTAAGAAGAACCCGAACCACACCACCCTGCTCGTGCTCTCGCGCACGATGGTGGTCGTCGTTGCCGCGATCGGCATGGTCATGGCGCTCAACCCGTCCGACACGATCCTGGGGCTCGTCGGCTTCGCCTGGGCCGGCTTCGGCGCCTCCTTCGGCCCGGTAATCCTGGCGTCGCTGTACTGGCGCAAGCTCACCGCGCCGGGCGCACTGGCCGGCATGATCGTCGGTGCTGTCACCGTGTTTGTGTGGGGTACCTACCTCAGCGACATCATCTACGAGATCGTCCCGGGCGTCGCCTTTGCCACCATCGCCATGGTCGGCGTGTCCCTGGCTACCCGCCCGAAGGAGGGCGTGGCAGAAGAGTTCGATGAGGCTATCGCTGCTACCGACTACGCCCTTGCACACCCGGACGCGACCTTCCAGGAGGCCCTTGAGGCAACCCGTGGGAACCAGGCAGGCTCAACCGCCGTCTAAGGAGGTATGCGTACCTACCTGACAATCCTGGTGATTCTCACCCTCGCGATCGTGCCGTTTCCCACGGCACGATCGCGTTTTTCTATCCCGACTCTCCCTCAGCGCGCGACTGTGCTGGGCTACGACCGCACCGCGTTTGGTTCCGGCTGGGCCATTGATGGCACCGGGTGCACGACACGCGAGCGCATCGTGGTCCGCGACCTTGACAGCACGCAATGCTCACCGGATATGCTGCCCGTCGCCCAAGCGCGTGCCGGCGCCGGCGCTACCGGCACCGACCCGTTTACCGGGGACGTGATGCGTCGCGACGACATCGAGGTCGACCACATCCTCCCTGTTTCCGCCGCCTGGGACCTCGGCGCGCACCGTTGGGACGACGCCACCCGCATCGCGTTCTACAACGATCCGCTCAACCTCATCGCCGTATCTTCCGCAGCGAACCAGGCCAAGTCCGACAAACTGCCCTCCGAGTGGATGCCGCCGAATCGCCGAGCCCGCTGCGCGTACGGCACCCGTATCGTGGAGGTGGCCACCCAATACCGCCTTCCGCTACCGGCAGAAGATGTGAAAGTGATCAAACGTGCATGTTCTGGCGTTATGGGACTCGTCGCCAATCAACAACTGTGAGGTAGAGTAGCGCCACATGAATACATTGCTTGTCTTCCTGCACGTGGCCTCTGCCATTTTGCTGCTCGGCCCAGTTGTCGTTTCCGCCTCCATGTTCCCTCGCCAGGCTGAAGAAGCCCGTAACGGTGGCGAAGAAGCGATGGGTCGCGCGTCGGTGCTGTACCGCATCACGAAGACCTACGGCTTGCTTTCCGCGCTTGTTCCGCTGCTCGGCGGTGTTGTCATGTTCGCTGATTGGGCGAGCTACAGCACCAACTACTGGCTGCACTCGGCCATTATCCTGTCCGTGATCGCATGGGCGATCCTGCTGGCTATGGTGATCCCGCAGCAGCGCAAGATGCTGGGCACGATCGGTGCGCTCGCCCCTGATGAGGCTGATCCGACTGATGTCACCGAGGACTTTGAGAAGTCCAAGGCGAAGGCGAACGCTGGCGCCGGCGTGTTCAACGTACTGTGGGTTCTGGTGCTTGTCCTGATGTTCCTGCCGACGGACCTGTTCTAAACCTCCTCAGCGCAAGCAATCGCCCCGCATCCGCACCGCGCGGATCCGGGGCGATTTTCATGTGCGCAGGTTAGAGAAACTGCATCGCAACGGGGATGGCGGCGATCAAGATCGAGACGATGATACCGATGATCTCGCCGGTAGACAGCGAGCTACTGCTTGTCGACGACCCCTTCTCCCCCTGGACATCCTGCTGCGCACCCGGCTGGGTGCCTGCCTGGTTGTCCTGTTGGGCGCCTGGATGCCCAGGCACTGGGGCCGGGGCTGGCTTCGTTGGCAGATTCGGCACAGCAATCGGCGGGCGTGTAGTGCCTGGTGTTCCGGGGTTGCCCTCAAACATGCTGGTGTCCAGCCCGCCTGCCTTGGCAAAATCAATCTGGAACTGACGATCCGACAGCGTCTCGCCGTCGTGGATAGACGCCGCCCAGCCCACTGGTTTGCCCGTTTGCCTCTTCCCGCCAATCACGATCGAAGGTGCTTTGGTCTCTCCTAGTGCCGCAGCCGACATCACGCCGAGGAAGCCCCGTCCCGGTACCCACACTGGTCCGCCGGAATCGCCCTGCTGCCAGCCTTCGAGCTGCACGCCAAAGGATTCCGCAGACCATCCGGCAAACGTGCCGCATAAGATGTTGCGTGTGCCCATGTGGCTGGTTTCGCCGTGTGAGCAGACCTCGTCGCCGATCTTCACGTCGTCCTTGGTCAGCACCTTGTCGCCGGAATACGAGTTACCGGCAATTGCCACACCGGCGTCCCATTCGATCCAACCCCAGTCGTTGTAAGGCAGGCGGGTGAAGTTCTTCGACGGGTGGAACGTGCCCATCTCTTCGCTAAATTCCATTGTCGCGCGGTCCATGAGGGACACACGCGCGCCCTCGCTGCCGCAGTGTGCAGCGGTGTAGCTCTTTCGGTTTGCCACATCGTTATAGCCGATGGTGCAGGCCCCGTGGCCCTCGATGTAGATGGCCTTGCCTTGCTCGACAACGGTCGGCGTTGCCGCGGTTGCAACCGCTGGGCTCAGCACCAGCGCGGCTGCACCAGCGGCGGCTACGAGGCTACGGACCTCGGTGTTCACCGTGGCGGCGAATCCCAATTTTCTCATTTGTATGACTTTCCTATGGCATGGGTGACGCGCATTAGACTACCTGCGCACACCGCATCACGCAGGCAAATTCCACGTTCAATCGCGCGGCGAAACACCTAGCCGTAGTGCAGCGACGCAGGACCATGAAAGCCAAGCCCGGTGAACAGGCGCAAGATGGCGTCGATAACTGCCCGGATCCCCTCAGCGACAGGACCAGTCAGCCCCGGTAGGAACGTGTTCTGCGCCCACAGTCCGACAAGGCGCGCATCTGGTACCGGCGGACCGTCCTGCGGCACGACCCCGACGACGAAGTTCTTGCCTTGCACGAGCGGCAACTGGCGCGAGGTCCACATGCTGGAGATCACTCCAACGAAACCACGACCGGGCACCCACATCGGCCCGCCCGAATCACCGGGGCGAGTCAGAGGTGCGTTAAGGAGAAACGTGTTATCCGCCGACCCACCAAAAGAACCGCAGGTGCGTCCGCCACCCGCATGCGAGGTTCGACCGAAATAGCACACGGTCTCACCCATTCGAATGTCGTTGGGGTGCACCCAGGCATCGCCTGTGATGCGGTTGCCGTCAAGGCGCACACCTGGAGCCCACTGGATTGCAGCCCAGTCGTTGCCCAGGTGGCCGTCGTACGCCCGCGAACGGTACAAGGTGCCCACTGCCCCGCTGCGTGCATTGGTAGCGGGGTCGACGATTTCCACCCGAGCTCCGTTCCGTCCGCAGTGCGCCGCAACAAAACTACGGTGACGTGCCGGATCGTTGTAACCCACCGTGCACACACCGGTGCCATGCACCACGACAGATCCACCCTGCGTGACAGTGCGGGTTTGCGCTGACGCCTCCACTGGAAGCACCCCAACCCCAGCGACGAACGCAATCACAAATGCAGCGATGGTGGACAACAAGCGCGGTTGAAGCATGAAGGCGTGCTCTCTTTACAAACAAAAACGGGGCCACCCCGGCCGGGCAAATGCTTTCCACACTGTACCCGGTACCAAGGTGGCCCCGTGCCGTTGACGCGCTAAGAACTAGTCGCGGTATCCACCGCGATCCCGGTCGCCACGGCCACGGCCGCCGTAACCGCGGTCATCACGGTCGCGCCCGCCACGGTATCCACCGCGGTCACGGTCACCGCGGCCACGGCCGCCGTACCCACGATCGTCACGGTCGCGCCCACCGCGGTAGCCGCCACGGCCACGTCCGCCACGATCACGCGGCGGTGCACCATGGTCACGCTGGATGTTGATCAGCTGACCGGAAATGCGGGTGTCCTCCAGACGGTCCAGTACAGCGCGGTCAAGGTTCTTCGGCAGTTCCACCAGAGTGAAGTCACCGCCGATGGTGATGCGACCGAAGTCCTTGGAGCTCAGGCCACCCTCGTTGGCCAGGGCACCCACGATGGCACCCGGGCGCACGTGTTGGCGCTTCCCCACGTCGAGACGATAGGTATCAAAGTTCTCGCTGTCACCACGACGACCACGACCACCACGCTCGCCACGATCAAATCGGTCACGGCCACGACGGTCGTCGCGGTCGAAACGATCGCGGTCACGACGATCACGACGGTCACGCTTGTCGCGCGGCGGCTCCTTCATCAGGAACTCGTCGCCAGCCAACGCCTGGGTAGCAAGCGCTGCGGCAATGTCATCCATCGGCACGTTGTTGGCCGCGGAGTACTCGCGCACCATGGTCTTGAAGATCTGCAGCTCAGAAGCCTCAAGCGACTCGGTGATGGAGTCCATGAACTTGGTCTTGCGGCTCTCGTTGACCTCGTCGACAGTCGGAAGTTCCATCTCTTCGATGGTCGCGTTGGTCACGCGCTCAATCGAGCGCAGCATGCGGCGCTCACGCGGGGTGACAAACAGGATTGCCTCACCGGTACGGCCTGCACGGCCGGTGCGGCCGATGCGGTGGACGTACGACTCCGTATCGTTCGGGATGTCGTAGTTCAGCACGTGAGAGATGCGCTCGACGTCCAGGCCACGGGCTGCGACGTCGGTGGCCACGAGGATGTCCAGGCGGCCGTCGCGAAGCTGATCCACCGTGCGCTCACGCTGCTGCTGCGGAATATCGCCGTTAATGGCAGCGGCGGAGAAACCGCGTGCGCGCAGCTTCTCTGCAACGTCCTCGGTCTCGTTCTTGGTGCGAACGAACACGATCATCGCTTCAAACTCGGTCACCTCAAGAATGCGGGTGATCGCGTCGAGCTTGTTGCGGTGCGCCGTAAACAGGTAGCGCTGGGTGATGTTCGTGTTGGTGCGGGTCTCCGACTTAACGGTGACCTCTTCCGGATTGTTCAGGTAGTCGCGCGAAATCTTGCGGATCGCGTTCGGCATCGTCGCCGAGAACAGCGCAACCTGCTTCTCATCCGGGGTGTCCTCGAGGATGCGCTCGACATCCTCCTGGAAGCCCATGTTCAGCATCTCGTCTGCCTCGTCAAGCACGAGGAAGCGCAGGTTGGAGATGTCCAGCGAGCCCTTCTCCAGGTGGTCGATGACGCGACCCGGCGTACCGACGATCACCTGTGCGCCACGGCGCAGCCCCGAGAGCTGAATGCCGTAGGCCTGGCCGCCGTAGATCGGCAGCACGTTGATGCCGCCCAGGTGATCGGCAAACGATTGGAAGGAGTCCGACACCTGCAGTGCCAGCTCACGCGTCGGGGCGAGCACAAGTGCCTGCGGGTGACGCTTCTTGGGATCAATTTGGGACAGCACCGGCAGCGCGAATGCTGCGGTCTTACCCGTACCCGTCTGTGCCAGGCCGACGACGTCGCGGCCTTCCATCAGCAGCGGGATGGTCTGTGCCTGAATCGGCGAGGGCTGCTCGAAACCGACGCGCTTGACGGCCTCCACAACCTTGTCTGGCAGGCCGAGGGTTTCAAAGCCGTTCTCCGGCTTTACCTCTTCTGCCTTTTCCTCTGCGGTATCTGCAGCGTTATCGCCGTTGTCGGACTCTTCGTCCGTATCCGCGATCTTTACCACGTTGTCTTCAATTTCAATGGCCGCTTCTTCTTGTGCGGCGCCGGTTACCTCAGAAATCTCCGCATCCCTGGTGTCCTCTACTACGGCCTCAACAATCTCGGCCGCGACATCCTGCGGGTTTTCCTGATTTTCCGACACATTCATATCCGGCTCGTTCTCGCCGCCGGTGGCGTTTTCGGAAATGCTCATCGCCTGCCAACACTACGGCATTACCCCCTCAATCTGCTATTTCAACGGTTTTTAAAGAATCAAACCCGCTTTTTCTCAGCAATCATTTAGTATCCAGCCATGACTTCTCCCCTCGCACTGACAGTGCTTGGCCTTGCCATCATCGTGGTGACGGTCGGCCTACTCCTCAAAGGCAAAACACATCCAATCGTCGCAATGACGCTGATCCCGATCGTCGGTGCGATACTCACCGGCGCAGGCGTTGCAGAGATTTCGGACTTCTACCTCGACGGACTCGACAGAGTCATGAAGGTCGTGGTGATGTTCATCTTCGCCATCATCTACTTCGGCATTCTTTCGGACGTCGGCCTGTTCGAACCAGTGATTAAGGCGTTGATCCGCGCGACTCGCGGCAAGCCGATTTTGGTCACGCTCGGCACTGCTGCCATCGCGATCGTCGCGCACTTGGACGGCTCTGGCTCCACAACATTCCTGCTCACCATCCCCGCGTTGCTGCCGCTCTACGAGGCGATGCGCATGTCGCGCTACGTCCTGCTCACGCTCGTCGCACTGTCGGCGTCGGTGATGAACATGCTGCCGTGGGGTGGCCCGGTTGGCCGCGCAAGTTCCGTCATCGGCCCTTCCCCGAACGAGATCTGGGCCCACCTCTTGCCGGTCCAGGGTGTGGCCATTGTCCTCGTGTTCGTCGTTGCCGCGATCTTCGGCATCATCGAACAGCGCCGTACTGCCAAGCAGGATGGTGACCACCAGCTGGTGGATGTTCACGCGGTTGCAGAAGACTTTTCTCGTCGCCAAGCAGAAGAACGTGCAAAGTTGGAGTTCACCCAGCGCGGCGGCACGTGGGTGACGTGGGCAAACACCCTGATCACACTCGCACTCATCGGCGTGCTGGTTGCTGGTTTGGCATCGCCAGCATCCGCGTTCCTCGTCGGCACCGCGCTGCTCATGGCGCTGAACTTCCCGTCGCTCGACGATCAGAGCGATGCTTTGCGACGACACGCCCCCACCGCCCTCTCCATGGCCGGCGTCATCCTCGCTGCCGCAATGTTCCTCGGCATTTTGGACGGCACCGGCATGCTGGAGCAGATCGCCCTGTCGCTGATCGCCATCCTGCCGGCGTCTGTCGGTCCGTACATCCACGTGATCATCGGCCTGCTCGGCGTGCCGCTGGATCTGGCAACGTCGACGGACGCGTACTACTTCTCTGTGCTGCCAATCGTGCAGCAAACCGCAGAGGCGTTCGGCGTTTCTGGCATGGGTGCAGCGTCCGCCATGATCGTGGGCAATGTCATCGGCACCTTCGTCAGCCCCTTCTCCCCTGCACTGTGGCTCGCGCTCGGCCTGGCGCGTGCGGAGATGGGCAAGTACCTGCGCATCGCCTTCCCGATCTGCTGGGTGTTCTCGGTGATTTTGGTGCTCGGTTCCTGGGCGGTGGGCGTCTTCGCCTAATAGGGTCGTGTGCATGAACACACAACGCGCAACGCCTGCAGCAGCCCTCGCCGCTGCTTTTGTTGCCTCACTGGCGCTTTCTGCATGCTCCACCAGCGACGACGTCCAGGAGGCGGAACTGAACGAATCTTCAGTGGACCCCTCCGCACAAGCAACAGAAGCTGCCCTCGTCGAGCGTGATCCCGCCGACTTCACAGAAGGCGGCGAGTACCCGGCGTACGTCGTGGAGTTCGACTCCAAAACCACCTGTTCGTACTTCCCCGCCGGCGGAGATGACGACGGGTATCTGGGGTGCGTAATCGCACCGGCTGGGCAGATGCCGCCCTTAGACATTGACAACAGCCAGGGCACTCCCGTTGACCGGTTGATGTGGGTGTCAGAGATTGGCTTTGCCACGACCCACGATGTCGGCGGCGGTGACGCACAACCCGTGGGCGACGTGCTTCACCCCGGTGAACAGGTGACCATCAGCTATTACACCTTCACCCACGGGGCCGACGGCACAATTCGCGGCGAGCGCGACAACTCCTGGTTTGAGATCTCCCCCGACGGGCAATACTCCTCCGACCACTTCACACCAGGGGCGTAATTCCCTATGAGCACCACGTGGTGTTCCTAAACTAGGCGGTATGCAGTTTTCCCGCGCACACCGCACCACATCGATTCTCGCCGCAGTACTCGTCACCGCCGCAACCTTGACCGGTTGCGGCGATAGCTCTGAGCAGGCCCTGCCTGAGCCAACCGTTTCGGATTCGGCACAAGACACCGAATCCACGACGACCGCTTCCGACGCACCGGAAACGTCGGCCGAGGACACTCAAGACAACTACACGGATGTCGATCCTTCGCGGTTCGAACACAATGTTGTTGGGCTCGACTCAGGGGTGTTCGGGTGTCGGATCGGCAGGAACCCGGATGACACTCCAGTGTTCTGCCAGGCCGCGTTCGTCGATCCGATTCCTCCCGTAGAGCACACCGGTGGCGATCCGAACACCAAAATCCCCAATGTCATTTGGTACAAGCCGGACCGCGGTGGATTCATCACCGCAGTCTCTCCCGGCTCCCAGGGTTACGACATCCAGCCGAACCATCTCAACGAAGGCGAGCGTGTCACGATCAATGACGTCGTGATCACCAACCTCAACGGTGGCGGTGTCCGCGTCGAGTATGGCAACGACACCTTCGAGGTCCACGACGGCGTGTACTCCCGCCCGGGCAAGACCCAGAGCATCACCGAAGAACACACGGTGGCAAAGGGCGAACAGTGCGGCACCTCCGACATTCTTGGCACTGAGATGGGCGTGTACGCCCTGGAGGACAACACCACGTGCGATGTCGCAATGATGACGCTTGAGGGATACAAGGAAGCCGCGAAGAACGGTGAGATCCAAGGCAGTGTGTCCGCATGGACGAATGAGAAGAACGGCTGGGGTTGCATTGGCCGTTACCGACTTGGCGACGACGAGGACCTTCCCGAAAACCGCAGAACCGCCTGCACAGATTCGCAGATGAACGGCGCTAAAGCGTTCGAGGGCTCAGGCGGCGTGATCCTGCTCAACCCCTCCGAAGCACACCGCCTGAAAAATTAATTTGGCATTTTCGCCCCAAACTCAAGACAGCCGTGTTATGGTTCTCCACGTGATGAACCGCAACGCATTTTCCGCCACGGCCGACCAGGCCGTCGCTTTCGCGTTGCCGAATACCCAGCCGGCCCGCCTGCATCATCATCTGTAGCGCGGTGTCGGCCGACTTTTTCGCCCCTGCGCTAACTGCCCTTCGCAGCAAAGCGCGGGGGATTTTTCGTTAGCGTCAAGGATTCGTCGGAACACGCCGCGCACCCGGAGACCCTCCCCCGCGGCGAGCCCCCAATCACTGTGCCACCGCCGGAAGGTCAAACCGGGAAGACGCAGCCCAGCCATGGGCAATGTCATCACCAATATTTTCCCGTAGCGATTCGATTCGCACTTCGATTCGCACATTGTCATTTGAAAGAGCACAGTTAATGTCCACCATGACTGCACCTACACAACAAGACACTCCCAAACCGAAACGGCCAGGTTTGACGGCCCGCCACATCCACTTCATCGCTCTGGGCTCAGCGATTGGTACCGGCCTGTTCTACGGCTCCGCCGGCGCAATCCAGGCGGCTGGTCCTTCTGTGCTCCTCGTCTACCTCCTGGGTGGCGCGGTGATGTACTTCATCCTCCGAGCTCTCGGCGAGATGAGCGTCCGTCACCCAGTGCGTGGCTCCTTCGCGGTCTACTGCCGCGAGTACCTGGGCGGCCTCGGTGGCTACATCACCGGTTGGATGTTTGCCTTCGAGATGATGATCGTGTGTCTGGCTGACTTAACGGCAATCACGATCTATATGAAGTTCTGGTTCCCCACAACACCCGCATGGGTCTGGATCACCGTCACACTGTTGATCATCAGTGCAGCTAACCTGGCCGCTGTCCGCCTGTTTGGCGAGCTCGAGTTCATGCTCACCCTGATCAAGGTCGGCGCAGTGGTCGCCATGATCATCGGCGGCGCTGCAATCCTTATTTTCAACATTGGTGAGTCCCCAGAGGCAATGGGTATTGACAACCTCTGGAACGACGGTGGTTTCTTCGCTAACGGCTTCTCCGGCATGGCAGCCTCGTTCATCCTCGTCCTCTTCGCTTTCGGTGGCACCGAGATCATCGGTGTCGCGGGCGCTGAGGCTGAGGATCCGGACCGCTCTATCCCGAAGGCAGTCAACACTGTCCCGATGCGCATCCTGATCTTCTACGTACTGTCCATTCTGGTCATCTTGATGATCAACCCGTGGCGCACGATTAACGGTGATGATTCCCCGTTCGTCCAGATCTTTGACACCCTCGGCGTGAGCTGGGCCGCAGCTCTGCTGAACGTGGTTGTGCTCAGCGCTTCCCTGTCGGCGATTAACGCTGACTTGTTCTCCACCGGTCGTGTGCTTGCAGGTCTGGCCAAGGAAAACCTGGCGCCGAAGTCCATGGCAAAGACCTACCGCGATGTTCCGGTGATGACTGTGGCCATGCTTATCGTCGCCCTGATCGTCGGTGTGTACCTGAACCAGCGTTACCCGGACATCTTCGGCACCATTGCAGCACTTGCAACCTTTGCCACCATCTTCGTCTGGTTGATGATTCTGATCGCACACATCGCTTCCCGCCGCGAGATGACCGCCCAAGAGGTCAAGGCGTTGAAGTTCCCGGTTCCGTTCTGGCCTTATGGCCAGTGGTTCGCGGTGGCGTTTATCCTCTTCACCTTTGGCACGATGGTGTGGCTGCCTGAATACCACGTAGCACTCGCCGTCGGTGTGGGCTTCCTGATCGTGATGACCATCCTGTACTTCGTCACCGGTCGTCCACAGGCTGTCGCCGAGACTGAGTATGAGTACGAGGCGAAGTAGTACGTACCTCGCCTCTGGCGGCTAGCCCCGCCTTGCCTTGATGGCCTCCCCGTGTGCGGGGAGGCCTTCTTCGTCTGCAAGGGTGATCACGGCATCCGCGACCTCTTCCAGTGCCTCAGCGGAGTACTCGACGATGTTCATCGGTTTGAGGAAGGTGTGCGTGCTCAACCCCGCGGCAAACCTTGCGGTACCTGACGTTGGCAGCACGTGGTTCGAACCTGCTGAGTAATCCCCCAGTGGCACCGGCGAGTACGGTCCGACGAAGATAGCGCCGGCATTGTTGATCTCGCGCGCCACAGCCTGCGCATTCGCGGTATGAATTTCCAAGTGCTCCGGCGCGTACACATTGGTCACGCGCACCGCGGCTTGAATATCGTCCACAATCAAAATCCCGGACTGCGGGCCTTCCAGCGCGTCGCGCACGCGGTCAGCGTTGAGCGTGATGCCGTAGCGGCTCGCAATTTCCTTATCGACGAGACCAGCCAGCTCCGGAGAATCCGTAATCAGAATCGATGCGGCCTGCTCGTCGTGCTCCGCCTGGGAGATCAGGTCGTAGGCCAGGTAGACGGGGTCGGCGGTGTCGTCGGCAATGATCGCGATCTCGCTCGGACCGGCTTCCGCGTCAATGCCAACTACGCCGTTGACCAGGCGCTTAGACGCTGCAACGAACACGTTGCCGGGGCCGGTGATCATGTCGACCGGCTCGAGGTCATCGTCACCGTAGGCCATCAGCGCCACCGCCTGTGCGCCGCCAACGGCCCAGACCTCGTCGATACCAAGCAGCGCACATGCGGCGAGGATCGTCGGGTGCGGCTGACCGTCAAAGTCTGCCTGCGGCGGGGTGCACACCACCATGGACTCCACGCCCGCCTCCTGGGCCGGAATCACATTCATCAGCACACTCGACGGGTACACCGCCTTGCCGCCTGGCACGTAAAGCCCCACACGACGTACCGGGCGGAACACCTCCGTAACAACTGCTCCTGTCGCGAGTTCGGTTTTGCGTGTAGCTGGCTTTTGCTCAGCATGCACCTGTCGGATCCGGCGAATTGAGGTTTCCAGTGCAGCTCGAACATCAGCGTCCAAACCATCCAATGCAGCCCGCATGGCATCCGCAGAAACTCGAACCGCTTCCGGGCGTACGCCGTCAAAACGTTCCCCGTATTCGAGTGCTGCCTCGGCACCGCGGCTACGGACGTCGTCGACAATCGGCGCGACCTGTTCTGCTGCGGAGCCAACATCGGTGCCCGCACGAGGAAGAATTGCACGCAGTTCTCGTACCGAGGTCTCTCGCCCTCGCAGGTCTGTCACGTTTAGCATGATGCTCCTTTGATTGTCTTGGACATCAATAGATGTTATCCAGCATTCGCCCTTTAAAAAGCGGTTTACCGAAGTAACCTCGAAGCCACCAACCCACCCCGCTGCCCGTAATCAACACATGGAATAATGGTCATATGTTTGTCACTCAAGGTTCAAAAGTTGTCCTTATCGGCGCCGGCGCTGTCGGAACCGCGTACGCCTACGCCATCTTGAACCAGGGTCTGGCAGACCACCTGGCCATTATCGACCTCAACGAGGATCTTGCATGGGCAGAGGTAGAAGACCTCAACCACGCGATCCCGTTTTCTGGCCACCACATGGATGTCACGGTTGGCACGTATGAGGACTGCAAAGATGCCGCACTCGTGGTCAATTGCGCTGGTGTTGCGCAGCGCGATGGCGAGACGCGTCTGGATCTTGTGGCGCGCAACGTGAAGATTTTCGAGTCAATCAACAAACAAGTCATGGCCTCCGGCTTCAACGGCATTTACGTCGTGGCCACCAACCCAGTGGATGTGCTGACCTACGTGTCCTGGAAGCAGACCGGCCTGCCGTCGAACCAGGTCATCGGCGCAGGCACCGTGCTGGATACGGCGCGCTGGCGCCACAACCTGGGCCAGTACTTCGACATCGCTCCCTCTGCGGTGCACACCCACATCATCGGCGAGCACGGCGACACCGAACTGCCGGTGTTGTCCTCCGGCTCCATCGGTGGCGTTCCCCTCCCCGCTCTGCTTGAGACGGAAGCCGCCCGCAATCCGGAAATTTACACACAGATCGACGAGATGTTTGTGCGGACCCGCGACGCCGCCTACGACATCATCAAACGCAAAGGCAACACGTCCTTCGGCGTCGGCAACGCGCTCGCCCGCATCACGCGCGCAATCCTGCGCAACGAGGACGTCGTCCTGCCGGTCTCCGCGCTTCTCGAGGGCGAGTACGGCCTCAACGACATCTACATCGGCACCCCAACCGTGCTCAACCGCAGCGGCGTGCGCAACGTCGTCGAGCTCCGTCTCGACGACACCGAGACCGCCAAGTTCCACCACTCCGCCCAAACCCTGCGCGACGTGATCGACAAGGCAGAGATCTAAGAGCATTTGCGTATGGACGAGGGTCCGCGGGGCTACCGCGGACCCTTTTCTTGCGTGGGACCGAAAATTCACCATCGCACACATTTTCGATATATTCGTTTCCTTGTCCCCCAACCTCTCTAACGTGTTTTTCGCCCACAAAACGTAATGACGTTTCTCTAATACGCTTTCAACCTATAGGCTGATGCTTAATGAACACTCCGTTTTCTTCCGTTGAGATTTGCGCCGGCGCAGGTGGTCAGGCACTCGGACTTGAAGAAGCAGGTTTCAACCTTCGCGCTGCGGTGGAACTTGATCCGCATGCCGCGGCGACTCTCCGAGCAAACCGACCATCCTGGAACGTGATTGAGGGTGACGTACTCAACTTCGATATCACTCCTTACTCCGAGGATCTAGACCTACTTGCCGGAGGGGTCCCATGCCCGCCGTTTTCCATTGCAGGCAAACAACTTGGTAGAGATGACGAGCGTGATTTGTTCCCACGTGCGCTCGAACTGACGCGAATCGCGCATCCCAAGGCCGTAATGCTGGAAAATGTCAGAGGTTTGTCTCAACCAAGATTTGCTGCCTACCGCAGTGAATTGATTCGCGAATTTGAGACATTAGGATACAGGGTATTTTGGGAACTCATTACGTCCGCTGATTACGGTTTGCCACAATTGCGCCCTCGTTTCATATTGGTAGCTCTAAAAACTGAGTATGCGGATTTTTTCGATTGGCCCGAACCTGTCGGCCGATTTTTCACGGTTGGAAACGCTCTCTACGACTTGATGGCCGCCAATGGCTGGCCTGGAGCCAAGAAGTGGGCAGAAAATGCCCAAGATATTGGGCCAACGCTTGTCGGAGGAAGCAAGAAGCATGGTGGCCCAGATGTGGGACCAACTCGCGCACGTGAAGCATGGGCCAAACTCGGCATCAAAGGTTCGTCCATCGCAGAAGACGCACCGGGACATGACTTTCCCATCGACCCCGCGATTGAGATGCCGCGGCTAACGGTCAAAATGGGAGGAGTATTACAGGGATTCCCTGAGGATTGGAAATGGCAAGGCGGTAAAACTGCAGCTTGGAAGCAAGTAGGTAATGCTTTTCCGCCGCCAGTCGCCGCTGCTGTCGGACGGTCTATTACCGCCGCACTAAACAAGCAGTCGGTATCGTCCTCCAATTTCACTGCACAACCCGAGCGACCAGATTTAGCTCTGTTAGAGTTCCCCTCATGACCGCAAATGGCCAAGCCAACAAGTCCATAATCACAGCTAACCGCGAGCTGTTCCATCAGCGGCTTGTCCTCCAGGGAATTGTGTCAATTTCACCTTCAGGAGTCGCCTCCATCGCAGACAGCAATAGCAACGCAAGTAAGAAAATCGCGTTTCACATGGCTCGTACTCTGGGCGCCAAAACCCAAGCGAAAATGAAGGGCCAATCCTCAGGTTCGCTCTTCGAAGAAGCCGTCGCTTCTTTTATCAGAGGAACGTTTCCTTTTCTTCAATCAGTTCGTCCGGGTGATTGGAGCGCTGAAGCGATTGGCAGCTCGCGACGTAGCGGACATGTAGAAAACTATGAACCTTATCGTCATCTAGCGGACCTAACCCAGGCAGTTCGCGAAACGCCAGAACTAGCTGCTGCGCTTGGCAATTCCTACACCATTAGCCCGGATATTCTCGTCACCCGAACAGCAATCAATGATGAATCGCTAAATAGCCAACACGTTATGGTCGACTCGCTCTCAGGTCTCGCTTCCCCGTTTCGAGCGGCAAATTCTTCCGAACCGATTGAAATTCTTCATGCAGTTATCAGCTGCAAATTGACTATGCGAAGTGACCGAGCACAGAACACACGCGCGGAAGCACTTAACTTAATTCGAAACCGCAAAGGACGTTCACCGCACATCATCGCAGTCACTGCTGAGCCAATGCTTTCAAGGATTTCTTCACTGGCTTTGGGAACCGGTGATATCGACATGGTCTAC
The DNA here is from genome assembly GCF_001806995.1 of Corynebacterium sp. HMSC11D10. Classification (NCBI taxonomy): domain Bacteria; kingdom Bacillati; phylum Actinomycetota; class Actinomycetes; order Mycobacteriales; family Corynebacteriaceae; genus Corynebacterium; species Corynebacterium sp. HMSC11D10. Next base: position 29,158 of record NZ_KV787025.1, read on the forward strand.
CACGCAGCGCTGCCTGAGCTGAGTGCCGCAGTTCAAGCCGAGGGGTCTGAAGATGCAAAAGAACTTCTTGCTGAGTGCGCGTAGTTGGTAGGGGTATTCCG
>NZ_KV787026.1:0-79683 GCF_001806995.1 Corynebacterium sp. HMSC11D10
ACGCCATAACAGGCCTCAAGACACGAAAACAGGGTGTTTCACGCCCGTCTGCGCCGCCACAACGACCATCGTCTAGCTCCCCGAAACGCCAACCAGACGATCAGCTCCATAGTGACAATGACCCTCAACACCACCTGGGGGTTTGGAGCCGTCGAAACGAGACCGTCTAGCAACATCACGAGACCAGCTAGACGACCAGCAAAAGACACCGCGCCCTAAAAGCAGAAACGGGCTGATACGAGAACGAATCCTCGTATCAGCCCGAAAACAGGCCTAGCGATCGCGCTTTAGTACTGCGGGTGGGAGCCTGTCAGCACGGCGCGTTTCTCGGCGCCTTCGCTGGCGGCGCGGACCTCGCCGAGCACCCACGCATCCACGTGACGGGCGGCCAGGATGGCCAGGGCGCGATCGCGGTCTTCCTCGGCAACGACGGCAGTCATGCCGACGCCCATGTTGAAGGTCTTCTCCATCTCCTCGTCCGGGACCTGGCCGACGGACTTGATGGTGCGGAAGATCGGACCTGGGGTCCAGGTGTTGCGGTGCATCTCTGCGACAAGGCCCTCAGGAATGATGCGTTCCATGTTGCCTGCCAGGCCACCGCCGGTGACGTGGCAGAACGTGCGGACCTCGCACTCGGCGGCCAGTTCTAGGCAGTCGAGTGCGTAGATGCGGGTTGGCTCGAGAAGTTCCTCGCCGAGCGTGCGGCCCAGCTCTTCCATCTCGGCGTCCAGGGGCAGGCCGGCGCGCTCGAGAAGCACGTGGCGGGCCAGGGAGTAGCCGTTGGAGTGCAGGCCAGACGATGCCATACCGATGATGATGTCGCCCTCGCGGACCTTTTCAGGACCAAGCAGTTCCGAGGCCTCAACGACACCGACTGCGGTTGCGGAGACGTCGTAGTCGTCCGGCTCCATCACGCCGGGGTGTTCAGCGGTCTCGCCACCGAGCAGCGCACAACCTGCCTGGACGCATCCCTCGGCGATGCCGCCGACGATTTCGGCGACCTTCTCCGGCACGACCTTGCCAATAGCGATGTAGTCCTGCAGGAACAGCGGCTCGGCACCACAGACGACAAGGTCGTCTACGCACATTGCGACGAGGTCGATACCGATGGTGTCGTGCTTGTCCATCGCCTGCGCAATGGCCAGCTTGGTGCCCACGCCGTCAGAGCCTGCTGCCAGCAGTGGCTCCTTGTACTTGCCCAGCGCGAACAGGCCGGCGAAGCCGCCGAGGCTGCCACGAACCTCAGGACGGGTGGCGCGCTTGGCGTGCGGGGCGAACAGTTCGACGGCCCTATCGCCGGCCTCGATGGATACGCCGGCGGCCTCGTAGGAAACTGGGGTCTGCTCAGTGGTCATTAGGCTTCAGCACCTTTCTGGATGCGTCGGACAAGGTCGGCGTTGGGGTTACCGTCGGGCAGCCCCAGGGGGTATTTGCCTGTAAAGCAGGCGGCACAAAGGTTGTCTTCGTGTTGGTTCGTGGAGGCGATCATGTCGTCGATAGGCACGAACGCGAGCGAGTCCGCCCCGATCATGGTGCGGATCGACTCCGCGATCGCCTCATCGGAATCAGTACGGCCGTGGTTGGCGATGAGTTCGCCGGGGCTTGCGAAATCGATGCCGTAGAAGCACGGCCACTTCACCGGCGGCGACGCGATACGCACGTGCACCTCGGCGGCGCCGGCTTCGCGCAGCATGCGGATGAGTTTGCGCTGGGTGTTGCCGCGCACGATGGAGTCGTCGACAACGATGAGCTTTTTGCCCTCGATGACCTCGCGCACCGGGTTCAGCTTCAGGCGCAGGCCCAGCTGACGCAGGGTGTCCGACGGCTGAATGAAGGTGCGGCCGACATAGGCGTTCTTCATCAGGCCCTGCTTGAACGGGATGCCGGACTCTTCCGCGTAGCCGATGGCGGCGGGGGTGCCGGATTCGGGCACCGGCATTACCAGGTCGCCGTCCACCGGGGTGACGCGGGCGAGACGGCGGCCGATCTCGATGCGCGACAGGTTGACGGTCTGGCCGTCGATGATGGAGTCGGGGCGGGCGACGTAGACGTACTCGAACACGCAGTGCGCCTTCGGGGTCTCGGCGAAGCGTTCGGAGTGGACGCCCGCGTTATCAATCGCCACAAGCTCGCCCGGCTCGATATCGCGCACGAACGAGGCGCCGACGATGTCCAACGCACACGTCTCGGACGCGATCCCCCAACCGCCGTCGAGGCGGCCCAGCGACAGCGGGCGCACGCCGTGCGGGTCGCGCGCGGCGTAGAGGGTCTGGCCGTCGGTGACCATGAAGCAGAATGCGCCTTCGACGCGTGGGAGGAGTTCCCGTGCGGCGTCGAGAAGCGTCTTGTCCTCAGTGACCAGATCCGCCAGCAACGCAGACACCACAGCGGTGTCTGAGGACGAGCCCTGTCCATCCACGCCCGACGCCGGGATGAGCTTGCGCTCGATCGCTTCTTCTTCGAGTTCCTTGAAGTTCACCAGGTTGCCGTTGTGCGCCAACGCAATGTCGGTGCCATTGGGCGAGGTGCGGAACATCGGCTGGACGTTTTCCCAGGAGTTCCCGCCAGCTGTGGAGTAGCGGGTGTGGCCGATCGCCACATCGCCCTGCAACGCCTCCAGGACAGGTTCGTCAAAGACCTGGCTGACCAGGCCGGTGTCTTTAAACACCACGACGTTGTCCTTGTCGCCTACGGCAATGCCGGCGCCTTCCTGGCCGCGGTGCTGCAGCGCGAACAAGCCGAAATAGGTCAGCTTGGACACGTCCTCGCCCGGTGCCCAGACACCGAACACGCCACATTCGTCGCGTGGTTCGTCGTTGTTCTCGAAGTTGGTCTTCCCCGTGGGGCTCTTCGTATGCACGACAAACACTGTATCCGAGGAATGTCAGCGGAGGGCAATTACTGGAAGACCCGCCGCGATCTCGCCTGCACGCGATCCGGAAGCATCCACGTTGCCCTGCGCGAGTTCTTCCTCGAAGGTGGTTAAACCAGTGGCCAGTCGCATCCAGGTGCGGGGATCCATCTCCACCACGTTTGGCGGCGTGCCACGAGTGTGGCGTGGGCCTTCGACGCATTGCACGGCCACAAATGGGGGCACGCGCAGTTCCACGGAGTGGCCGGGGAGTTCTTCGGCGAGGGTGCGCGCGGTTCGTCGACAAGCATTTGCAATCTCGCTTCTCGACGACTCCTCATCCCCCTCGATCCATGCTTTGACCGCATCGACGGCCTGGCGTGTCAGTATCGGGTCCTGCTTTTGCACCATGTGGACCCATATTAAGGTGTCGGCATGCCCAATTCCCATGTAGTTGCTACCGAACGCTCCCCTCGCGTCACCCTGCGGTTTATGGCCTCCCCCACCGATGTGCTCCACTACGGTGCGCAGGGTGTCTCCGGTGGTCGCGTGCTGGAGTGGATCGATAAGGCCGCCTACGCGTGCGCCGCCCAGTGGTCCGCCACCTACTGCGTGACCGCGTATGTGGGCCACATTCACTTCACCCGCCCGATCCCTTCGGGCCACATTGTGGAGGTGCGCTCGCGCATCGCCATGACGGGCCGTTCCTCGATGCACATTGTCAACGAGGTGCTTTCCGCCGACCCGCGCGAGGGCGTGTTCACCCGCGCCTGCGACTGCCTGGTCATTTTCGTGGCAAAGGATCCGGACACGGGCAAGTCCATGCCTGTGCCGACATTCGTTCCGACCAACGCCGAGGAGCGCCGCGTGGCCGAAGCAGCAAAGTCGCGCATCGACCTGCGCAAGGCCATTGAGGCGGAGATGGAGTCGCAGACATACACCGACGACTCCACGGCGCAGCGCATCGTGCACCGTTTTATGGCGAAACCAACCGATGTGAACTGGGGCGGCAACGTCCACGGTGGCACCGCCATGGAATGGATCGATGAGGCCGGCACGGCCTGCACCATGGAGTGGGCTGGCGAGCGCACCGTCGCCGTCTACGCGGGTGGTATTCGCTTCTACCACCCGGTGCACATCGGCGACCTGATTGAGGTGGATGCGCGCATCACCCGTACGGACGCGCGTTCCATTCACACCTCAGTGCACCTGCGCGCGGGCGACCCGCGTGGTGGCCGCGACAACTTGAAGGATGCGATCCACGCGACGTTTACCTACATCGGCATGGATATCGACGGCACCCCGCTGCCGGCACGTAAGTTCACGCCGGTTACGGATGAGGACAAGCGCCTCTGGGATCACACGCAGACGCTGAAAGACCTGCGCGCACAATATGAGCCGGTGCCCATTGTGGAACAGGCACCGGCTATGCAGCGGACGGACTAGACGGCCGCGTTCGGCGCGGTTGCGGCTGCGAAGTGCGACGGCATGGTCGCAGCCCATGCATCGGCAAGCTCCTGCACGGAGATTTCTTCGCCGGCGACGCGCAGGACACCGTCGCCAGTCGTGTCGCCAAGCGCTGCGACCGGGATGCCGGCCGCGGTAGCACGCTCGACCGCTGCTTCTGCGCGGTCACGAGAGACTGCTACGAGCACGCGGGATGCGGACTCGGAGAACAGTGCGGTAAACGCGTCCTCGTGGACGCCCTCGAGGTTCAACTCAGCGCCCTTGTCGGAGCCGAGCAGCAGCTCGAAGACAGCCTGGGACAGGCCACCCTCGGACAGGTCGTGGGCTGCTGCTACGCCGGCTGCGTTGCCGCCGAGGAACTGTGCGAGGCGCTCCTCGTTAGCAAGGTCTACCTGCGGCGGAAGGCCCGACAGGCCAGCGCCGGAGATGTCTTGCCACACGGAGCCGCCGAACTCGTCCTTGGTCTCGCCGAGCAGCACCAGGGTGTACTCCTCGTCGTCCGCGGGCAGGGCGTGTGGGATGGCCTGAGCAACATCCTCGATCACGCCGAGGACGCCAACAACCGGGGTCGGCAGGATCGGGGTCTCGCCGGTCTGGTTGTAGAAGGAAACGTTGCCGCCGGAGACGGGGATTGCCAGTTCGGCTGCGCCGTCTGCAAGCCCGTGCACTGCTTCGCGGAACTGCCACATCACGTCCGGGTTCTCCGGGGAGCCGAAGTTAAGGCAGTTGGTCACTGCGAACGGGGTGGCGCCGGTGACGGCGACGTTGCGGTAGGCCTCTGCCAGTGCCAGGCGTGCGCCCATGTTCGGATCCAGGTAGGTGTAGCGGCCCGATGCGTCGGCGGAGATAGCAACGCCACGGTTGGTCTCCTCGTTGATACGCAGCACACCGGAGTTGGCGTACTTGGCCTGTACGGTGTTGCCGCGCACGTAGCGGTCGTACTGCTCGGTGATGAAGTCACGCGAGCACAGCGCCGGGGAGGCGACCATCTTCAGCCAGGTGTCCTTGATGGTTGCCTGCTTATCGACGACACCCCCGCCCTGCACCTCATCCAGCCACGCCGGACGTGCGTACGGGCGCTCGTAGACCGGGCCCTCGTCAATCGTTGACGGCGGCGCGTCCACCACGAGTTCACCGTTGTGGAATACCTGCAGGCGGTCCTTGTCGGAGGTGACCTCGCCGATGACGGAGGCCAGCACGTCCCACTTGGCGCAGATTTCCATGAACTTATCCACGTCCTCCGGAGCCACCACGGCGCACATGCGCTCCTGGGATTCGGAGGCGAGGATCTCTGCTGCGGACATGTTCTCAGCGCGCAGCGGCACGTTGTCCAGGTTGACGGTCATGCCGCCGTCGCCGGATGCAGCCAGCTCGGAGGTGGCACACGACAGGCCACCGCCGCCGAGGTCCTGAATGCCCTCGACCACGCCAGCTGCGTAGAGCTCGAGGCAGCACTCGATGAGCACCTTCTCCGCGAACGGGTCGCCCACCTGGACTGCTGGGAGCTTGCGCTCTTCGCCTTCCTCGAAGGTGGCGGAGCCCAGCACGGACACGCCGCCGATGCCGTCGAGGCCGGTGCGGGAGCCGAACAGGATGACCTTGTTGCCGGTACCGGACGCGAACGCGAGGTGGAGGTCCTCCACCTTCAGGGTGCCCACACACAGGGCGTTGACCAGCGGGTTACCGGCGTATGCTTCGTCGAAGACGGTCTCGCCGCCGATGTTCGGCAGGCCCAGGCAGTTGCCGTATCCGCCGATGCCGTGGACCACGCCCGGCAGGACGCGCTTGGTGTCCTCGGCGTCGATCGGGCCGAAGCGGAGCTGGTCCATCACGGCGATCGGGCGGGCACCCATGGCCATGATGTCGCGGACGATGCCGCCGATGCCGGTGGCAGCACCCTGGTACGGCTCGACGAAGGAGGGGTGGTTGTGGCTTTCCACACGGAAAGTCACGGCGTCGCCGTCTCCGATGTCTACCACGCCAGCGTTCTCACCGATACCGGCGAGGATCTTCTTTTCCATCTCCTCGGTCATGGTCTGACCGAAGTAACGCAGGTGCGTCTTGGAGGACTTGTAGGAGCAGTGCTCCGACCACATCACGGAGTAGAGCGTGAGCTCCGCGTCCGTTGGGCGGCGGCCGAGGATTGCCTTGATCTTCGCGTATTCGTCATCCTGCAACCCGAGTTCCGCGTACGGCTGCTCAAGGTCAGGGGTGTCGATGGCGTTTTCAACAGTGTCGTTGTGCACAGTCATGGTCTTTTACGCTCCGATCTTCGAAATCGCGTCGATGGCGGAAGTGAACAGGCCCAACCCGTCGGTGGACGGCCCGGTGAGCGTCTCAATCGCATGCTCCGGGTGCGGCATGAGCCCCACAACGCGGCCGGTTTCGTTAGTCACGCCGGCGATTGCGTTGATGGAGCCGTTGAAATTGTCGGTGTAGCGGAAGACCACGCGGCCTTCCTTCTCCAGCGCCTCGATGGTTTCCGGGGACGCCTGGAAGCGGCCTTCGCCGTGCTTGGCGGGCACGTAGATGCGCTCGCCCAACTGGCTGGTCCATGCGGTGTCAGTGTTGGCTACCTCGAGGTAGGTGTCCACGCAGTGGAAGTTCAGGCCCTGGTTGCGGGTCAGCGCGCCCGGCAGCAGGCCGGCTTCGGTGAGGATCTGGAAGCCGTTGCAGATGCCAAGGACCGGCATACCCTTCTTCGCGGCCTCCACAACAGCGCCCATCATCGGGGCCTGCGCGGCGATCGCGCCGGAGCGCAGGTAATCACCGTAGGAGAAGCCGCCCGGGACGACAACGGCGTCAACGCCGGTCAGGTCGTTGTCAGCGTGCCAGAGTTGCTTCGGCTCGGCACCGGCGAGGCGGACGGCGCGCAGCGCGTCAACGTCGTCGAGGGTGCCGGGAAAAGTAATGACTCCGATAGTTGCGCTCATCGCACAACCTCGAAGTCTTCAATCACAGTGTTAGTCAGCAGGGTTTCCGCCATGCGCTGCAGTTCGGCGTCGGTGACGGAGTCGTCCACCTCGATCTCGAATCGCTTGCCTTGGCGGACGTCGCTCACCCCCTCGACACCGATGCGGCCCAGTGCGCGCAGCACCGCCTGACCCTGGGGGTCAAGAATTTCGGCCTTGGGCATGACATTGACGACGACTCGTGCCATGAGAATCCTTCACATTTCGGGAGGTTGATCGACCTTTGCGGTACGGCAGCGAGTATATCGGACGGACAGACGCGTCCAGCAATATCGGATGACCGGCTACGTTAAGGGAATGTTTCGGGCTCGTCTGCTGTGGTTGGTGCTGGTGTCGTCGTTAAGCATCGCGCTTGTGCCACATGCTGAGGCGGTGGTGATCAACGAGGTCTACGGTGGCGGCAGCAATGCGCAGGCGCCACTGAACGCGGACTTTGTGGAACTGTTCAACCCCACCGGTCAGGACGTTTCAATCGACGGCTGGGAGCTGGAGCAGTTTTCCGCCAAGGGCAACTCCGGCACGGTGGTTGAGTTGTTCGGGGTGGTGCCGGCGGGTGGGTATTACCTGATCAGCGGGGTTTCCGGCGAGACGGGAGCCGATCTGCCGGCACCGGACCGTGAGGCCGCGTTTAACTTTTCTGCCACGAGTGCGGTTGCGGTGCTGCGCAACGCGGACGGCGAGGTAGACCGTGTGGCTTGGGGTGATACGCCACCCGATCTCGCGGAGGGCACACCCGCCGAGAAGACGACGAATCAACTGTCCATCCAGCGCGTCACCGATGGCGCGGATACTGACAACAACGCCGCCGATTTCCGTGCGGGTGCCCCCACTCCGCGCAATTCCGGCATCGCACAGGCAGACCCGCGTGTGCTGACCATCGCGGAGATCCAGGGCACCGGCGCGACCACGCCATATGAGTCATCGACCGTGATCACCACCGGCGTGGTCACGGCAGTCTACGACGAGGGCGGTAAGCGCGGCTTCTTCATGCAAACAGGCGGCTCCGGCCAGCCGAAACAACCCGGTGACGCCTCGGACGGCATTTTCGTGTTCGTGGGCAAGCAGGGCCACTACCCCGCCCACGGCGATTCGGTGCGAGTGGAAGGCACGGCGAAGGAGTTCTACGGCCAGACCCAGATTTCAGCGAGCAGCATCTCGCTTCTCGACGACCCCCTGCCCGCCCCAACGCCCATCCCCCTCGATGCCCTACCGGCGGGCGACGCGGCCCGCGAGCCCTACGAGGGCATGCTGGTCAGGCCCGGCGCCTACACCGTGACCGGCAATGACAACCTCAGCCAGTACGGCACCGTGGGCCTGGCGCCGGGCGCCGAGCCCCATTTCTGGCCCACGGAGAAGACCCGCCCCGACGCCAATCAGGTCGCTGAGATGAACGCGCAGCAGGCGGCGGAATTTGTCAACCTCGACGACGGACGCACCCGCAACTACACAGACGAGCCCAACGTGCCACTGCCGTACCTTTCCCCCACGAAGTCCATCCGGATCTTTGACACCGTGACTTTCCAACAAGATGTGGTGGTGGGCTACAACAACGGGGATTGGACGTTCCAGCCGCTGCGTCCGATCACAGGTCAGACCCGCCCCGAAGATCTGCCGATCACGTGGGAGGACTCCCGCGCAGGCATCCTCGATGCGCCAGCGAAGGTACGCGGGGATTTGTCCATCGGGTTTTTCAACGTGATGAATTACTTCACCCACTTCCCCGACATCGACCCGGAGCACGGCTGCACGAACTGCCACCTGTTCCGCGGCGCGCACGATGCGCAGGCCCTCGCGCTGCAAGAGGCGAAGCTGGTCAACGCGATCAACCAGCTCGATACTGCGATCCTCGGCCTGTCGGAGGTGGAGAACACCGCCCGCACCACAGGCGATACCGCCCGGCGCGACGAGACGCTGCAGCACTTGGTCGATGCGCTCAATGCTGCGGCGGGGGAGGATCGGTGGGCGGGGGTGTCGTCGCCAAGCGAGCTTGGCACTCGCGAAGATGCGATCCGCGTGGCGTTTATCTACCAGACGGCGAAGGTGCGCCCGGTTGGGCAGTCGCGCATTTTCGATGACTCCACGTTCACCGGCATCGCCCGCCAGCCGCTCGCCCAGGAGTTCGCGCCTGTCGCCGGCGGTGACCACATTGTTGCGGTGGTGAATCATTTCAAGTCCAAGGGCACAGTCTCGCGTAATGACGACGCCACCGCCGACGGCCAAGGCAACAACGCCCGACTCCGCGCAGACATGTCGCGGACGCTGCTGGAACACCTCGACATGCAAGACGACTGGCGCGACCTGCCCACGTTCCTCATTGGCGACTTCAACGCCTACTCCCAAGAAGACGCGATCGCCGTGCTCAACGACGCCGGCTACGCCACGATCCCGCAGGAACGCCCGTCGTATCAGTACGACAACAAGGTGGGCTCGCTCGACCATGTGCTGGCCAACGATGCCGCGATGGACCTCGTGAAAGATTCCCTGGTGTGGGCGATCAACAGCGACGAACCGCTCATCGACGAGCCCGGGACCCCATTCCGGTCCTCCGATCACAATCCGGTGAAGGTGGGTTTCGACGCCACCAGCTCACAGTCGTTGTCGTACCTCCGCGCCGGGTGGATTGTGGGCGCGGTGTTGTTGATGGCACTGCTCGCAGCACTGGTTCTTCGTCCGAAACAGATTGAAAACAGTTTCCAATAGTGATTGAATACCGCGTATGCAAAATCGTTTTCAGGCCAAGACCCTTGCCACGCTGGCTGCACTCACTCTTGCAGGCACCGCGCTGACCGCATGCTCTACGGAGTCCGAAGACGCGGCCGAAGGTTCCGGCATCATCGCCACCACCGGGGTGTGGGCGGATGTTGCCGCCGCCGTGACCGGGGAGGACGTGGATGCGATCATCACCGGCGACGCTGTAGACCCGCACCACTTCGAGCCGTCCGCCAAGGACCTGTCTCGTATCAAGGAGGCGGCGACGGTCGTCGCTAATGGTGGCGCCTACGACGCGGCCTTGTACACCGTCGCGGAGCAGGACCGCATCGTGCACGCCATCCCGCTGCTCGACCATGCAGAGCACGAGCACGCCCACAGCGATCACCTGCCGGAGTCCCTCGACGAGTTGGAGCACGCCTGGTTCGCACCGTCAAAGGTCCGCGAGGTAGCCGATGCGGTGGCGCAGCGCACCGGTGGGGATGCTGGGGTCGTCGATACGCGAATTGCTGCAATCGAGGAGAAGCTCGCTTCCGTGCCGCACGTGCACATCGGCATGACCGAGCCGATCGCCGCCGGGCTTGTATGGGGCACTGAACTGCACGACATCACCCCGGAGGAGTACGTCAAGGCCAGCCTGAACCACCAGGAGCCGTCTGCGGCTGCGGTGTCGGCGTTTTTGAACCAGATCAAACAGGGCGACATTGACATGCTGTTTGTGAACCCACAGAGCACCAACAGCGCCACCGAGCGGTTGGCCGCTGTCGCGCAGATGAAAAATGTCCCCATTGTTGAGATTCGGGAAACTTCCCCGGCAGGCGAGAACTTTCTCGACTACTTTGAGAAGATCGTGGACCAAATCGTGGAGATCGCCAACAACGCCGAGCCGAGCTTCCACCACCATTAGTCAGGACATACACATTTGATTGCTGAGCTACGCGGCGCCGCCGTCGACCCGTTGTGGTCGGGCCTCGACCTGACCATTGAACGCAGCGAATTCATCGCGGTGCTCGGCCCCAATGGGGTGGGCAAATCCACCCTGTTGGGCACGTTCATGGGAACCCGCCGCCTCACGCACGGCTCGGCGGAAGTGCACGGCCGCATCGGGTTTATCCCGCAGCAACACATGTTCCCCAAAGACCTCCCCGTTCGCGGGCGTGACCTGGTCAAACTTGCAATGGGGAAACGTACAAAACCAGAAGACGTCGAGTCGCAGCTTGCCTCCGTCGGCGCGCAATCGTTTGCCGACCGCCGCGTCGGCATCCTCTCCGGTGGGCAGCAACAGCTCATCCGCCAAGCACAAGCCTTCGCGCAGGATCCGGAGCTTGTGCTTGCCGACGAACCCCTGCTCTCCCTCGACCCCGCCCGCGCACGCGATACTGTTGAGCGTTTAGCAGGGCACCCAGCTGCCGTAGTGTGCGTGACGCACTCCATCAACCCGGTGCTCGACGTGGTGGACCGAGTGCTCTACATCGGACCTGAGGGCCACGTCATCGGGCCCGTGGCCGAGGTAATGCGCTCGGAGGTGCTTAGCGAGCTCTACGGCACACGAGTAGACGTTGTGGAAGTAGACGGACGGATGGTGGTCCTGTGAGCACGTTTATCGCCGATACCTCGTACCTGCTTGGCCAGGACTTCGTCCAGACCACGCTCATCGCGTGTGCGTTTCTGGGCATCCTGTCAGGCGTGATGGCGCCACTGATCGTGCTGCGCCAGATGTCGTTTTCGGTCCACGCCACCTCTGAGCTAGCACTCATGGGCTCGTCCGCCGCGCTGTTGTTCGGCCTCAACGTCGGATTCGGCGCGGTCGCGGGTGCGATCGTGGCGGCGCTGGTACTCGCTGCGCTGGGGCTGAAAGGCCAGCAAGATTCCGCCGTGGGCGTGGCGATGAGTTTCGGCATGGCCCTATCCGTGCTGTTTATCCACCTCTACCCCGGCAACTCCAACCGTGCGCTGGCACTTCTGACCGGCCAGATCGTGGGTGTGTCCGCCCAGAACGTGATGCTGCTGGCGGGAACCACGGTGCTGGTCGCCGTCGCGGTTGTCGTGTTGTGGCGCCCGCTACTGTTCGCCTCCGCGGATCCGGTGATGGCAGCCGCGTGCGGTGTCCCGGTACGCACGATGGCGCTGGTGTTCGCGGTGCTGGTCGGCATCGCTTCCGCACAGTCGGTGCAGATCGTCGGCGCACTGCTGGTCATGTCGATGCTGATCACGCCCGGCGCGGCCGCCGCCCAAGTCACCGCGAACCCGGTGCGTGCCGTGTGGCTGTCAATCCTGTTCGCCGAGGTTTCCGCGATCGGCGGCATGGTGCTCTCGCTCGCCCCTGGCGTGCCGGTGAGCGTGTTCGTGGCGTTTATCTCTTTCGGCATCTACCTCGTGTGCCGGGCGATCGCTTACCTGAAGGCGCGGTAGTCGGCAGGTTTTGCGCCAGCCTCGATGGCCTCAGCCGCCGCAGCGAGGAAGTCGCGGCGCACCTTCTTCTGCCCCAACTCACGCCCGGACACGGACAGGCGGATCGTGTTGCCTTTCTCCGCGCCGCGCCCGGCGGCCTTGATCACGTTTCGGCGCCACCACTTCGCAGCACCGTAGCCCTCACCCACCGACAGGTTGCGGGCCTGAGAAAACTCGCCACGTGCTAGGCGGTAGATCCCCTTCGTCGACGCCGCGACCACAAACCCGAACTCCCCCATCACCTCAAGCGTGCCCTCGGACATGCGCCAACGCGGCGGGGCAAACATGTCCAGGTCAAAGCCCAGCGCGGCCATCTGACGGGTCGCCCCCTTTAAGCGCAGCCGTGCTTCGTGGGCACCGAGGGTGGCAAACTCACTGCGCCTGCCCTGTACCGCCTGGTCGAACCCGTTGAGCAGCAGCGCGCGATCATCGCGCTGCTCTGCAAGCCAACCCCTGGTGGTGGTGTCTTTGGCCAGGTGCCAGGTGGCGTCGATATGCGGCGCCACAAGCAGCGACACCGGCACGCGTTCCTTATCCAGGTCGCGCACCATGCTTGTCACGTCGTCCAAGGTGGCGTCGAAGATGGACGAGATAGAGACAAGCAGGCTGCCGGGCATAGCCGGGATTATCGCACAGGTTCGTCGACTGCGCCCGACTTCACCAACGTCCACGCGTACTCAAACGCGGTCTGCTTCCACTTGGCGTACCGCCCCGATACACCGCCGTGGCCTGCGGACATTTCGGTCTTGAGCAGGATCTCGCCACCGGTGGCTACCTCGCGCAGTTTTGCCACCCACTTCGCGGGCTCCACGTAGAGCACACGGGTGTCGTTCAGGCTGGTAATCGCCAGAATGTCCGGGTAGTTCTGCGCCTTGACGTTCTCGTACGGGGCGTATGTAGCCATGTAGTCGTAGACGGTGACGTCGTGGTACGGGTCGCCCCATTCCTCCCACTCGCCGACGGTCAGCGGCAGTTCGGGTTTCAGGATGGAGGTCAGCGGGTCCACGAACGGCACGATCGCCTGGATGCCGGCGAACTTCTCCGGGGCCATGTTCGCCACCGCACCCATGAGCAGGCCACCCGCGGAACCGCCTTCGGCGACCATCTGCTCGTGCGTGGTCAGCCCCTCGGCCGCTACGGCGTCGGCACACGCGATGAAGTCGGTGAACGTGTTCACCTTGTGCAGCATCTTGCCGTTGTCGTACCAGCCGCGGCCCATCTCACCGCCGCCGCGCACGTGGGCGCACGCCCAGATCATGCCGCGATCCAGCAGCGACAGCCGCGCCACCGAGAAGCCAGGGTCCATCGACGCCTCATACGAGCCGTAGCCGTACAGCAAAAGCGGCGCAGGGCCTGTGACACCCTTGCGACGCACCACGGATACCGGCACCTTCGCGCCATCCTTCGCGGTGGCCCACACGCGGAAGGCCTCGTAGTCGTCGGCGTTGTATCCGCCTTCGACTTCCTGTTCCTTCAGCAGCGTCATCTCACCGGTCGCCACCTCATAATCAACGACCTGCGACGGCTGCGTGTACGAGGAGTACACGATGCGCACCACCGGCGCGTCCCACTCCGGGTTGCCGCCGAGGCTCGCGGTGTAGAGCTCCTCAGAGAACTCAAGCTCGGTGAACTCGCCGAAGCCATTGCTTAACGACGACACCGCCAACCGCGGAATCCCTCCCCGGCGATAGCCCATGAACATGAAGTCGCGGTACGTATCGATGCCCTCGATACGCATCGAATCGGAGTGCTCCACCAGCACGTCCAAATCGCGCAGGGCCGGCAACTCACCGACCGGTGTGGTGGCCACACAGAAGTTCGGCCCGTGGGCATTGTGGGTGATCACCCACTGCTCTTTACCGTCCACCACGCAGTAGTCCGGGTGGTACTCAATGCCGGACTCGCGCGGCCACAGCACCTCGAACTCACCGGTCGGGTTGTGCAAATCCAGCACCCGGTACTCCGAGGTCAGCGAAGAGGACGTCACAATCATGAGGAACCGCTCGGCGCGGTCCGCCCCCACACCGACGCCGAATTTCTCGTCCGTCTCTTCGTAGATCAGCACGTCGTCTTCGGCCGGGGTGCCCACCTTGTGGCGCCAGACCTGGTGGGGGCGCCAAGCGTCGTCCACACGCACGTAGAACAGGTACTCTTCGCCGGCCCAGGTGGCGCCGTAGAAGATGTTGTCGAGGCAGTCGTCGAGAAGCTCGCCCGTCTCAAGGTTCTTAATGCGCAGCGTGAAGCGCTCGTCGCCTTCAGTGTCGTAGGAGTAGGCCAACAGACGACCGGTCGTGGCCACCGACGAGGCGCCCAGGGAGAAGAAATCGTGGCCTTCTGCCAGTTCGTTGATGTCCAGCAGGACCTGCTCGTCCGCCATGTGGTCGTTGACCTCGGGCGGGGTCCACGGCTCGTCACGCGTCGGCACACGGCAGGAAATGCCGTAGTTTTTGCCCTCAATGGTGCGGCCGTAGTACCACCAGTCGCCCTGGCGCTGCGGCACGGACATGTCCGTTTCCTTGATGCGGGACTTGATCTCGGCGTAGATGTCGTCGACAAGACCCGTCCAAGCGGCAGTCTTCGACTCCGTATAGGCGTTTTCCGCCTCGAGGTAACTGATTACCTCGGGGCTGTCCTTGTCCCGCAGCCACTCGTAGTCGTCGACAAAGTCGCGGCCGTGGAACGATCGTGTAATCGGGTGCTTCGCAGCTTTCGGAGCAGTCATACCCGGAGAGCCTACGCGTGCTCCCCCGGCCACTCAGAGAAGCGTCGGCCACTGAGGCGCTCGTAGGCCTCGATGTAACGGTCGCGGGTGGCCTCCACCACGGATCCCGGCAGTTCAGGCGGCTGCACACCATCGGCTGGGTCCCAACCGGACTTCGAGCTTGTCAGCCAGTTGCGCACGTACTGCTTGTCAAAGCTCGGCTGGACCACGCCCTCTTCGTAGCTGTCGGCTGGCCAGTAGCGGGAAGAATCCGGGGTGAGGACTTCGTCGGCAAGCACGAGCTCACCGTTTTCGTCCAAACCGAACTCAAACTTGGTGTCCGCGAGGATGATGCCCTTGGTCTCCGCGTACTCGGCGGCACGGGTGTAGACATCCAGCGTTGCCGCACGCAGGCGCTCAGCCAGGTCAGAACCAACCTTGTTGGCCACGAACTCAAAGGTGACGTTCTCGTCGTGGTCGCCCTGCTCCGCCTTGGTCGCCGGGGTGAAAATCGGCTCAGGCAACTTCGATGCCTCAGTTAGGCCCTCCGGCAGTTTCACACCACAGACGCGGCCAGTGGCGTCGTATTCCTTCTTGCCAGAGCCGGTGAGGTAACCACGCGCAACGCACTCGAAGGGCACCATGTCGAGCTTCTTGACCACCATGGCGCGACCGAGGACCTCTTCGGGAATGCGCTCGTCGTCAATCGGCCCCGCAAGATGGTTCGGGACATCGCCGAGCAGGTCGAAGAAGAACATCGACGTTGCGG
The DNA here is from genome assembly GCF_001806995.1 of Corynebacterium sp. HMSC11D10. Lineage (NCBI taxonomy): Bacteria > Bacillati > Actinomycetota > Actinomycetes > Mycobacteriales > Corynebacteriaceae > Corynebacterium > Corynebacterium sp. HMSC11D10. The sequence goes on from NZ_KV787026.1 coordinate 15,921, forward strand.
TGAGGATACGCCCCTTGTCCGGAATGGCCGGCTCGAGCGAGAAATCGAACGCCGAAATACGGTCGGATGCCACCATCAGCAGCGTGTTGTCATCGACTTCGTAAATTTCGCGGACCTTGCCGCCGGCGAGATGGGCATAATCAGAAAGCTCTGGACGCATGCGCGTTAGTATATTCCCCGTGATCAAACGCGCGACTGCAGTCCTACTCCCCCTCGTTTTGGCTGCGTGCGGCACCCCTTCGGAGTTCGCTGGCAACATGCCAGCGTTTGAACCAACCCGCGACGGCACCACATTGTCCTTCGGCGACACCGCCCGCGTGGTCACCGAGGATGTGAGCTTCCACGTCCCCGTGCAGTGGGACGTCACCGTCGGTGCCCCCAAAACGCGGCGCGCTCCACGCAGCGCCGAGCAGGCAAACATGCTCGTGTGTTTCCCCGTCACGTTCACCCCGGTTGCGGTGGGTGAGTTCCCCGTGGACGTCACCGTCACGCTGCCGAAGCTCACGCCTATCGACGACACCCTCACCGCCAACACCGCCAACCCCGAATACTGCGGCGAAAGCACCCTCACCGGCTACACCCCGGACCTCACCGGGCCCCAGCACGGCTTCGTCGCCTCCTGGTCCGGCACCGCAGACCGGGGTGTAGTAGGCACCGGCGTCGAGGTCAGCACCCGCGACGCCACTGTGACCTTTACTTCCCCCTAGAGGATCTCGCCCGGGGTGTAGTTCGCAGCCTCCGGGTGCGCATCCACAACCTCTTGCACGCGTGCAAGCACACGATCCACCTGCGCCTCGGCAGCGCCGATGAACGCGTGGCGGTCCTCGAGCGCCTTGTCCAGTGCTGCCTTGTCCAACGGAAGGCGCTCGTCGTTAGCCAAACGCTCCACAAGGTTCTGCTCTGCGCCGCGCTCGCGCATGTCCAGCGCCATAGCGACGGCGTTTTCCTTGATCACCTCGTGTGCGGTCTCACGGCCGACGCCGGCGCGCACCGACGCCATGAGGATGCGGGTGGTGGCAAGGAACGGCAGGTAGCGGTCCAGCTCGCGGTTGATCATGGCCGGGAACGCGCCGAACTCGTCGAGCACGGTCAGCATGGTTTCCAGCTGGCCGTCAATGGCGAAGAACGCATCCGGCAGCGCCACGCGACGCACCACGGAGCAGAACACGTCGCCCTCGTTCCACTGCTGGCCAGCAAGGTCGCCAACCATGGTGAGGTAGCCACGCAGGATGACCTGGAAGCCGCCGACGCGCTCACAGGAGCGTGCGTTCATCTTGTGCGGCATCGCCGAGGAACCAACCTGGCCTTCCTTGAAGCCCTCCGTGACCGTCTCGTTGCCAGCCATGAGGCGGATCGTGGTGGCCAGCGACGACGGGCCTGCACCCAACTGCACCAGCGAGGACACCACGTCGAAGTCGAGCGAGCGCGGGTACACCTGACCCACCGAGTCAAAGACGCGGTCGAAGCCGAGACCTTCTGCGATGCCCTGCTCGAGCTGCGCCAGCTTGGCCTCGTCGCCACCCATGAGATCCAACATGTCCTGCGCGGTACCCATCGGGCCCTTGATGCCGCGAAGTGGGAGCCGATCCAGCAGTTCCTCAATCCGTTCGATGGCCACCAGGATCTCATCGGCAGCAGAGGCGAAACGCTTGCCCAGCGTGGTGGCCTGCGCCGCAACATTGTGGGAGCGTCCAGCCATGACCAGGGACTTGTACTCGCCAGCGCGGTTGCCCACCGCCTTGAGCAGCGCGACTGCCTTGTCGCGGGTCAGTTCCAGCGCCTTGCGCACCTGGAGCTGCTCCACATTTTCGGTCAGGTCGCGCGAGGTCATCCCCTTGTGGATCTCCTCGTGGCCCGCCAGCGCATTGAACTCCTCAATGCGTGCCTTCACGTCGTGGCGAGTGACCTTCTCGCGCTGCGCGATCGAGTCCAGGTCGACCTTGTCGATGACCTTCTCGTAGTCCTCGATAGCGCCCTCGGCGACCTCGACACCGAGTTCCTTTTGGGCCTTGAGCACTGCGATCCACAGTTGGCGCTCAAGGATGATCTTGTGCTCCGGAGCCCACAGGGTGGCCATCTCCGGGGAGGCGTAACGGTTGCTCAAAACATTGGAATTATTCGGTTTCACGGCATTTATCCTAGGGAAATAGCGCCTTCGATGGCGGGGCGAGCGATGTCTTTGCGGTAGAAGGACCCGGGCAGTTCGATGCCCTCAATGATGCGGTAGGCGTCGTCCACGGCCTCCTTGAGCGTTGCGCCATTGCCGACGACACCAAGCACACGGCCACCAGACGCCACATAATTGCCGTCCTCTTCCTTGGTGCCTGCGTGGAGGACCTTCGTCGGGTCATCGAGTGCGTCGCCGGTGATCACGCCGCCCGTCTTTGCGGACTGCGGGTAGCCCTCGGCAGCCAGCACGACCATGGCAGCGAACCCGTCACGCCACTGCAGCGGCTCGATCTCATCCAACCGGCCCTCGGCGACGGCCAGCAGCACGTCGGCCAGCGGGGTCTCCAACAACGACAGCACGGCCTGGGTTTCTGGGTCGCCGAAGCGGGCGTTGAACTCCACCACCGCCGGGCCTTCCGGCCCCCACGCGGCACCGATGTAGAGCAGGCCCTGGTACGGAATGCCACGGTTGACCATTTCGGTGGCCACGGGGCGGGCGATGTCGTCGACAAGCACCTGCACCCCATTCTCCGGCAACCACGGCAGCGGCGCGTACGCACCCATGCCACCGGTGTTCGGGCCTTCGTCATTGTCGTAGGCGCGCTTGTGGTCCTGAGCGGGCAGCAGCGGCACGACCGTTTCGCCGTCGACGAGGCAGAACAGCGACACCTCCGGGCCTTCAAGGAAGGACTCGAACAACACCGGGTTGCCAGCTGCGATGACAGCCTCCGCGTGCGCCTTGGCTTCGGCGCGGTCCTCGGTGACCACAACACCCTTGCCGCCGGCAAGGCCGTCGTCCTTGACCACGTAGCGCGGCCCGTACTCGTCTAACGCGGACTCGATGGCGTCCGCGGATTCCACGCGGGTCGCCGTCGCCGTCTTCACACCAGCCGCCGCCATGACCTCCTTGGCAAACGCCTTCGAGCCCTCAAGCTGCGCGGCCGCCTTCGTTGGTCCGAAGACGGGGAAGCCGGCGTCGATCAGCGCGTCGGCTGCACCCGCAACCAACGGCACCTCAGGTCCGATGACCACGAGTTCCGCGTCGATCTCACGGGCGAGCGACACAATATCTACTGGGGACGACACGTCGAGCGGACGCACCGTGGCCAGGCGGGACATACCCGCGTTACCCGGCGCGACAGTGAGCTCATTGCCGTGCATTGCATGGAGAAGGGCGTGTTCCCGGCCGCCCGAACCGATGACAAGGATGCGCATGCGATCCAACTTACCGGTAGCGTCGGAGACTATGAGCACTGTATTCAGCAAAATTATTGCAGGCGACATCCCGGGCCGAATTGTGTACCAGGACGACAAGGTCGCAGCCTTCCTCACCATCGAACCGGTCGCGTACGGCCACACGCTGGTCGTTCCCATCGAAGAGATTGACAAGTGGACCGACATCCCGGCGGACCTGTGGGCGCACATGAATGAGGTGGCGCAGAAGGTCGGACGGGTGATCGTCGATAAGTTTGATGCGCAGCGCGCGGGCTACCTCATCGCAGGATTCGAGGTCCCCCACGCCCACATCCACGTCTTCCCCGCCAACGACATGTCCGGCTACTCGCTGGCCAGCGCAATGCGTGCCGACGAAACCGACGCCGCCAAGATGGACGCCGCCGCCGACACCATCCGCGAAGGCATTAAGCGGCTGGAAGCGAAATAGTAAACGTCGAGCCCTCGCCCGGCGCCGTATCGACAACCACGGTGCCGCCGTGGGCCTCGATCAGCGACTTGGTAATCGCCAGCCCCAACCCCGAGCCTCCGCCCGAGCTGCGGTTGCGCGACGCATCCGCGCGGTAGAAGCGCTCGAAAATATGCTCGGCGTCCTTCTGTTCCATGCCGCAGCCATTATCCGCAATGTCGAGGACCACACGGTCCAGGTTGTGCCGGATCGTGATGGTCACCTCTGCATCCGGACCCGCGTGCTTAAAGGCGTTAGTGACCAAGTTGACCACTACCTGGCGCAGCCGGCCGGGATCCCCCACCACGACAGGGACGTCTGGGGTGTCCTTGACCACGTCCACCACCCGCTCTGGGTAGGCGGCGTGCATCGAGTCCTTCACCGAAAGCGCAAGCTCGAGCACATCCACCTCCTGCTTCTCCAGGCGGGAACCCTCCGCACGGGTTAGCGCCAGCAGGTCCTCGACGAGCAGCTGCATACGCGCGGACTCTTCATCGATCTTGCTCAGCACCATTTGCGGGTCATCCACCATGCCCTTGCGGTACAGCTCGGTGTATCCGCGCACGCTGGTGAGCGGTGTACGCAGTTCGTGTGAAGCATCGCCAACGAAGCGGCGCATCTGCTCTTCCTGCGTTTTCGCATTTTCCAGCGATTCTTGCAAGCGGCTCACCATGGTGTTCATGGCAAACGACAGACTGCCCACTTCTGTCTCACGTGGCCAAGCGGGCACTCGCCTGTCGGTATCGCCTCCGGCGATCGCCAGAGCGGTGTTTTCCACAATCTTTAACGGAGCCAACGCACGTGCCACGAAGTAGTTACTTGCAATGCCAATGCCGACGAGCACCAGAGCCCCAACCAGCGCCTCAATCTGTGCCAGGGAGCGCAACATCCGGTACTCCGACTCCAGCGACTTCGCCACATACTGCACGGAACCGTCGGACTGCTCCGTGGCAATGGCACGCCAGCGCTTCACAGTCGTCGTATTTGGGTCGCTGAGATCAGAAGTGATCGTGACCAACTGTCCGAAGTCAGTCGTTTTGATCTGGCTCCAATCTGGCGAGTTGACCTCCCCCGGGCGCGACACCATCACGCCCCGGTCCGGGTACAGCCTGGATTGGGTGAACTCACTCGGCAGGTTCCAAGGGTTGAACTGCCACACCGGCCCCTGGTGCGCCCACGTATCCAAGCCTTCCCGCAGCTGGTCGTCTGCACGGTCCAGCAGCAGGTTGCGCATGAGGAAGTAGATCAGCACGGAACTCAGTGTCGTACCGATCACGGAGATGACCATCACGGTGGTGACAAGTTGCCGCTTCAGTGGCTTCTTTGTCGGCCCCGTAAATAAGGAATACGCCATAACGTTGCGAAAGGCCTACTGACGTGGGGTGCGCAGCACGTAACCGACACCACGGACCGTGTGGATCAGCGGCACATCGCCCGTGTCCACCTTGCGGCGCAGGTAGGAAATGTAGGACTCGACCACGTTGCCGTCGCCGCCGAAGTCGTAGTGCCACACGTTGTCCAGGATCTTCGCCTTGGACACGACCACCTCAGCGTTGAGCATCAGGTAGCGCAGCAGGTTGAACTCCGTCGGGGAGAGCTCGACGATCTCGCCGGCTTTGGTGACCTCGTGGGTGTCGTCGTTAAGCGTCAAGTCCGCATAACGCAAGGTGGAATCCTGGTTCGAATCGTCCACCACGTTGCCGCGCCGCAGGATCACACGCAGGCGCGTGATCACCTCTTCGAGCGAGAACGGCTTGGTCACGTAATCATCCGCGCCAATGGTCAGGCCGTGGATACGGTCCTCCACGGCATCCTTTGCTGTCAGGAACAGCACCGGACTGTCAAGTCCTTCAGCTCGTAGCTTGCTGAGCAGCTCAAAGCCGTCCATCTCCGGCATCATCACGTCCAGGATGTACGCATCCGGGCGGGAGGTGCGCGCCAGCTCGAGGGCTTCCGCACCAGAGTTGGCGGTCTCCACATCAAAACCCTGGAACTTCAGAGACACCGTCAACAGTTCGACGATGTTCGGCTCGTCATCAACAACCAGCACCTTGAGGTTCTGCGAGTCAGCCATGGTTTGTGTTCTCCTTAATTTTTGCGGCAATCATGCACTTGCCACGATTAAACAACACAACGCTGTACGTCGCCTGTGTACTTGCTGCCCAAGGTTGAGCAAGTCGATCTTTGTTCGCCAAAGAAAATGCCCCCTCGCCGATACGTATCGACGAGGGGACCCACGAGCTGGAGACGAGACTTGAACTCGCAACCTACGCATTACAAGTGCGTTGCGCTACCGATTGCGCCACTCCAGCAACGCGCTAGATCTTACACATAGCCCGTGGTCGCGCGAAAACCGCCAAGCCGATAGTGTGGCCTGTGTGGAAAAGAGATTGTGGGGAAAGCTCAGAGGTTCGCGCCAACGCTTAGCGACGATCGACGCTGCCCGCACCTCTCCTCCCCCATCCGTCCTCGCCCCGATCAACCTGACCGACCCGACCGAGGTCGCCGCGGTGATGAACATCGCCGCCCGCATCGGGGAAATCCTCATCGCAAACGCCACTACATCCGCGGATGCGATCAAGCAGATCCACACCGTGTGTTCGTCGTACGGCCTGCACTACGTGCACGTGTCCATCACGGTGAACACGATTACGCTGAACACCATCATCGGCGTGGACCATCGCACCCCGGTCACCGTGTTCCGCGTGGTCACCATGATCAGCGAGAACTACCACAAACTGCAGGAAGTGGACCGCCTGATCCGCTCGATCCGCTCAGGCGCAACACCGCCTGAGATGGCGGAGAAGATTCTCGACGAGATCGACAACGCCCCCATCCCTTACCGCAACACCCGCAACTTGGCCGGTTGGGCTGTGATGGGTTTCTTCGTCGCCATGCTGCTCGGCGGCGATTTGCTGCTCATGTTCTTCGGCGGCCTGACCGCGTTTCTCATCATGGGCTTTTCCAAGTTGCTCTCCCGTGGCGGGTTGCCCGGGTTTTTTCACAATGTGATTGGTGGGTTCGTCGCCACGCTGCCCGCTGCAATCGCCTATGACTTTTCCGCCTCGATCGGGCACACGATCAACCCCAGTCAGCTGATCGCAACAGGCATCATCGTCCTGCTTGCAGGTTTGACGCTGGTGCAATCGCTTCTCGACGGCGTCACCGGCTCCATGGTCAACGCCTCCGCCCGCTTCTTCCAAGCCATGTTGGGCACCGGCGGCATCGTCGCAGGCGTCGCCGCTGGCGTGCAGATTTCCGAGCTGGTCGGGATGCCACTCCCCCCAGTCGAGGTGCTCCCAGCTGATGCGGCGTACAACAACGTGTGGCTGACCACCTTCGGTGGCGCGATGGCGGCAGCCTCGTTCGCGGTGTGTTGCTTTGCGGAACGAGCCGCTGTGCTGCTGTCCTTCGTCACCGCAGCGACAGGTTCGTTCATCTTCTACATCGCGCTCACCCCGCTCGGCGCTGGCCGACTGTTGGCTATCGCGGCGTGTGCGGTCGCCGTCGGTTTGGCCGGCGGTCTCATTTCCCGCCGCTTCTTGATCAACCCGGTGATCACTGCTGTCGCCGGCGTGACCCCGTTCCTGCCCGGTTCGTGGATCTACCGCGGCATGTACGCGCTGATGAACGAGCAGCTCCTGCTCGGCATGATGAACCTGCTGACCGCGATCGGCACCTGCCTCGCCCTAGCCGGCGGTGTGGTGTTCGGCGAGTGGCTGGCCCGCCGCATCCGTGCCCCACAGCTCTACGTGCCGTACGAGGCGTTTAGGCGCGCTGGCCGGCTGACTTTCCAGCAGATTCGTCGGGTACGGCGCCGTCGTTAAGCAGGTGGCGTAGAATGATGGGGCTTTAGCTGTCGTTCTTGCAAGGAGGAACCCCCAAGTGCCACCTAAGATCACCGATTCGCGCCCCACCGCCGAACAAACGCATGCCGTTGAGGAGCAAACTGCGTCGGGCGCCCGTCGGATCGTGGCCACTTACGCTGAGGACTTCCTGGACGGCGTAACGCTCATGTCCATGCTGGGTGTCACCCCGCAGGGCTTCGTGTACAAGCGCTACGTCGAGGACCTGGAGCAAGCAGCGGAAGAGGAAGCGCCGAAGAAGGCCACCAAGAAGAAGGCCACGAAGAAGAAGGCGTCCAAGAAGAAGGCGACGAAGAAAAAGTCCACCAAGAAGGCAGTGAAGAAGGCTGCCAAGAAGACTGCTAAAAAGTCGACGAAGAAGACCGCCAAGAAGGCCTAATGGGTAGCAACGAGTTCCTCGTCGTGGCCAACCGCCTGCCTGTAGACAAGGTGGGCGACCATTACGAGGTCTCCCCTGGCGGTTTAGTCGCAGCCCTCGCACCGGTACTGCGCTCCCGTGGGGGCTGCTGGGTGGGATGGCCTGGCAATACCAGCGCAGAACTCGAACCGTTTGAGTTCAACGGCATCTCGCTGGTCCCCGTGTGCTTGGACCAGGACGACTTCGAGGGCTTCTACGAGGGCTTTTCCAACTCCACATTGTGGCCGCTGTACCACGACCTCATCGTCACCCCCGAGTACAGGCAGGAGGGGTGGGAGCGCTACGTCGCCGTCAACGAAAAGTTTGCGCGGGCGACCGCCAAAGCCGCTGGCAAAAACGCCACGGTGTGGGTGCAGGACTACCAGCTTCAGCTCGTACCGGGGATGCTGCGCGAATTACGCCCCGACTTAACCATCGGCTTTTTCCTGCACATCCCGTTCCCGGCACCAGCGCTGTTCCAGCAGTTGCCGTGGCGCGACGAGATCCTCTCCGGCCTGTCCGGCTGCGACCTGATCGGTTTTCAGCGCACCACCGACGAAGAGAACTTCCGCCTGCTCACCACCGATATTCGTACTGGCACCTTCCCCATTTCTATTGATGCGGATGAGGTGCAGGCGGCGACGGAGTCGTCGATACGCACACTGCGCAATTCGCTCGGCAACCCGAAGCACGTGCTGCTGGGCGTGGATCGGATGGATTACACCAAGGGCATCCTGCAGCGACTGCTGGCGGTCGAGGAACTGCTGGAGGAAGGCGAACTCGACGATATTGCCGTGGTGCAGTTGGCTACGCCGTCGCGTGAACGCATCGAGCACTACCGCAAGACCCGCACGGAAGTTGAGCAGGCGATCGGGCGTATCAACGGCCGCTTCGGCCAGGTCGGCCGCCCGGTCGTGCACTACATCCACCGCGGCGTGCCCAAAAACAAGCTGGGCACCTTTTATGCGGCGGCCGACATCATGCTGGTCACGCCGTTTAAGGACGGCATGAACCTCGTGGCCAAGGAGTACGTCGCCGCACACCCGAAGGGCGACGGCGCGCTTGTGCTTTCCGAGTTCGCAGGCGCTGCAGTCGAACTCAACCAGGCCTACCTGTGCAACCCGTTCGACCTGGGGTCCGTCAAGGCCGCGATTGTGGCCGCAACCAATCCTAATCCGGCACGCATGCGAGCGATGCACGACTGGGTCATGGAACACGACGTGACCCGCTGGGCGCAGGACTTCTTGGAGGCGTTGTGAAGCGCGCGCTGCTGCTCGCCCCGGTGATGCTGCTCGCGGCGTGTTCGAGCCCGCAGCAGTGGCACGTCGTTGGCGTGTACACCGACCCAGAGGCGCCCGTCGCGCGCAATACCGGCGGCGCATCCGTCACCTTTTCGGGTTCGTCGTTTTCCGGCACCACCGGCTGCGCTGAAGTGTCCGGCGAGTTTGAAGGCGACGACACTGTGCGCCTCCACGACGTGACGGTCGGCGACCCGGGCGACTGCGCCGGTTGGGCCCGCCACATGCACGACCAGTTGGCGCCCCTGCTTCACGACGACACCGAGTTCACCGTCACCCGCCCAACCGATACCGACCTTGTGCTCACCCTGCTCAGTGACGCCGTGGATGCCCCGGCCGTTAAACTGCGCACATGGTGATTGCTCAGGCCGAAACGTTGTTGGTGTGCCTCGACTTCGACGGCACGCTTGCTGAACTCAACCCCGACCCCTACGCGGTCACAATGCATCCGGCGGCCGAGGACGCGATCCGTCGCCTAGCTGCAATCCCCGGCACCGAGGTTGCAATCCTGTCCGGCCGCCACCTCGACGGTCTGCGCCAGGTCCTGCCTTCCGGCCTCAATGTCACCCTCGTCGGCTCCCATGGCGCCGAGCCCGGGCCTACGCTTGACGACGACTCCCGCGCCCACCTCGACGACATCGAACGCCAACTGCGCGACATCGCCATCCCGCCCGCCTATGTGGAGGTGAAGCCGTATCAGAGGGTGTTGCACGTGGCGCCGGTCGCGGATAAGCAAGCGGCCCAGGACATGCTCGATGCCGCCGCTGCCCTGCCCGCCCGAAAGATCACACTGGGACACAATGTGGTGGAGTTTTCGGCCGTGGATATCACGAAGGGCACCTGGCTCGCTGAATACAAACGTGACTTCGCGGCCACCGTGTTCGCGGGTGACGACGACACCGACGAAACCGCCATCGCCGCCCTCGGCCCCACCGACCTGGCGGTAAAGGTCGGCGACAAACCCTCGCTGGCGTCGCGTCGCGTCGCAGGTGTTGACGCCATGGCTGAGCTCTTGGCGGAACTCGCCGACGAAAGGGAAGCATGGAACGCCTCTCGCTAGAGCACCAGGGACGCACTCGCACCTGGACCGCCGTCGAAGGCGACCCCGACACGCTCCTGCTGGTGCTGCACGGCTCGCGCCAGTCCGGCAACGTGATGCGCAACTTCACCGACCGAACCTTTGAAACCCTCGGCGCGACCGTGGCCTACCCGGACGGTGTGGAGCACCACTTCAACGACCTGCGCACCGGTTTCAACGAGTCCGCACGCCGCCTGAACATCGACGACGTCGGATTCCTACGGAAGGTCATCGCACACCACGCCCCGCGTCGCGTGATCGGCATCGGCTTTTCCAACGGCGGCCAAATGGTCATGCGCCTCCTTTTCGACGCCCCCGGCCTCCTCGACGGCGCCGCCACCTTCGGCGCCTCCATGCCCGTCGAATCCAACACGTGTGTTGGCACTTCCGATTATCAGCCCACCCCGCTCGTTTCCGTCCAAGGCACCGCCGACCCGCTCGTCCCCTACAACGGCGGCGAAGCCGGGATCGGCGGCAACAACCGTGGCCAGACCCGTTCCGCAATCAACTCTGCGCAGTTCTTTGCGGAACTCAACTCGTGTGGGTGGCGGGGGTCGTCGACAAGCGGTGCCCTGCGTATCGACGACTGGCACGGCCCCGCCCCCGTCCGCCTCATCACCATCGACGGCTTCGGCCACATGGTGCCGGTAGCCAAAACGCTCGACGCGCGGCTTGGGCCCGGCACCGACGAGATCACCGGCGGTGAGGTTATTCAGCGATTCTTCTTTGACGAGCGAACTCGCTAAGCACCACGCCCGCCGCCACCGACGCGTTGAGGGACTCCACCCAATCCGTCATCGGCACCGACATGATCACGTCGCAGTTCTCGCGCACCAGGCGTGAAATGCCCTTGCCTTCGGAGCCAACCACGATCACTACCGGGCCCGTGGCCTGGTCAAACGTGTCCAGGGTGTGCTCGCCGCCCGCATCCAGGCCGACGACCGTGTAGCCGTTGTCCTGGAACTTCTTCACCGTGCGAGTCACGTTGGTCACGCGCGCCACCGGCAACTGCGCCGCCGTACCCGCCGACGTCCGCCACGCCACACCCGTGACCTGCGCCGAACGCCGTTCCGGGATGATCACGCCGTTACCACCGAACGCCGCAGTCGAACGAATCACCGCACCAAGATTGCGCGGATCCGTAATGTTGTCCAGCACCACAAACATGCCGGGGCCATCCACCGACTCCAGCAGGTCATCCAGGTCCGCGTACTTGTACGGCTGGATCTTCAACCCAATGCCCTGGTGTAGGCCGTTACCGGTCATCGCATCCAACTGCTGACGCGGCACTTCCTGCACCGGAATGTTCTTGCTGTTCGCCAGCGCAACGGCCTCGCTCAGACGATCATCGTGGCCGGTGCCCTGCGCGACGAACAACGCCTCCGACGGCACCTTCGCCTTCAGACACTCAATGACCGGGTTGCGGCCCACCACCAGATCCGCCACCTCACGGTCGTGCCGGCCCTGCGCGCGGCGCTTCTGCTCCAACTTGCGCTTATGCGCCGCGTGGTAAACGCGATCCTCAGCCTTCGGCGTCGCACCTTTGCCCTTCAGGCCACGGCGACGCTGCCCGCCAGAGCCCTTCGTTGGGCCCTTCTTGTTCTTCTTCTGTACGTCACGACGCTGATACGGTTTCGCCATCGTCTACTCCTTTACCTGCCACTGCGGCCCCTCGGCCGTGTCGGTCACTTCAATTCCCGCACGCGCCAACCGGTCGCGCACCTCGTCCGCCGTGGCCCAATCCTTCTCCGCACGCGCGGTCGCACGGCGTTCCAGTTCAGCTTCCACCAGCACGTCTAATGCCTTGCTATTGCCATTGCTTGACGACGACGGCCACGCCCCCGGATCAACACCCAACACCGCCGCCATCGCACGCACCTGCGCCGCGATCGGGGCCGGATCGGCTGCCTTATTGCCCTCGCGCACAAGGTTGTGGATTTCTGCGAGGGCTTTCGGGACGGCGAAGTCGTCGTTAAGCGCCTGCTCAAATGCCTCAGTCCACGTCGACGGCTCCGGCATACCAGCGCGCTTCACAAACTCCTCAATGCGCCTAAAGCCGGCCGCAGCTTCCTTGAGCGCCTCCGGCGAATACTCCAACACGCTGCGGTAATGCGCCGAACCAAGGTAGTAACGCAACTCCACCGGGCGTACCTCCTCCAGCATGTTGTCGATGGACAGCACATTGCCCAGGCTCTTCGACATCTTCTCGCCAGCCATGGTCACCCAGTGGTTGTGCATCCAATACTGCGCGAAATCATCGCCCGCCGCATGCGACTGCGCCTGCTCGTTCTCGTGGTGCGGGAACTGCAGGTCAAGGCCACCACCATGGATGTCAAACGTGCCACCCAGGTACCACGTGGACATCGCCGAGCACTCCAAGTGCCACCCCGGACGCCCATCGCCCCACGGGGTCGGCCAACTCGGCTCACCCGGCTTCGCCGCCTTCCACAACGCGAAATCACGTGCGCCACGCTTGCCCGCGTTCGACGTCTCCCCCTGCTCCATCTCCTCAACCTTGTTGCCGGAAATCGAGCCGTAATCGCCGCCCGCCTTCACCCAAGCGTCGACGTCGAAGTACACCGAACCGTCCGCTGCATAGGCGTAGCCGTTATCAATCAGGCGCTGCATGTAATCGACCATCTGCGTCACATGCCCAGTCGCCCGCGGCTCCACCGACGGCGGCAACACACCAAGCGTGTCGTACGCACGGGTGAACTCACGCTCGTACGTGGACACCCACTCCCACCAGGGGCGATTGTGCTCGTCTGCCTTGGCGAGAATCTTGTCGTCAATATCCGTAACGTTGCGCACAAACGCGACGTCGTTGCCCTTCGCCGCAAACCAGCGACGAACAATATCGAACGCAACACCCGAACGCAGGTGGCCAATATGCGGCTTCGCCTGCGGAGTGGCGCCACACAGATAAATCGAAACGTGGCCAGGATTCACCGGCTCGAAGTCTCGCAGCGTGCGGGTCTTGGTGTCGAAAATACGTTGATTCACGCCGTTTATCCTACGTTGCCGTTCAATTCCACCAACGCAGTGGCAATCGCCGCCCGGCCCTCACCCGAACCAGTGAACCCCATGTGGTCCGTCGTCGTCGCCGACACCGACACCGGAGCACCCAAAGCCTGCGACAACACCCGCTCCGCTTCCTCCCGCACCGGGCCCATCTTCGGGGTCTGCCCAATCATTTGTGCAGAAACATTGACGACGGTGTGGCCGTGGTCGTCTACAAGCGCACGGAGCTCCTCGAGCAACTGCACCCCTCGGACCCCGTCATACTCCGGGCGGCCGACCCCGACGAACGAGCCGAGATCCCCAAGGCCCGCCGCCGACAGCACCGCGTCCACGATCGCGTGGCTGACAACATCGCCATCTGAATGACCTTCGCAACCATCCTGGCCCTCGTGCAGAATTCCGGCGATCCAGCACTCCTTCCCGGCCTGGATCTGATGGGCATCGAAGGCAGTACCAACTCGCAGATTCGTCATGGACTGAACACTACCCACTCCGGGGACGCCGAGTCGTATTCTTCGAAGCCCTCGCGCTCCAGTTCGAGGTCGCGCAGGTGTCTCTTCAGCGAGGCGAGGAGTTCCGGCGTAATCTCCGGCATCTTCTCCGGCGCATACTCGAACTTGCGGCCAAACTTATCCTCCAGCGTGGTGATCGTTTCCACGCAGGCTTCCCAGTCGTAGTCCTTTTCGTACTGCTCCACCGCCGAGTGACACCGGGCGTTGAACTCCGCACTGTCGCGGCGCCGCTTCCGACGCTGTTCCAGAGTGGACTTCCACCGCGGGTTTTCACCTTCGGCGAGATACTCGACGATCAAGCCGTCGGGTTCGCTGACCTGGAAGGTGCCGTCATCGAAAAGCCAGACGACTTCGCCCGTGACGTGATCGACCACATAGGTAGCGCGGCGGTCCGTCTTGATGTTGTGGTGACGCTGGCACAGACAGAACAGGTTCGACGGCGTCGTTTTGCCGCCGTTGCCGTAGGGAATGCGGTGGTCGAGCTGGCAGCGCTTCGCGGCAACGTTGCAACCCGGCCAACGGCAGGTACCGTCGCGGGTTTGCACGAACGCCTTCATTGCTTCGGTGGGCACATAGGCGTCAGTCTCGGCATGTTCAGCCTCGTCGAGGTCGATGACCTTCACCTTGGCGGTTTCTTTGAGCGCATCGATGATTTCCGTGCCGTCTGCCCCCGACCAGCCGAAGCCGGGAACGAAGTAGCCGGCGCTTGGGGTCTTCGGCGAAAACACGTGCAGCACCAACTGAATCGACGAGTGCTGCTGGCCGGTGAGGATCATCTGCAGTGCATCGTCACGACTGAGCTTGTGTTCCTTCGCGACGGCACCGACATACATATCCATCAGACCAATCGTTGCCGAGTCGCCAGAGATATTCAGACCGGCGTCCCCGTCGTCTTGGCCATAGAACACGCCTTGGCAGGTGCCGAATGGCGCATCTTTTGCTTTCTTGCGAGCTTTCGTTTTCTTCGGGCTTGGTGCCAACTTCGCATCGACTTGCTTAATCCGATCACGCAGGCGGCGCTTTAGCGACGTCGCCGATGGCAACTCCATCCCGGCGGAACGCGGCGTGAACACCTTGACTAGGTAGTCGTCGAACTCAGCCAACACTTCGGGCGTGGCGAGATCGTTCAACCGGTTTAGCACGGTCTCGATTGCGCTAAGGCGCGTGATATCTAGCCGTCGCATATCAGCCTGCATTTGGCGTAGTTTCGGCAGGTCTGCCAAGACGCTATACCCAAGAATTCCGCTTTCAGCCCAGCTCACGGTACGGCCGGCGGCGCTTGCGATGCGCTGGCTTACCAGTTCGAAGTCGTCGATAATCGCACCGGGCTCAGCGTAAGCGTGAAAGATACTGTATTCCGCGTCTCGCATCGCTTGACCTGCGACGCTAATCTGGTCACCCTGACGTTCTGTTGCGAAGTATCCGGTAGACATTGTCCCCCCTTTCGATCTTTCAATCGAACATACATGCCACCACCGCGACAATGCAAGGGTTTTTCGAAACTTTTTAGATAATTCGTTCGAACGCCCTAGCTAGTTGCCGGGGATCTCGAACACGGTCGGCTCGGCCTCATCGGTAATGCTTTTCGCCAGGCGAAGATCGATCGGGGTGGTAATCTTGAACGCCATCGGATCGCCCTGAACAGTGGTGACGGGGGCGCCGTACCACTCCATTAGAGACGCGTCATCAGTTGCCACGAACTCGGGCGACTGCTCAAGGTAAGCACGGTTGGCGGCACGCAATTGGCGCAGGTCAAAGCCTTGCGGTGTCTGTGCGGCCCGCAAACGGCTGCGGTCCAGCGTCGCCTCCACCGCATCCACCGCACCCCCACTGACCTGTTTAATGGTGTCCGCGACAGGTACAATCGGCACCACCGCGGGCGCGCCATCGAGCACGGCACGGGCCACGCGGGCAATCATGCCGGGAGGGGTGAGGGCGCGGGCGGCGTCGTGGACGAGCACGCAGGCGTCGTCAAGCGAAATTGCTCCGAGCGCCGCATAGATCGAGTCCGCGCGCTCCGCACCGCCATGCACAAACTGCACGTCGTGCCCCCGCAGGCACTGTCGGGCATGCTCCTCCATCGCAGGGCTGATGACGACGACTACCTGGTCCACAATTTCGGAGGTTTCCATCGCGGTGACGGAACGCTCCAAAAGCGTGCGCCCGCGCAACGGGACGTACGCCTTTGGCACCTCAGCGCCCAGCCGGGTGCCCTGACCTGCTGCGGCAACAACCGCTACAACACGGCGGTCCAAGGGCCCGTCTTACTCGTCGTCGAAAGAAAGCTCGTCGAGGTCAACATCATCTTCGGCGTCAACATCGCCCGGCGCCTCGGAGATACCGGCCTTGACCTGCTCGTCGATGATCTTCTGGATCTCGGCTTCCATCTCCTCGACCTTCTTCTCATCGACAGGCTCTGCAAGCGCGAGCTCGCCGACGAGAATCTGGCGAGCTTTGCCAAGCATGCGCTTCTCACCAGCAGAAAGACCCTTGCCCTGGTCACGGCGCCACAGGTCACGTACAACCTCGGCCACCTTATTAATGTCGCCGGAAGCAAGGCGCTCCTGGTTCGCCTTATAGCGACGAGACCAGTTGCCGGCCTCCTCAACATCCGTCTCACGCAGCACGGAGAACACCTTCTGCAGGCCCTCCTCGTTGACTACGTCACGCACACCGACAAGCTCGGAGTTCTTTACGGGCACGCGAACCTCAAGGTCTGAGTGGAGAATCTGCAGCACCAAGAAGTCCAGCTTCTCGCCGCGCATCTCACGCTCTTCGATGTCGGCGATACGCGCCGCGCCGTGGTGCGGGTAAACGACCACTTCTCCGACCTTGAATTCCATAAACGCTCCTTGGTGCTCCCGGCGAAGTTTTGACCCCACAACCCTACCACCGCCTTCAAAGCTCCGAATAGGGGATAAAATGGGAAAAGTTGCTGTCTAGGCGCTAAAGTATTCCAGAGAATAACCTTCGAAACCGTTTGACTATGGAGGACCCCACGTGAAGTCCCTGAAGCAGGTAGCCGTTATCGCTGCCGCTGGCTGCGCATCCTTGGCCCTTGTTGGCTGCTCCGCTGGCCAGATTACTCAGACCTCGAACCAGGTCGCTGCTGTGGATGGTGCCAGCGCCGCAACCGAGAACGGCGAAGTTGCTGTGCAGGATGTCACCGTCGTCTTGGCTGAGGACGGCAAGGCTGCCCTCAAGTTCACCGCGACGAACCAGGACACCTCCATGACGGATCACACGTTGAAGTCCGTCACCGCTGGTGGCAACACCGTCAAGATCGCAAACAACAACACGATTAAGTACAACTGCGTGTTGGTTGCTGATTCCGCCGAGGGCCTCGAGCGCCTGCCGCAGGATGACGCGAACTGCATCAGCTACACCGCTACCTCGCTGGCTAACGACGATTTCGCGTACGGCGGCAACGTCCCGGTCACGTTCAACTTTGACACCGGCTCCATCGACGTTGTGGCTACCGTGTCTGCACCGCACCTCGTTTCGGGCCAGGTTGACCGCGAGACTGGCGCGAAGCACTAAGAGCTTTTCGCTTATCGACGAACACATGCCGCTGGGTTAACCAGCGGCCTTTTCGTTTTCGAACACTTTTCGAACACTTGCAGGCTCCGTGTCGTGTGCGTGTTATACGGTGTCGCACATGGCTAAGAAACCTCGCGTGATCCACACGTGCTCCGAATGCGGCTACTCTTCCCCGAAGTGGCTCGGCCGCTGCCCTGAGTGCGGGTCGTGGGGAACGTTGCAAGAAGAAGCGCCGGCTGCGGTTTCCGCAGGTCCGGTAAAGACGTCTGCGCTGACACCAACGTCGCCCGCGACCCCGATCACGAAGGTGAACGCGACTGCGACGCGCACGTTGCCCTCTGGCATCCGGGAACTCGACCGGGTGTTGGGTTCCGGTGTCGTGCCGGGGTCGGTGGTGCTGATGGCCGGTGAGCCGGGCGTGGGTAAATCGACGCTGTTGCTTGAGGTGGCATCGCGGTGGGCGGCGATGGATGGCCGCAAGGCGCTATACGTGACTGCTGAGGAATCTGCAGGCCAGGTCCGTGCCCGTGCTGAACGCACCGATGCGTTGAAAGACACGCTGTACTTGGCGGCGGAGTCGAACCTCGACGTGGTGTTTGGCCACGTCCAGCAGGTCAACCCCTCGCTGCTCATTGTGGATTCGGTGCAGACCATGCACGCCGCGGGTGTGGAGGGTGTTGCGGGTGGCGTGGCGCAGTCCCGCGCAGTAACGGCTGCGCTGACCACACTGGCGAAGACGACGAACCTGCCGATCATCCTGGTGGGGCATGTGACTAAGGACGGCAACGTGGCCGGC
Organism: Corynebacterium sp. HMSC11D10; assembly: GCF_001806995.1. NCBI lineage: Bacteria > Bacillati > Actinomycetota > Actinomycetes > Mycobacteriales > Corynebacteriaceae > Corynebacterium > Corynebacterium sp. HMSC11D10. The sequence goes on from NZ_KV787026.1 coordinate 34,279, forward strand.
CCGCGCGTGCTCGAGCACCTGGTGGATGTGGTGTTGAACTTTGAGGGTGACAGGCAGTCGTCGTTACGCATGCTGCGTGGCATTAAGAATCGCTTCGGGGCGACGGACGAGGTGGGGTGCTTCGAGCAGACCGCTGGTGGCATCCGGGAGGTACCGGACCCATCGGGGCTGTTCCTCTCTCACCGCGGGAAGACTCCGGACGGTTCTGCGGTCACGGTGGCGATGGATGGCGTCCGGCCGATGCTGGCGGAAGTCCAGGCACTTACCGTCGATCCGGTGAATAAGAGCCCGCGACGCGTGGTCACGGGCTTGGATTTCAACAGGGTGCCGATGGTGCTCGCTGTCCTGCAGGCACGCTGCGGGCAGCGCACGAATGACAAGGACGCGTACGTAGCAACCGTTGGCGGTGTGAAGATCACCGAAACAGCAACGGATCTTGCGGTCGCGCTGGCTACATGGTCGAGCCTGCACGAAACACCGCTGCCGCCGAAGACTGTGGTCATCGGCGAAGTGGGCCTCGCGGGTGAGCTACGAAGGGTGCCTAACCTCGGACGCCGCCTGCAGGAGGCGGCGAGGTTGGGATACGAAAACGCGATCGTGCCCAGCGGAGAACTCGAACCGGTCGAGGGAATGCGGGTCAGTCAGGTCTCTACGCTCGGGGAGGCGATCGCGCTGTTAGCTAAATAACTACAAGAAACTAGGTGATGTTGAAGGGGGCTGCTTCCGAAGCATTGTCGCCGATGACCGTGTGCAGGAAGTAGGACCCCGGCTCGATCGCGGGACGGTCATCACACTTACCCGGCTGAGATACGGTGCCGGACCAGCGAGCCTGGTAGCCCTGCTTCTCCCCCGCCTTGTAGGTCTGGGTGCCGGACACGACGGGCTGGTAGCAGTCGGTGTCTGCCCACATGCGCTCGTTAGTACGCATGTCGTACACCTCGAAGCGCAGGATGTTCTCGTCAAGGTCGATGACGCAGTCGGTGTCGGTCGGGTTTTCCACTTCCATGTAGAACACCGGCTCGGTGCCTGCGGCGTAGGACGGCTGGTTCGGCAACGCCTTGATCCGTAGGTCCTTGAGTTCGCATGCGCCAGTGCGGGCCGGTGCGGCCTCAACACTGGAGGAAGGTTCCTCCGACGGGGATGCAGACTCCGAAGCAGATTCCTCAGGCGCGGCGACGGTCGGCTCGGTAGCCACGGTCGGGTTCACGGTTTGCTCGGTGGAGGTTTCGGTTGCCCCATCCGATCCGGATCCGCCGCTGCGGGCCATGGCGGAAAGCGCCCAGACCAGCAACGCCACAACCACGAGGAGGATGACGAGGGCCGCGACGCGGCGACGCATGTAGATCTCCGGGGGCAATGGGCGCTGGTTCGACATGCTTATAACTTAATCGCCGAAGTTTTCGTAGGTGGTCTCGACACGGCCGTCCGAAAGACGGTAACGCGCGCCAACCACACCGATGCTGCGCTTGCTCAAGCCAGCAACGACGGCGGGGATGCGGGCGACCAAGTGCTCGGCGCCGTGGCGGGCGTGGGCTTGCTCGACCTGTTCGCCGCGCTTTTCGGCCTCAACAATGGACGGTGCGATCTTCTCCACGAACAGCCGGGTCAGGCCGTGCGGGATCTCGCCTGACTCGAACGCCTGGACTGCGGAGCCGACAGCGCCACACTTTTCGTGGGACAAGAACAGGACGAGGTCCACGCCGAGGCCGTCGACGGCGAACTCGACAGAAGCGGAGACGGTGGAGTCGACGCAGCCGCCAGCGGTGCGGATGACGAAGATGTCGCCGAATCCGGCGTCGAAAAGCAGCTCGACGGGTACGCGCGAGTCGGAACAACCGATGACGCACACGGCTGGGTTCTGGCCGGACGTCAGCTGCTGGAGGGTTTCGGAATCGCGGTTCGGGGCGACGGGGCTTCCGGTGGCGAAGCGTTCGTTGCCTGCGCGAAGCAGGTCCCATACTTCGCGCGGGGAGGTTGCGGCCTGGAGCTCTGTTGTATTAGTCATACCGGCTATTGTGGCACGCATTGTGCAGAATATTCGCCCAAATCAGGTAGTTGATTGGTACCGCGCCAACGCGCGTGATTTGCCGTGGCGCAAACCAGGCACGTCACCGTGGGGTGTGCTGATCAGCGAGGTCATGAGCCACCAAACCCAGGTGGAGCGCGTTGCCCCCATTTGGTTGGAGTGGATTGAGCGTTGGCCGACCCCGCACGATTTTGCGCAGGCGCGTATCGACGACATCCTGCGCGCCTGGGCCAACCTCGGCTACCCACGGCGGGCGTTGAGGTTGCGGGAGTGTGCACGGGTGATCGTCGATAAGCATGGCGGCGTTGTGCCGGACGATGTGGACGCGCTGCTGGCACTGCCTGGCATTGGGGACTACACGGCGCGGGCGGTGGCGTGTTTCGCCTACGGGAAGAACGTGCCGGTTGTGGACACGAATGTGCGTCGCGTGGTGGCGCGTGTGGAGCGCGGCCAGGCGCTGGGGGTGCCGGGGAAGAAGGAAATCGAGGAGGTTGCGCACCTGCTGCCGGAGGACAACGGTCCCGAGTTTTCGGTCGGGCTCATGGAGCTTGGTGCGCTGGTGTGCACCGCGAAGGCACCGAAGTGCGATGCGTGCCCGGTTGCGCAGGATTGTGCCTGGTTGGCGGCGGGCAGGCCGGCACCTGAGGAGGGGCAGCGGCGGCCGTCGCAACGTTTTGAGGGCACGGATAGGCAGGTCCGCGGCAAGATTATGAAGGTACTGCGCGAGGCAGATTCGCCGGTTGAGCAGGCGATTATCGACGCCGTCTGGCCCGACGACGCCCAACGCTCACGCGCACTGTTCTCACTGTTGGAGGACGGCCTCGCCGAGCAGGATGAGCGCGGTTACTTCCACTTACCGCGGTAGGTCAGCCCACCCGGCAGCTTGATCCACACGCCGCCACGCGAGTTGATGGTCACTGGCCCGACGCGCTTGGAGGCGGAAACGCCCGAACCGGAGTAATTCAGCCAGCTGTCCTTGCTGAGCTTCTGGCGCTTACGAAACTGGAATCCCATAGCCGGCAGTTTACACTGCTGTACATGCAAAAACGTTGGTGCTCCCTGCTCATTCCGGTGTTATTGGCCCCATCCGCGCAGGCTGCGGACCTGAGCGCGGAGTCGTTGTCGTCGCTGTCGTCGGTGGGGTCGTCGACACTCGAGGTGGTACGCGACGCGTCGTCGTTGTCGTCGCTTCCGGAGTCATCGTGGAAACCACTGGCCGGCGCACCAGGTAGCGAGGCGGGCTCGCTTGACGCGGGGAAGCGGGGGCCAGGGTCGACCGGCCAGCGCATCCGCTACACCACCACGAACGAAAAGGGCGAGAAGGTCGCGGTGACTGGGGCGTTTTACAAACACCGCCGCGCGAAGGGGCTCATCGCGCTCGCACCGGGCACGCGTGGTCTGGGTGATCAGTGCGCGCCATCGGCAGGCTCGTCCATGCTGGTGCGCATCGAAGACGGCACCGTGAACATTAACTATGAGGCGCCCCTGGTACAGAAGCTGCTGGATGCCGGCTATTCCGTGATGGTCACCGACTACATCGGGTTGGGCACCGATGGATTGCACACCTACTTGAACAGGGTGGATCAGGGGCATGCGCTTATCGACGCCGCCCGCGCCGTCGCAAAACCAAACCAAAAAGTGGGCTTCTGGGGCTACTCCCAAGGCGGTGGCGCTGCCGCGGCCGCTGCGGAACTCGTCGCCGACTACGCCCCCGAACTCAACGTGATGGGAACGTTCTCCGGTGCTCCGCCAGCCGACCCGCTGGGTGTGCTGGAGCAAGGTACCGCACCGATGCTTACTGCTGTGGCCGGTTTTGCCGCTGCGAGCTACTCCGAAAGCTACCCGGAATTCGGCGAGACCCTGCAGGAACACCTCACCGACGAGGGCAAAGTCTGGCTCGAAGGACTGAAAACCTCGTGTGTGGTCGACGCCTCGTTGTCTGCGCCAGCCGACCCTTCCACACTGTTCACCGCAGGCAACTCGTTCGCTGAAGTGGTGCACTCGGATGAGCGGCTGGCGAAGTATCTGGAACTGAACAAAATGGGCACCGTCGCGCCGTCTGCGCCGATCATGGTGATGACGAATGCCGACGACGACCTCGTTCCGGAGCCGCAAGCCACCCAACTGGCAGAGGACTATTGCGCCGTCGGTGCGCAGGTGGAGTACCGACGCGTGGTGGTGCCGGGTTCCCCGACGCAACCGTTGTCGTCGGGGCGTCTGCAGTTGACGCCACGCGTTCCTGGTTCGGGCCATGCCGCTCCCCTGCTTTTGCAGGCCGATAATGCGATTGCGTGGATGGATGATCGTTTCGCCGAACAGCCTATGAAACGGGTGTGCCCCTCCGACCATCCTGCATATGAGGTGGTGAAGGGGCTTGACGCGGTGGAGATCACCGCGTTAGTCCTCGGCATCCTTGGGATGCTGGGGATACTCGGTGGCGCAGCCTGGTGGGTTTACACCGGCTCGGGGCCGTTGTCTTCCTTGCCCTCGTTGCCGTTCTGATCTTCGGCGGTCGTGTCGCGCTCATCCGGGAACTCGGAGGCTTCGGACTCCGGCTGGGTGCGCTCCGGCTCGATGTCGCGGACCTCTTCTTCCAGCTCGACGTCGAAGGCCTCCGCTGGCAGCGGGCGTGGACGTGGGGTGAAGGTGAAGGTCGCATCCGGGGCGGCCTTGCCGCGATCCTTGCGGGCCGTCTCCACGTCGCCATCCCAACCCTCGACGTCCACGGTGATGATCTCCCCGGCACCGATCTCGCCGAAGAGGATCTTCTCGGACAGGATGTCCTCGATCTCCCGCTGGATGGTGCGACGCAGCGGACGTGCACCCAGCACGGGGTCGAAACCACGGACTGCAAGCAGGTTCTTGGCGTTCTCGGTGAGCTCGATGCCCATGTCCTGCGCGGCCAGGTTCTTGTCCACTCGAGCGATGAGCAGGTCCACCATCTGGACAATCTCTTCCTGGGAGAGCTGCTTGAACACGACGATCTCGTCGATACGGTTCAGGAACTCCGGGCGGAAGTGCTTCTTCAGCTCGTCGTGGACCTTACCCTTCATGCGCTCGTACTGCGCCTCGGAATCCGCGGCGGTGTCCCCGGTGAAGCCCAGGCCGACCGGCTTGGAGATGTCGGAGGTACCCAGGTTCGAGGTGAAGATCAGCACCGTGTTCTTGAAGTCCACGTTGCGGCCCTGGCCGTCGGTGACGTGGCCTTCTTCCAGCACCTGCAGGAGGGTGTTGTAGATCTCCTTGTGGGCCTTCTCGATCTCGTCGAAAAGCACGACCGAGAACGGCTTGCGGCGCACCTTCTCGGTGAGCTGGCCGCCCTCTTCGTAGCCGACGTATCCCGGAGGGGCACCGAAGAGACGCGACGCGGTGAAGCGGTCGTGGAACTCGCCCATGTCCACCTGGATCAGGGAGTCGTCGTCGCCGAAGAGGAACTCTGCAAGCGCCTTCGACAGCTCCGTCTTACCCACACCGGATGGGCCGGCGAAGATGAACGAACCGGACGGACGGTTCGGATCCTTCAGTCCCGCGCGGGTGCGGCGGATGGAGCGGGACACAGCCTTGACAGCCTCGTCCTGGCCGATGATGCGCTTGTGCAGCTCGCCTTCCATGTTGAGCAGGCGCTTCGACTCGCTCTCGGTGAGCTTGAACACCGGGATGCCAGTCCAGTTGGCCAGTACGTCAGCGATCTGCTCCTCGCCAACCTCGGCGATGTCCTCGAGGTCGTCCGAGCGCCACTTCTTCTCCTTCGCGGCGCGCTCCTCGGTGAGCTTGCGCTCCGTTTCGCGCAGGCTGGCTGCCTTCTCAAAGTCCTGGGCGTCGATCGCCGCTTCCTTTTCCTTGCGGACCTCGGCGATGCGGTCGTCGACCTCGCGCAGGGAATCCGGGGCGGTCATGCGCTTGATGCGCATGCGGGCGCCGGCCTCGTCGAGAAGATCGACTGCCTTATCCGGCAGGAAACGGTCATTGATGTAGCGATCCGACAGGTTCGCAGCAGCCTTCAGAGCGTCGTCGGTGTAGGACACGCGGTGGTGCGCCTCGTAGCGGTCGCGCAGGCCCTTGAGGATCTGGATGGTGTCCTCGATGCTCGGCTCGTCCACCTGCACCGGTTGGAAACGACGCTCAAGGGCGGCGTCCTTCTCAATGTGCTTGCGGTACTCGTCAAGCGTGGTGGCACCGATGGTCTGGAGCTCGCCACGAGCCAGCTTCGGCTTCAGCAGCGAAGCAGCGTCGATCGCACCTTCGGCGGCACCGGCGCCGACGAGGGTGTGGATCTCGTCGATAAACAGGATGATGTCGCCGCGCTGGTTGATCTCCTTGAGCACCTTCTTCAGGCGCTCCTCGAAGTCACCGCGGTAACGCGAACCTGCAACCAGGGAGCCCAGGTCCAGCGAGTAAACCTGCTTGTCCTTCAGGGTCTCCGGGACGTTGCCGTTCGCAATGTCGAGCGCCAAGCCCTCCACGACCGCGGTCTTACCGACGCCCGGCTCACCAATGAGCACCGGGTTGTTCTTGGTACGGCGCGACAGGACCTGCATGACGCGCTCGATTTCCTTGTCACGGCCCACAACCGGGTCGAGCTTGCCTTCCTTGGCAGCTGCGGTGAGGTTACGGCCGAACTGGTCGAGCACGAGCGAGTTGGAACGCTCGCCGCCCTGCGGGCCGCCACCACCTGCACGGTTGCCGCCAGCACCCGCACCTGCGAAGCCCGGGCCGCCGCCCTGCTGCGGGGACTCCGGATTCTGTGCCTCGCCGCCCTCGTAACCAGACAGCAACTGGATAACCTGCTGGCGCACACGCGGCAGGTCAGCGCCGAGCTTGATCAGCACCTGCGCCGCAACGCCCTCGCCCTCACGGATCAGGCCGAGCAGCAAAAACTCGGTGCCGATGTACTTGTGGCCCATCTGCAGACCCTCACGCAGGGAGAGCTCCAGAACCTTCTTGGCACGCGGGGTAAACGGGATGTGACCGGTGACCGGCTGGGTGCCGTGGCCAATGATGTCGATGACCTCACGGCGCACATCCTCAAGGTTGATACCCATGGATTCGAGGGCCTTCGCGGCGACGCCCTCGCCTTCCTTAATCAGGCCGAGCAGGATGTGCTCGGTGCCCATGTAGTTGTGATTGAGCGCGCGCGCTTCCTCCTGCGCCAGGACGATGACGCGACGGGCCCGGTCGGTAAACCGCTCGAACATGTGGCTGACCCCTTCTATAGCTAAATCGTTGTCCACCACCATAACGCCGGGGTGCGACATCACTTCCCACGTTTTGGCTGCCGGGGGCGTGGAATCGTCGAAAAGCAGTGCTCAGAGGGGATGTTCACCCTTAGCGAACATCCCTGAAATACACATTTTCATGCAGTTTGCAGCCCGGATTAAACGGGTGCCCGCACGAGGGGCACGCGGCCCCATACTCGGCGTGCGTCATCATGTAACCGCACGCACCGCACATCACAGAGCGCAGTTGCTTATCGACGCCCACAAACCGGTGATCCGCCAACTCGTCATGACACAGCGAACAGGCCCAGAGTTTGTGGCAGGACCCGCAGGTATTGGCAATGACGTCGCACTCCGAGTGCCAGTGGGCGCACCGGCCTTGCGGGTCGACGTCGATACCGTGGATTTTCATTAATTCACCGGGATTACGGAGCCGCTGTACTTCTCGCGGATCCACTCTGCGGTCTCCGGCGAGCTCAGGTCCGCCGCCAGCTTCTCGATGCGGGGATCCTTCGCCGCGTCCTCATTGGCTGCGAGGATATTCACGTACGGGTTGTTCTCCGGGCTTTCGGCAATGACAGAGTCCTCCGACGGGTTCAGGCCAATTTCCAGAGCGAAGTTCGAGGTTACGATGACACCAGCGACAGACTCGTCCGACAGCGACTGAATAACCAGGGTGTCTTCGACCGGGACGATCTCAATGTCCTTCGGGTTGTCGGTGATCGACTGCAGGTTGATCTTGGACACGTTTGCCGGATCAATCTCCTGGTCCAGACCGATGACGCCGTTGGCCTCCAGCAGGATCAGCGCACGGGCAAGGTTGGACGGCGAGTTATGAGTCACGATCTTCGCCCCCTGCTCCAACTCGTCAATGGACTTGATGGAGTTGGAGTACATCCCCATCGGCTCAATGTGGACTCCGACGATGTTGACCAGGTTCTTGCCAGTCTGAGTATTCCAGTCCAGCAGGTACGGCGAGTGCTGGTAAAAGTTCGCGTCCGCGGAACCGTTGGCCACCGACATGTTCGGTTCCGACCCACCAGAAATGACCTTGACATCCAGCTCATACTCTGGATTTTGCTCATCGACGTAGCGCAGAATCTCCGCGTGGGGCGTGGCTTGCGCCAGGACGGTGAGCGGTTCTTCACCGCCTGAATCACTGGAGCAAGCAACGAGGCCAAGGCCAACTGCGGCAGACAAAGCAATGGACGCGAAACGCTTCATGGGGAAGCCCTTTCCCTATTGTGAACAACCTTGTCTGCCAATACTAGACTATGCGGTTCACAGTAGGTCAAGAATTACCGAATCCGCGATCCCAAGCACCGCCTCACGTGCATCTTCAGCGGTCCGGGCGGCAAGGGCAGCATCGGCCATCTTCCGGCAGGTATCCATGTCGTGCAGGCGCAGCGCCGCGCGCACGGCGTTGACCTTGCCGGGCGCCATAGACAGTGACTTCACGCCAAGGCCGACAAGGACGAGGGCCATGAGCGGGTCGCCGCCGGCCTCGCCGCACACGCCGATGGGCTTGCCAGTAGCTTCACCGCCGCGGCAGGTCTCGCGGATCATGGACAGCACCGCGGGCTGCCAGGGCGAGAGCAGTTCGGCGAGTTCGCCCTGCATGCGGTCAGCGGCCATCGTGTACTGGGAAAGGTCGTTGGTGCCGATGGAGCCGAAGTCCACAACGTCGAGCACCTGCCCGGCGCGAATCGCGGCCGCAGGGGTTTCGACCATGATGCCCACCTGCTTCAGTCCAGCAGCGCGGGCGCGTTCGGCGAACCACTCGGCCTCCTCGACCGTGGCGACCATGGGCGCCATGACCCACAGTTCGGCGTCCGGCACGTTACGCTGCGCGTTGGCGAGTGCCTCCAACTGGTCGGCGAGCAGATCCTCGCGGGCTTGGGACAGGCGCAGGCCACGGCGGCCGAGGGCGGGGTTTTCCTCCTCGCCAAGGTCCGCAAACGACAGCGGCTTGTCGGCGCCGGCGTCGAGGGTGCGCACCACCACGCGGCGCGCACCGAAGGCCTCGAGGACCTTGGTGTAGGTCTCGGTCTGCTCGTCCACGCTGGGCGCGGAGTCGCGGTCCAGGAAGAGAAACTCAGAGCGGAACAGGCCGGAGCCTTCCAGGTCATAGCCCGCAGCCTTCACCGCGTCTTCGGCGGTGCCGATGTTGGCCAGCAGTTTCACGGCGTGGCCGTCGCGGGTGGCGCCGGCGCCGGCGGAGCCTTCCAGTGCGGCGGCGCGGCGGCGGGAGCGCTCGTCGAGTTCGGCGACGTCCTCATCGGACGGGGCGACGATGATTTGGCCGGTGCTGCCGTCGAGGGCGATGCGGGGGTCGTCGACAATCGCATCGGAAATGCCCTTGACCTGCACTGCGGCGGGGATGCCGAGCTGTGCGGCGAGGATCGCGGTATGCGAGGTCGCGCCACCCGCCTCGGTGACAATGCCGAGCACCATCGCAGGGTCCAGCGTGGCGGTCTCAGCGGGCGCAAGATCGTGCGCGACCAGCACAGACGGTGCCGTCAGATCCGGCACGCCCGGCTCCGGCAAGCCGCGAAGGCGTGCGGTGGCGCGGTCGCGGATGTCGTAAAGGTCGGTGACACGCTCGGCCATGTAGCCGCCGAGTTTGCGCAGCTTGTTCGCGTACGTCTCCACCGCGTCGTGTACCGCTTTGGTGGGGCCGCTGCCCTTCTTCAGTTCCTTGTCCACCCCGCGGATCAGGCCACGATCCGTGGCCAGCGCCGCGGTGGCCTCGAGCACCTCCTGCGACGCCTTCGAGTTGGCGTGCGCCGCGCGTTCGCGTAACGACGACGCCACCTCCCCCAACACTTCCCGTATCCGCTGACCATCCGCCTCGGGGTCCACGGAGGCGGGCTCGTGGTTATCGATACCCACCGCCGGGGTCACTACCGCGACGGGTCCGCAGGTAGTACCAGCGGACACACCAATGCCGTGAAGAACTGTGCGCTCAGTCATGCCACCGAGCCTACTCGGCAGGCGTGATCTCGAGGATCGCATCTCCAATTTCGACGGTGCCATCGGCCACGTCGTTTACTCCGCCGAGTTTCTTGGAGTTGACCACGGTGGTGATCACAGTGGTGTCGACCCCCTTGGCAGCAATCGCTGGGAAGTCCACCTCCGCCAGCGCGTCACCTGCCGCAACCTCCTGTTTCTTCTCCACCAGCGGGGTGAAGCCCTCGCCCTCGAGTTTCACGGTGTCGATGCCGATGTGCACCAGCAGTTCCGCGCCGTCGTCGGTCTTGATGCCGTAGGCGTGGCCAGTCTTCGCCACCGAAATCACCTTGCCCGCAGCGGGCGCAACCACGGTGAGTTTGTCATTCGCCGGAATCACGCCAACAGCCTGGCCGAGGGCGCCGGAGGCGAAGGCGGCGTCGTTAAGCGCTGCCATCGCCACAACCTCACCAGCGACAGGAGCGAGCACTGTGCTTTCAGTGCTTTGCGACGACCCCACAACCGCAACCGGCTCCTCCTCACGAGCAGCAGCCGCGCGAGCAAGCGCGTCCGCCTTCTCCTCAGGGGTGCGGTAGTCGGTGATCAGGATGATGAAGAACGAGGTGAAGAACGCCACTGCGATGGCGATCATGTAGACCCACATTGGGTCGAACACGAACATGGTCGGGATGGAGGTGAACACGAACGCGTTCGTCTTCACGCCACCGAACGGGGTGCCCAGGATCGCGATAGTCAGGCCGCCGGCGAAGCAGCCGACGAGCATGCGCGGGTAGATCTTCTTAAAGCGCAGGTGGATACCGTAGAGCGACGGCTCGGAGATGCCGCCGAGCAGGCCCGCGGCGAGGGCGGAACCGGAGGTCTGGCGCATCAGCGGGTCGCGGTCACGAATAGAAATAGCCAGCACCGCGGCGGTGGCGCCGAAACAGGCAAAGTTCCACGCACCCATTGGTCCCTGGATGAAGTCGTAGCCAAGGGTGTTGATGTTCACCAGCATCAGCGCGTTGAGCGGCCAGTGCAGGCCAAGCGGAACCAGGAACGGGTAGAGCATCGGGATCAGCAGCGCGAACAGGAACGGCGCATTGCCGTTCATCCACGCCAGACCAGTACCAATCCACGCGCCGAGCAGGTAGCCGAACGGGCCGATGATAAACGCGGTGACCGGGATCATGACCAGCAGCGTCAAAAACGGCACAAACACCATGTGCACGGCAGACGGGATGATCTTCTGCAACCCCTTGTACAGCAGGGCGGCAACAGCCGCCATGATCAGCGGCACGAACACGTTGCCGTTGTAGCCGTTCAGAATCATCGGCAGGCCGAACACATCGACGACGTCGGTCGGTGCGCCGAAGAGATCGATCACCCGCGCATCGGGGTGGTCCTTCAAGTCAATGAAGTCCGGGGTAAATAGCGCAAGCATGATCGCGGCCGGCACCCACGGGTCGATGTTGAGCTTCTTGCCCGCGTTGTAGGCAACCGCCACCGGCAGGAAGAAGAACACCGAGCCCCACATGGCGTCGACGAACTGCCAGCCCGGCGTCTTCACTTCCGCGTGGAAGTTCACGATCTCAAACGCGTCAAGGAACGCCGCAAACGCGATGATCAGCGAAGCACCGAGCAGCACGCCCAGGATCGGGCGGAACGAGTCCGAGAGGTACTCGAAGAACGCGTCCAGCCACGGCATCTTGCCCTTGGCCTTGTCGCGCTGCTGCTTCTTCAACTCATCGTTGGAAACCGAGCGGCCCGCCATCTCGGGCAGGTTATTGATCGCGTTGTACACCGTAGCCACGTCACCACCGACGATGACCTGGTAGTGGCTGCCGCCCTGGGGGACCGCGCCCATTACCTTCGGGTTTGCTTCGAGGCGGTCTTTGTCGGCCAGGGAGGCGTCGTTTAGTTCGAACCGCAGTCGGGTCGCACAGTGTGTCATCGACGCGATGTTGTCGGCCCCGCCGATTCCGGCGAGGATATCGGCAGCCTGATCTTGCAGGCTCGCCTTAGTGGTCGCCATGCTGATGCTCCTTTCAACCACATGGTTTAGTCACATCAAACGTTAGTTGGTTATAACCACCGTGCACAATTAGCAGGGGTCGAGATATTCCTCACGATCCGACAACACTCGCGCGTTCCCGCCGTAGTCCTTCTTCGCAGCACACAGCGCATCCGTGTCGTGACCAAAGTCGAGATACACCGGGTAGATGTCGTTGCCATCGACCTGTGCGCGAAGCGACGGGCAGTGGCCTGGATAGGTGTACTCAGCATTTCCATCGCCGAGATACGCAATGTCAAACGCAAGCTTGGAGTGTGTCGAGCCAATATCTCCGTCCGCAATTACGGAATCGAGAATGAGAATTCCTCGTCCATCACAATTCGGCGCAGAGATTTGACGCTTAACCCCTTCAAACTGCGCCTCGATAATCACGCCATCGCTGTCGCGCTTAATCCCCCAGTTTGGGTCGAGTGTGCTCGATGTCGGCACAGGAGTGGAAGCCTTCGCCTGCTTCTTGTGCGGCGGCTCCTGACCAGGCGGGTATACGCCGCAGCGTGGCTCCTTATCCGCCAGGGATTCGGGAACGCCGAGCTCCTCAAGACGACCCGGGTTAAAGCACGGCCGCGCCATACCCATGCCATCCCACACGCCATCGGACTCTACTTCTACCCAGTGCTTACCGTCCCACTGCGCGAGGATGATGTTGCCGGAATTCGGAACTCCAGGACGAGTGAATCCACTTTCGCAAGGACCATACAGCTCAAACTCTTCAAGCCCTGGCGAATTTTTGATTGCATCAGTGGAGCAATCCGGTGGGGGCAGCTGCGACGTTGTTGTGGTTGGCGTGGTAGGCACCGTTGGCTCCGCAAGCTCTGCTTGTTCACTACTGCCACAGCCCGCCAACGAGGCTGCGAGGAGTACTCCGGCTGCTGCGAGGGGCCAACGGCGCATCGTCGTTACGCCTCCGGCTTCACCATCGGGAACAGGACGGTCTCGCGGATGCCCAGGCCAGTCAGGGCCATGAGCAGGCGGTCCACGCCCATGCCGCAACCTGCTGTCGGCGGCATGCCCTGCTCCATAGCGGCGAGGAAGTCCTCGTCGAGCACCATGGCCTCGTCGTCACCATGCGCCGCCAGGCGGGCCTGGTCTTCGAAGCGCTCGCGCTGGATCACCGGGTCGATGAGCTCGGAGTAGCCGGTGGCCAGCTCGAAGCCACGGACGTAGAGGTCGAACTTCTCGGTCACACCCGGCTGCTCGCGGTGGTCGCGGGTCAGCGGGGAGGTCTCCACCGGGAAGTTAATGACAAAGGTCGGCTCGTAGAGCTGGTCGGAGCAAAGCTCCTCCCAGATTTCCTCCACAAGCTTGCCGTGCAGCCAGCCTGCATTCTCCGGAACCTTCAGACCGATAGTCTCAGCGATGCCCTTGAGTTCCTCCACGGAGGAATCGATGGTCACCTCAGGCTGGCCCGGGAACTTACGCTGCAGCGCCTCGTTGAGCGACGGGTACATCTCCAGTACCTTCCACTCGCCGCCGAAGTCGTACTCGGTGCCGTCAGCCAGCGTGACCTTCTGGGAGCCGAAAACTTCCTGGGCACAGAACTGGACGAGACCCTTCATGGTCTCCGCACCGTCCTTGTAGGTGCCCCACGCCTGGTAGGTCTCCAACATGGTGAACTCCGGCGAGTGGGACGAATCCACGCCCTCGTTGCGGAAGTTCTTGTTGATCTCAAAGACGCGCTCCAGACCACCAACAACGGCCCTCTTCAGGTAAAGCTCCGGCGCGATGCGCAGGTAGAGGTCAATGTCCAGCGCGTTGGAGTGGGTGACAAACGGACGCGCCGCAGCACCGCCGTGCAGCGTCTGCAGCATCGGCGTCTCAATCTCCACAAAGTCCAGGCCCGTCAGGTACTTACGCACCGCGGCCATGACCTTGATACGGGTCATGGCGTTCTTGCGCGCATCCTCGCGCATGATCAGATCCGTGTAACGGCGACGGACGCGCTGCTCCTCGTTCATGTCCGCAAACGCGACCGGAAGCGGGCTCAAGGCCTTCGAGGCCATGTGCCAGGACTGTGCCTGGACGGAGAGCTCGCCTCGTCGAGAAGCAATGATGCGCCCACGAACCGAGACAATGTCACCCAGGTCCGTGTCAGCCTTCCACTGCGCGAGGGCCTCCTCGCCCACCTCTGCCAGCGACAACATGACCTGCAACTGGGTGCCGTCACCCTCCTGCAAGGTGGCAAAGCAAAGCTTGCCGGTGTTGCGCTGGAACATGACGCGGCCGGCGACGGCCACCACATCCTGGGTTTCCTGGCCGGCCTCAAGGCGGGTCACACCGTCGCCTTCGCCCTCTTCAACGACCTGGTACTTCGCCCGCAGGTCCTTCAGCGAGGTCGTACGGTCAACTTCGACGGGGTAGGCATCACGGCCCTCGCCGATAAGCCGTTGCCTCTTCTCCCGGCGGATTTGCTGCTGCTCTGAAAGATCCTGCGTACTCACGCCGGTCAATCGTAGTCTATTGGCAAAGCGGAAGATCCAGACGCTGCTCTTCCGAGTTCAAACCGTTAATAATCATGAGGTATTCAGGCTTGTCCTGCGGCACCATCACATAGGCAGGCGGGTTCGCATCCGGCAACTCATAGGAGTTCACGGTGCACTCACCGGAGCCCAGAACGACGGCCTCGCGCGGGTCCGGCACCGCATCGTCGCGGTCATACTCGTCGGCGTACTTCACCACAGACACACCCAACTCTGCGTTGGCGCAGCGGATCTTGCCTTCCTGATCCGGATCGGTCGAGCCGTTCTCGCAGCGCAGATCCTGCCAGCCCTTCTGGCCGGACTTCTTGGACACGATATCCGGGTACTCCTCGGCGATCTGCGCCTCCGCACCCTCCCAGGCCTCGCCGCGGTTGGCGGACCAATACCACAGTGCCGCAATAGCGATGAGCAGTAGCGCCAGGATCGCGATGATCCACGGCCACGGGACTTTCTTCTCGTTCGTCGCCGCCGGGCGGGTGTAGTTGCCGTCCGGGCCGTACGCGTACGGCTCAGGGCGCTTGCGATAGCCGTCCTCCGGGTTGGGAGCAACGTCGATGTTGGACGCCTCCTGGGGCGCCTCGCCCACCGGCACCATATGCAGCACATCCGCACAGGTGCGCACGCCCTCGCGTGGGGCCTCGCCCGTCATCAGACTGACCACGCTGGCGAACTTGTCCACATTCGCCTTGGCCAACTCCTCATCCGAGCCAACCGCGTCGGTACTCGGACCAACCAGGGTGAGCTTCACCGGGGTGGTCGACCACTGCGGCTGCACCAAAAGTCGCTCCGGCGAAATAGAACGGGAGACGAACCCGGACAGGCCCTTGAGGTCGTAGTCATCGATGGCCTCGACCACCGGGGCGAGCAGGTCACGCACTTCCTGCTGGGTAAACGTCGCGCCCTTCTCCGCAATGAGGTCGCTCAGCGGCGTGCCGGTTGCGGCCTCGCGCAGGACGAAAAGCTGCCCTTCGTCGGTGGTACCCACACTGCGCGGCTGGAACGCGCCCGGATGCGCCGCCAGCGCGAGGCGGCTGTTGAGCGTGTTCACGTCGGCGCCGAGGTGTTCCGCCACCTTCGTGTCAAAGACCTCCACCTCTACGGCGTGGCCTTTGTCGTCCGACGCGGTGTACAACGTGGACGTTTCAGTACGGCCGCTTTCACGCACCTGCTCAGGGGTGAAGGCGAAGCCGAAGCGGTCGGCGAGGATTCCGGCGATGTTGGGCACAGACATGCGCCGCATTCTACCGCCTGCGACCGCAGCCCGTTCGGCTACCTATCTTCTTCGATGTGCTTGAAGCCAATCCCGAGCGGCAAACCCACGTTGTCGGCCAGGCGCACAGGGCCGAGGTCGACGGCGGCGAGGAGGCGGGCGTCGCCACGCTCGGGCGCTTCGCGCATCGCCAGGTCGCGCAGCTCAAGGTAGGCCGGTTCAAGGCCCTCGGCGGCGAGCACACCACGCACGGTTTCCAACACGACCTCGGCGCCCTGCTCAGCGGCGTGGGCACCTGCGGTCAGCGCCGCAGGCAGTGCGAGAGCTGCCTCGCGCAGATCCTCCGGCACGTCCGCGTTGCGCAGCGACACCGCCAGCCCATTCGGAGTACGCACGGTGGGAACCGAGTGCAGTTTGACCTCCATACGCAGGCCAGAGACCGCATATTGCGTGGCGACGAGCACCTCAAAGTCCTTCTCCCCCAACACCACATCCGTCGCATGCGAGGCGTTAATCGCAGCAAGGATGCGCGCCACCTCGCGCTGCGTGTGCTCCGGGTCCTCCAGCGGATCCACCCCGGAATCCACCCGCACCTTGGTTGCCAGCGGGCCGTGGAACACCACGTCCACCTTCTCCTCGGCGAAGATGTCCGGCACCTCGTCGCCAGTAAACGTGACCACGACGCACGAGCCGAGCAGCGACTTCGCCGCACGGATTAACTCAATGTGACCCGCGTGCACATCGCGACCCAACGGCACGACCACAACGGACTTGCCAATCTTGCGAAACGCCCGCCCGTACGTTGCCAGCAGCGCCTCATCCGTAACGACGACTGCCTTACCTGCCTCAAACGCCATCTATCTTCCCCTTTATCTTCCCTCGTATTTCTGAATAACCCACAGTTCCGTATCCGTGTCCTGCTCCATCTCACCGCGTCGGCGCTGCAGATCCACAAACAGCCTGCGCACCCCGGGTTCCGGCAGTGCGTCCAGCATCCGGTCCAAGTCGTTGACGCTTTTTGCGTATCGACGACCCGACGCCGCCTCGATGAACTTCTCCGCCACCGCCTCAAACGCAGGAACCGTATCGATGAGCAGCTCGAGCGCGTCGTCGCGCACCGTCGCTTCCAGCGCGCGAAGTTCTTGGGCGGCGGCGATGGTGGGGCGGACGGTGTCGTCGATACGCATGCTCGTGCCGCCGATCTCCGCGATGAGCAGCCCCACGACGGTTTCGCCGAGTTCGTCCGCGGCGGAGGTGACCCAAATATTGTCGAAGAGGTTGTGGGCGCACATGGTGATGGCCTGGGACGTTTCGATGTCGTCAAGCAACTGCGGACCTTCCTCCAACGCGGTGTGGAGGAACATCTGCTGCGGGCGCGCGTAATCAGCCAGGATTTCTGCGGCGGCGCGGATATCGTTCGCGGAGCCGTCGATGAGCACGAGGTCCACGTGCGCGATTGCGCCCGGGTCGGTGTTGATATCGATCGGGCGCACGGTGTGCCCGGCGCGCTCCATGTCGAGAGCGAGTTGGCTGTGGCCGGGGATTGCGCCTACGAGCAGGCGTGGCGCCATTTACTTCCCCCGGCGGGCGAGCAGTTCAGCGACGGAAATGGAGTTCTCGCGCTCGTCACGACGACGGCGGCCCGAACGGCGCGGCTCCTCCTGCGGTTCCGGTTCCGGGGTTGGCTCCGGCTTGGGTTCTGGCTGCGGTTCTGGCTTGGGTTCCGGCTTTGCTTCTGCTTCCGCTTGCGCCTTGCGCTCGCTGATCAGGTCAGACAGCGGGTTGCGGGCAGGGCGGCCGGACGGCTGGGTGCCGATGCGGCCAGCGATCGCATCCGAGCTCGGCGCACCTGTCGGACGCACGCGGTCGAGCACAACCGTGTCGTCGGTCGACGGCGACGGGCGCGCTGGTTCTGGTTCTGGCGTTGGTTCCGGTTTTGGTGCCGGCTCCGGTTCCGGTGCTGGCTGTAGGGCGCTCTCCAACTCGGAGATGCGACGCGCAGAGGCGCGCACGGCAGCTGGCTCGTACTCGAAGACGCGGCCGTTGAGCTCCTCCAACTGTGCTCGCAGTGCCTGGATCTCGTCCTGCAGCGCGCGAAGGGCTTCCATGTCCACCGCGGAACCCTCGCCCTGCGGCAGGGCGGCGATGACGGCCTTGTGGCGCTCTTCCTGCTCGCGGACTTGCTCGCGGGCGGCTTCGGCGTCCCGGGTGGCGTCGTCACGCTCGCGGCGGCTGCGGAAGTTCAAGATCAACCCGGCCGCTCCGGCCCACAGCGCGAAGATCAACGCGATCTTCAGCGCGTTGGCAGAGTTGGTAAACAGCATGACAACGGTGCCAATTACGGCGACAACAAAGGGGACGATGACCCACAGGGTTGCGCTGTCACTGGATGTGTTTTTGGCACTCATGCCCAACACTCTAGCCAACCCCCTGCCCGTCGGCGGGTGGCGACACCTCGCAGTTTTTCTCCAGCACCAACCCGGCCACACACAGCGCGATGCCGCCGAGAGTGCCCACCGTCAGGGGAACGACGTCGTCAGATGCCGCCGCCAGCACATCAAGTTTGCGCACCACATACATCAACGCACCTGCATACATGCCGCCGCAGATCGCACCCGCCCACGCGCTGGCCTTGCCAAACACCATGAAGTTCGCCGCCTGCATCGGGTTAAGTTGGCTCCGATCCAACCCCACCTGGCCGTCCTTGCGGCGCTTGTGCACCACCCACGCCAGCCACCCGGCCACCGCGGCGATGCACCACAACGACAGCGGCACGATCACATCCAGCGACTCCAGCCAGCTGTAGTAGCGACGCACCACAATCAGCGCAGCCGCGGCACTGAAACCAGCAGCGGCGATGATCCCCTCGATCGGCGTGCGCTTCACAGTTTGCGCACCCCTTGATCCTCCAGACCATCGAGCAATTCGCGTATCGACGACCCCCTCAACTCCGCACCCGGATCAATCTCCAACCACGGCTCAAGCACAAACTGGCGCAGGTGCGCGCGCGGGTGCGGGACCGTCAGCACCGGGTCGTCGGAGGTATAGCCCTCGATCCAGACAATGTCCACGTCCAGGGTGCGAGGGCCCCAGCGCTCCACGCGCACACGGTCGGCCTCGTTTTCCAGGCGCTGGCAGCGCTCGAGCAACTCGTGCGGGGTTTGGTCCACCTCCACCAGCAGGCTCTGATTGAGAAAGTCCGGCTGGTCAGTCTTGCCCCAGGGCGCGGTGGCGTAGATGGAGCTGGCAGCAACGGTTTCGCTCGCGAACTCATCCACAACCGCGCGCAGGTGCGCACGCGCATCACCCATGTTCGATCCGGAGGACAGCACTGCGCGCATGGGCATCACATCCGTTTCCGGGAGCGGCGAGCCACTACTGCGACGTCGTCGAACACTGCCGGGATCGGCGCGTGCGGCTTGTGCAGAGTGACCTCGATGGCCTGCAGCACGTCGTAGGTGCGCATAGCGGTCTCTGCGATCTCGACAACCACGGTCTCAATCAACTGGCGTGGCGTACCGATGGCAATGGCCAGCGCGGTGTCGGCCAGTTCGGCGTAGTTGACGGTTTTGGTCAGGTCGTCGTCACGCGCGGCGTCTGCGAACTCCAACCAGCACGTAATGTCCAGCGAGAACGCCTGGCCAAACTCCGTTTCGTGCTCGAGCACGCCGTGGTTGGCGTGGAACTTAAGCCCCTTGAGTTCGATGCGGTCAGCCATGGTTCCACCTTGCCACCACATCCACCGCGTCGCGCGAGACCGCAACCTCGTGCACACGAACGCACCAGGCGCCGGCCTGGGCAGACAGCGCCGTGACGGCAGCGGTAGCCGGGTCCGCATCCACCGGGGAGTGCTCCAGACCACGATCCGCGCGGATCTCCCTGAGGAAACGCTTGCGCGACGCACCCACAAGAATCGGGAACTCACCGGCGATAAACTCCGGCAGGGCGTTGAGCAGCGCCCAGTTATCGGCCGCGGTCTTAGCAAAGCCCAACCCCGGGTCCAGCGTGATCTGCTCCTTGGCCACCCCCGCGGCCAGGGCGTTCTCGACGAGTTCTGCCAGCACCTGGTGGACGTCCTTGACCACATCCCCGCCGTGGTCGGCCGCACCCGAGGCGTTGACAAACGCGTCCGCACGCCAGTGCATCAGGCACACCGGCAGCTGCGTTTCCGCCATCACGCGGTACATGTCCTCATCCGCCAGGCCACCGGAGACGTCGTTGATCAGATCCACGCCCTCTTCAGCAGCGGCCTGCGCGGTAGCGGCACGCATCGTGTCAATCGAGGTCCGGATGCCATCCTCGTGCAACGTCCGGATCACCGGGCGAATGCGCTCCGCTTCCACCTCCGCGGGAACGCGGGTGGCGCCGCTCATCCTCCGTGAGGGGCTGCAGAGACTCGGGTCCACCTCCGCGGGAACGCGGGTGGCGCCGGGTCGGGTGGATTCGGCGCCGACGTCGATAATGTCCGCGCCCAACTTCACCAACTCGTGGGCATGGGCGATGGCATCGTCGGTGGCGAGCCACTTGCCGCCATCCGAAAACGAATCCTCCGTGACGTTGACAATCCCCATCACACTCGTGCGTCCGGACAGTGTCAGGTCGGCGACAGTGGTCATTGGTGTTCTATCCCCTAATCAGGCTCATGACCTCGGCACGCGAGGCCGCGTTCTTCTGAAAACCGCCGCGCACAGCGGACGTGGTCGTTGTCGCACCCGGCTTCCGAATTCCACGCATTGCCATGCACAGGTGCTCGCATTCGATGACGACGATCACCGCAGACGCATCAAGCTTTTCGACGATCGCGTCCGCAATCTGCGCCGTCAACCGCTCCTGCACCTGCGGGCGCTTCGCGTACATATCCGCCACACGGGCCAGCTTGGACAGGCCGGTCACCTTGCCGTCCTGGCCTGGGATGTAGCCAATGTGGGCCACGCCGTAGAACGGCACGAGGTGGTGCTCGCAGGTGGAGTAGATCGGAATGTCACGCACGAGCACCAACTCGCGGTGGTTCTCCGAAAAGGACTTCTCCAAGTGCACCTTCGGGTCCTCGTGCAGGCCCGCGAACACCTCTGCGTAGGCGCGCGCCACACGCGCTGGTGTTTCCACGAGCCCTTCACGGTCCGGGTCTTCCCCCACCGCGATGAGCAGCTCACGCACGGCGGCTTCGGCGCGCTCGTGGTCAAACTTAGGCGTCGTCATCGTCGTCTCTCCTGTGCTTCGGTTCCTGCGGCTCGCGCGGCAACTGGGTCGTCTCGTCTTCAGACGCAGTCGGACGGGTCTCCGGCTCCGGACCACGTGCTGGGTGGTCTGGGCGTTCGTGCTCCGGCAGGCGGAAGCCGATCTCCTCGGTCTCCCGGGTCGGATAGTTTTCCGCGCCCGGGTGCTGCTTCGGCTTAGGCTGCTTTGGTTGCGGTCCGCCCACGTAGGTCCAGTCCGCCGGCGGTTTCTCACCGCGGTACTGCGGGGCCTGGCCCTTCGGCGGCTGCCAACGCGTGGAGCCCTTCTGCTCCGCTGCCTTCTCTTCCGCCTCGCGTTCCTTGCGACGACGCTCACGCGTCGCCTTCGACGCCTCCAGGATGGAGAAACGCTTCGGTGGCTCCTCGCCACGCTCCTTCGCAATCTCCACCGGAGTCTTCACCGGCTCGCGACCGATCTGGCGGCCGAAGCGCACGTCGTGCTCCGGCAAGGTCGGGCGTTGCGGCTCGATCGAGTCGAAGATCTCCTCCAGATCGCCCCGACGCAGGGTTTCCTTCTCCAGAAGCTTCGAGGCCAACGTATCCAGCTCGTCGCGGTAGCGCTCGAGGGTTGTGTAGGCGACCTTGTGGGCTTCGTCGAGAAGCGCCTGCATCTCCTCGTCGATCTTCGCGGCGACTGCCGGCGAGTACTCGAGTGTGCCGCCACCGCCGCGGCCGGAGAACGGATCGCCCTGCTCCTGGCCGTACTTCACCGCGCCGAGCGAGGAGGTCATGCCGTACTCGGTGACCATCGCGCGGGCAATCTTCGTGGCCTGCTCGATATCGTTCGACGCACCGGTGGTCGGGGCGCCGAAGACGAGCTCCTCGGCGGAGCGGCCGCCCATGGCGAACACCATGCGGGCAAACAATTCGTCGCGGGTGTACATCCCCTTGTCGTCCTCGTCGGCCGTCATGGCGAAACCGCCGGTGCGGCCGCGGGCAAGAATGGTCACCTTGTACACGCGCTCGATGTCCTTGAGCGCCCACGCAGACAGTGTGTGGCCGCCCTCGTGGTAGGCAGTGACCTTCTTTTCGTGCTCGGAAATGATCTTGCTGGAACGACGCGGGCCACCGATCACGCGGTCGGTGGCTTCTTCCAACGCATCCGCGGTGATCACGTTGCCGCCGATGCGGGCGGTGAGCAACGCGGCCTCGTTAAGCACATTCGCCAGGTCCGCACCCGACATGCCCGCGGTGCGCTTTGCCAAAGCATCCAGGTTGACGTCCTTGGCCAACGGCTTATCCTTCGCGTGCACCTTCAGAATCTGGGCACGACCCGCGAGGTCCGGGTTGGATACCGGAATCTGGCGGTCGAAACGGCCCGGGCGCAAAAGCGCGGGGTCCAGGATGTCCGGACGGTTCGTCGCCGCCAGCAGGATCACGCCCTCGCGGCCGGAGAAGCCATCCATCTCCACCAGCAACTGGTTCAAGGTCTGCTCGCGCTCGTCGTGGCCGCCACCCATACCGGAGCCGCGCTGGCGGCCGACGGCGTCGATCTCATCGACAAAGATGATGCACGGAGCGTTCTCACGCGCCTGTTTGAACAGGTCACGCACGCGGGAGGCACCCACACCAACGAACATCTCCACAAAGTCAGAACCGGAGATGGTGTAGAACGGCACGCCCGCCTCACCAGCGACAGCACGCGCAAGCAGGGTCTTACCGGTACCCGGTGGGCCATAGAGCAGCACACCACGCGGGATCTTCGCGCCAAGCTTTTCGTACACGCTCGGGTCGGTGAGGAAGTCCACTACCTCGTGGAGCTCGTCAACGGCCTCGTCGGCACCCGCCACGTCATCGAACGTGTTCGTCGGGTTGTCCTTAGTCAGCTGCTTCGCCTTCGAACCACCAATGCCAAACGGTCCGCCGCCGCCCGACTGCATGCGATACATGAAGTAGAACAGCAAGCCGAACACCAGGATCATCGGCAGCATGAAGCCCAGCATGGACATCAGGAACGAATCCTGCGTCACATTCGTCTGGTAGGAATCCGCCTCAGCCTCACGCACCGCCTGGAACACATCCGGCGCGGTACGAGCCGGGTACTGGGCAGAAATTGCCTCGACGCCCTCGCGCTCGTCGACAGTAATCGGCTCACGCAGATCAATACGCACCCGCTGCTCGCGGTCATCGATCTGCACTTCCTCCGCGTTATGTTCGCGGAGCTGCTGCATCGCCACCGACGTATCCACGCTCTGGTAGGCGCGGGAATCGTCCCCAATCAGCGTCAGCAAATAGAGCACAATAAGCGCGATGGCGCCCATAATGCCCCACCGCATGACGTTTTTATTTTTGCTCATAAACCTTTGTTCTAGTCGGCTTTACTCAGCGTCCGAGTACACGCGCGGATGCAACGTGCCCACGTACGGCAAATCACGGTAGCGCTCCGCGTAATCCAGGCCGTAGCCGATCACGAACTCGTTCGGGATATCGAACCCGATGTCAAGCAAGTCGATCTGCGCCGTCTGCACATCCGGTTTGCGCAATAGAGTAACGACCTCAAGGCTCTTCGGGTTCCTGTTGCGCAAATTACGCAGCAACCACGACAGCGTCAGACCCGAATCGATGATGTCCTCAACCACCAGCACATCACGGCCAGCGATCTCCTTATCCAGGTCCTTCAGAATGCGGACCACGCCAGAACTCGTCGTCGAGTTGCCGTAGGAGGACACCGCCATGAACTCCATCTCAGCCGGGATAGAGAGCTTGCGCGCAAAGTCCGTCAGGAAGAACACCGCCCCCTTCAGCACACACACCAAAATGAGGTCCTCTTCGGAGTCGCGGTACTTCTCCGACACCATATCCGCCAACTCCTGGA
This sequence comes from Corynebacterium sp. HMSC11D10, assembly GCF_001806995.1. Classification (NCBI taxonomy): domain Bacteria; kingdom Bacillati; phylum Actinomycetota; class Actinomycetes; order Mycobacteriales; family Corynebacteriaceae; genus Corynebacterium; species Corynebacterium sp. HMSC11D10. The sequence goes on from NZ_KV787026.1 coordinate 58,280, forward strand.
TGCGCCCCTGCAACGCCTCCTCCGTGATCAGGATCGCCTCCACGTCGTCGCCGTAACGGTTCGGCGGAACGTTGAAGTCCTTCGTGTCGTGCAACTCAGTCATGGGCTGGCCTTTCCCTTTCGCTGTGCCTCGCGGACGTCACGCAGTTCACCTGCGCGTAACTTCCTCATCTTGCCACTAGATTCCCACAAGGCACAACCACCTGGGACATTTGGGCTAGGTCAGGACCAGTTTCCCGTCGACTCGCGCCACCGCACGCCCGCCTCCGACCGCGATCGGCCCCTGCCCGTGCCAGTTGGTCACCAGCGCTTCGATCGCCGCAAGTTGGTCGCCCTGGACCCGCACTCCTTCATCCAGGAGCCATCTTGCTAATCGACGACGCCTCACCGGCCCCGCATCCCCCTCCAACTCCACACACGACGTAGTCGGCGTGAGATCCGCGAGTCGCTCGATGAGCGCCTGGTCAGCTGCGATCCGGTTGGCGGTGGCGGCAAGCGCTGGCACCGCGTCCCCGCCAAGCAGGTCGGTCAGCGCCGGGATGATGCTCTGGCGCATTGCTACTCGACGATACGCCGGGTCGTCATTCATCGGGTCGTGCCAAGGTTCGAGCCCGAGTTCCTCGCACGCCCCGACGGTGTCTGCGCGGCGGATGTTCAGAAACGGTCTGACGATGTGTCCGTTGCGCTGCGCCATGCCAGACGGGTTGCCACGCAACGCGCCAAGCAGCAGGGTTTCTGCCTGGTCGTCGGCGGTGTGCGCGACCCACACGTCGCGGCCCTGTTCGAGTAGCGCGGCGTAGCGGGCTTCGCGCGCGGCGGCCTCAACGTTGCCGGGACCTACTGTCACGTTGGCGACCGTAGAGGCAAACCCGAACTCGCGCGCTACGGTCGCGGCACGCTCGGCGACGTCGGCCGATCCGGGCTGCAAACCGTGGTCGACGACCAGGACCGAGACGTCCTTTTGCTCCGCCGCTGCCGCCGCAACCAGCGCCAACGAGTCCGGCCCGCCTGACAGACCGATCACCGCTGGCCCGTCGAAGGGGCGCACGGCTTGCCTGCACGCGAGGAAGTGCGGGGAGCGGCGCGGCCAAAACGGTTGCATTAGAACTCGCGCAGCGCCGAGGTGAACTCGTCCATGGCCCGGCGCGCCGCGAGCACCTCGGCGTCGTTGCAGATCAGCGCAAACGTGTAGATGTTGCCGTTCACGCTGGTCACAGTCCCGGCTAGCGAGGCGGTGCCGTCGAGCGTGCCGGTTTTCGCGCGGACCCAGCCACGTCCCGGGAGGTCGCCGTAGCGGTCCGCCAGCGTGCCCTCGCCTGCCGCAACCGGCAGCGTGGACAGCAGCGGGCGGAGTTCGGGTTTGGTCGTAGCTTCCACGAGCACACTATCCAGCACCACCGGCGGAATGCGGTTGTCTGTAGACAAGCCCGAGTTATCCGAGAGCGCCACACCCGACGTATCAATGCCGTGCTCCTGCAGCAGCGACAGCGTCGCCGACGGCGCATCCTTCACCCCGCGTGCGAGCGCAACCTCGCGGCCAATTGCCTCGGCGTAGACGTTGTCAGATTCCTTCATCATCATCTCGAGGCGCTCCACCAGCGTCGGCGATTCCACCTCGGCGACAACCTCGGCGTCGACGGGGGCCTCGCGCACGTCCACAACACCGGCACCGAGGCGGTTCGCCAGCGCCTGCGCCACGTCGAGGGCCGGCGTGTGCGAACGCGGCACGTCGCCAGACGTCTCCCCGTCCAAGCGCCCGCCGGACAGCATCGCAGGCTGCAATGGTGCGACGTAACCACCGTCGATATCCAGCGGGTCCCATCCCGGCATCATCTCCGGCATGCCAGCCCAGGCCGACGTATCCACATACACCTCAGACGCCTCACCGATCTGGCCCGCCAGCTCGTCGAGTGCCTCGGCGTCCAACCACACGTCGCCAGCCGCCTTGATCGTCACCGCACCCGAATCCGCAGCGCGCACCACCTGCGTTGTAATCGTGTCGCTCTGTCCCAACTCGATCAGCGCCGCCGCAGCCGTGAGCACCTTGGTCACCGACGCCGGACGCAACGCATCCCCCGATGCCCGATCAAACACCACGTCGCCGCCCGCCGCGGACACACGACCATGGAACTGCCCCAGACCAGGATTCTCAGCAAGATCGGTGAGGGTTTGGGTCAGCACGGTGTCGTCGATAAGCGAAGGCTCTGCAGGCACAAGCGGAAACGCCGCCTGCTCAAGCCGAAACGCCGGCGCATGCTCAATCCGCGACAACTGCTCATGCGCAGCCACACCAAACCCAGCAACACCACCAACCGCAGCCAACGCCAACGTGCCCGCAACCCAAGTCCATACCTTCATCGGCAAAAAGCGTAGCCCACGTATGATGATTTGCGGACAATCACCGAACGAAGGAGATCCCATGTCTATTGAGGTCATCATCGAAATCCCCAAGGGCTCGCGCAACAAGTACGAGTTCGACCACGAAACCGGCCGCGTCTACCTCGACCGCTACCTGTTCACCCCGATGGCGTACCCAGCCGACTACGGCTACATCGACAACACCCTTGCCGACGACGGCGACCCACTCGACGCCCTCGTCATCCTCCCCGAGCCAGTCTTCCCGGGCGTCACCGTCAAGGCACGTCCGCTTGGCGTATTCAAGATGACCGACGAAGCCGGCGGTGACGACAAACTCCTCTGCGTCATCGACGACGTCCGCTACGACCACTACCAGGACATCGACGACGTCTCCGACTTTGTCAAGGACGAAATCGAGCACTTCTTCGTCCACTACAAGGACCTCGAGCCGAACAAGGAAGTCACCGGCTCCGGCTGGGGCAACAAGGCAGAAGCCGAGAAGATCCTCCAGGCCTCCATCGACGCATACAAGGGCGACAAGTAAGACTGTTTGGTCTTTGATAGCCGGGCTCCGCGACTGTGCGGGGCCCGGTTTTTGTTGTTCTGTGGTGGGTTTTCTGGGGTTTTCTGGGGTTTTGCGCAGTCGTCTAGCTCCCCCTCAGGTGCAGCTAGACGATCAGCTAGTGGGCTTCACATTTCCCCAGGTCATGTTGAACATGATGGTCATTATGCGCCTGATCGTCTTGTTGGCCTTGCGGCGAGCTAGACGATCAGCGAACACTAGACTGCGGCCGGAGTCTTCTTCGACTGTCGCAGCACCATCACCGAGCCGAGCAGGCCCAGCAGCAGGAACAGCGCAGAGAACCCGATCGACCAGGCGGCGGCCTCGGCGAACCCGCTGGACAGCTGCTGAACAACCACACTGCGGGCGTCGCCGAGGGGTGCGGTGAAGGGGTCGGTGGGGGTGGCGTCGCGAAGTTGCCCGATCATTGAGCCCGCGGACGCCTGGGTGGCCTCGGACAGTTTGGACAGCACATTCTCGGACACCCCGGCGACGGACTCGAGCGAGGACGGGATGGTGCGCGCCATCGCCGCTGCCAGGGCAGACCCGGCGATCGCGGCGCCCATGGCGGAGCCGAGTTGGCGCACCGTGGACTGGGTGGCCGAGCCCGCGCCCGACTGCGCTTCGGGGATGCCGGCGAGCACCGTCGAGGTCAACTGTGCGGACGCAAGGCCGAGCCCTACGCCGTAGACCACGAGTGCGCCGACGGTGAACCAGGTGGAGCCTTGCGTTGCGACGACCCCAGCCAACAGCCCAACACCAACCACCTCAAGCGCAAGACCAAGCACGACGACACCCGGCGCGCCGAGACGAGCCGCCAGGTGGCGTGCGGAGGCACCGGAAACGAACGCGCCGAATGCCATCGCGGCAAGGACAAGGCCGGTGCGCACGGTGGAAAGGCCGACCGCGTTGACCAGGAACAACGGCAGGACAAACATGAGGGCGAACTCGCCGACGGCGACCATGGCAGCGGTGAGGTTGCCCCAGGAGAATGTGCCGACTTTGAACAGGGAGAGATCCAGAAGCACATCGCGGCCGTTGCGCGCGCGGTGCAGTTCCCAGCGCACGAACAGGGCAATGAAGATCAGGCCGATACCGATGGCAAACGGCACAGGCGAGACAGTCCAGCTCTCCGGCCAGGACCAGGAGCCAAGACGCAGGGTTTCTTTCTTCTCCCACCAGCCGAGCGTGGTCGCCTCGATGAGCCCGAATACGACAAGCCCGAAGCCGATGGCGGAGGTCAGCAGGCCGTCGACGTCGACACCCCGGACATTGCGTTTACCGTGGGTTTGCGGCACCCAGGCGTAAATCCCCAGCAGCACCAGCAGGCCGAGCGGAAGGTTTACCAAAAAGATCCACTGCCAGGAGAAGTACTGCGTGAGCACCCCGCCGAGCAGCGGGCCAAGCGCCGCCGTACCGCTCATTACGGCGCCCCACACACCGAACGCGGCGGCACGATCCTTGCCGTGGAAGAGCGAATTTACCGACGACAACGTCGCCGGCAGCACCAATGCACCACCGACGCCTTGGACGGCGCGGGCTGTGATCAGGGTGGTTGCGGTCGTCGATAAGCCTGCAAGCAACGAGCCACCAATGAACAGCGCAACGCCGGCGGCGAACGTGGTGCGGCGGCCGACGCGATCACCGAGGCGACCGGAGCCGAGCAGCAACGCCGCGAAGATGACGTTGTAGATCGCGTTGACCCACTGCGCGTTGGTGAGGCTGAGGTCGAGGGCGGTGATCATCGTGGGCAGGGCGACGCCAACGATGGTGCCGTCCATGACAATCAGCGCCAGCCCCGCGGCGAGGACTGCGAGGGCCTTCCACCGACCGGGGTGTTCGGTTGTTGTGTTTGGGGTGTGCACTGTAGTCATGGGGTTCCTTTCGACCTTCACGACAGTAGGCCTGGGAACCACCGGGATTCATCAACCGATCGGTCGAAAAAATGCACACCCTTTCGGTTTAGAAGTAGTGCTTGTACAGGTAAAACCCAACAGCGCCGAGGCCGGTAAGCACCAGCAGAATGCTCGGCACGATGATCGCAAGCGGCGAGGTGCTCGAGGACTTCGCCGAGCCATCTTCCTTCCCTGCCGGGATCTCCAGCGATTCCGTGATGGTTGTCGGCGCGCTCGTACTCTTATCGACGACCGACCCCTCCGGAATTTCCACCACCGTAGTAGCCGCTGCCGTGGTGCTCTCGGTGGATGCGCTCGTTGTCGTGGTAACCGTGAGCTGCGCCGACGTTGTTGCCGAGGACGTGCTTACCTTCGACTCTGCCGACGGGGTTGCCTGCTTGGTCGTGGTAGCCGACGTGACCTGCGACGGCTTCGTGGTCGGCGTGACCTTGGTGGTCGACGTCTTGGTCGAGAACTGCGGAGTCGAAGACGGCGCGACAGCAGACGTACGCGACGTCGTGGTCTGCGCCGACGGAGTCGCCGCTGACGTGCTTGCCTTCCTAGTGAAAGTCGACGGTGTAACCTCCGACGACTTCGTGGGCGGCGTGACCTTGCTCGTCTGAGTCTCAGCGGTCGGCGTGGTCGGCGTGGCCTTGGTGGTCGGCGTGGCCTTGGTGGTCGAAGTCTTGGTCGACAACCGCGGAGTCGAAGACGACGCGACAGCAGACGTACGCGAGGTCGTGGTCACAGTGGTTTCCTTCGACGACGTTGCCTGCTTGGTCGTGGTTGCCTTCTGCGTCGTCGTAGACGGTGCAACCTCCGACAACTTCGTGGTCGTGGTGACCTTCGTCGCCTGGGTCTGCGTAGTTGGCGTGGGCCTCAGTGTCGGGGACGTGGTCGATGTCCGCGAGGTCGTAGAGGTCGTAGTCGGCGCAGACGTGGTTGCCTTCGCGGTCGTGGTGGAACGAGGCGTCGTCACCTCTGGCTTGGTGGTTACCTCAGACGTGGGCTGCGGTTCCGGTTCCGGCTCGAGCGTGGCATCCGGGTGCTGCGCCTTGAACTCCTCAAGATTGTTCTGGGCAGCCTGCAAGACGCTCCAGGCAGCATCCGCAGCTGCCTCGGCTTCGTCGATGCCTTCGCCCCTTTTCTGCGCTGCCCTAGCTGCCTCATCAGCAGCCACGTACTGATCCTTCGCTTCCTTCACCGCATCCAACGCTTCCTGCAGGGTGGTCGGCTTCGGCAATTCCTCGACGGGAGCGACCTGGGTGGGCTCCTCAGGGGTCGGCTCCGCAGAGGTGGGTTCCTCAACCACGACAGTTTCGATCACCGTGGTCTCGCTGGTCGGTTCCTCACTGGTCGGTTCCTCGGTGGTCGTTGTGGCCGGGACCGTCGTAACGACGGTGCTGACCTCAGGCGTGGACGGCTCAGGCGTGGACGGCTCCGGAACCACAGGTGCGGGCTCAGAAGTCGTTGGCTCAACCGGCGCAGGAGCAGGCGCAGCAGTCGTGCTCGGCTGCGGCCGGCGGCCGCCATACTGCTTAAGGTTGTTGTGCTGGATGAGCACCTGTGCGTCCAGGGCCTGCGGGGTAGTCGCGGACTTGCCGCGGTTGTTGCCCACCTTCATCAGCGCACCGTCGCACGAGTGGGCAAGGCCCATGGCGTGGCCGATCTCGTGGGCGAGGGTCATGGTGATGCTCGGTTCGTGTCCTCCACGGATCGTGTCGGGGTTAATCAGCACCCTCATGTTGTGCACGTTGCCGGTGACGCGACCTACAGAGCCGCCGAGGTTAGCCTCCTGGACGGTGACGACTTTGTAGCCGGGTTTGTCCACGTACTCGAAACGCACGAGGCCATTGGTGGCCTTGACCCATTCGGCGGTGGCGCGGTTGATGTGCGTCTTCAGTCGGTCCGGCGCGTAAAGGTACAGGGTGTTTTCGACGAGGGCGTTTTCGTTGTCGCTAAACACGAAGCGGTCCATGTGCGGGATCGGCGCGCCCCTCTTCGCAGCTGCAGTGGCTTCCTTGCACTCACGGCTGAGTGGGTCGATGTCGACGTGAGCATGGGCGGTTGCAGGAGCTACGACACCGCCTGCGATCACAGCGGATGCACAGGCGGTGGCGATCAGATGTCTATAATTCACGAACCAAGAGAACATCATTCTCAGCCGTAAATCAAGTCGGGTGTCCTAGATAAGACGACGGCGCGCGAACGCGTATACGCCAGCACCCAGCACAGATGCGAGCAGCAGCGCGAACAGTGCGCGCACGAGAGTGTTGGAGCCGGTCTCGGCGGCGAGGCCGCGCTGGGCGGTCGCGGCAGTGTCAGCGGCGGCCGCGTCAACGGTTTCAGCGCCGCCACGCTCGGCGGCGTACGGGACAGCCGGGGCGACGTCGACGTTCAGGTCGCCGGCAGCGCGAGCGGCCTCGATACCCTGGCGCGCGATTTCGCCAGCAAACTTTGCGACGAGCCCATCACTCAACGCAATCTCCTCCGGCGTGACATCCGAGTTCACGCGCAGGACATCGGCGACGAAGGTGTGACCGTTTTTGTTCAGGAAGTAGGTCACGCCGTCCAGGGTGGCCACTGGCGGGAACTTGACCAAGCCGTTGGCAACCGGGTCCGGGTTGGCCGGGTCGACGTTGTCGGCGCCAAGCGGCTTCTCAGCCGGGGCCTGGGTGGCCTCGCCGCCAGACTGCGCCTCAGCCTTCTCCTCTTCAGAGAGCTCCGGAGCGGGAGCGGGTGCCGGCGCCTGCACAGAAGTCTGGGCGTCGCGGATGACGCCGGTGTCGATGAGGCCGGCCACGGCGGCGTCGACAATTGCAACTGCCTTCTCCTGCTGTGCGGAGTCGAGCTGCGCGAACGGCTTGAGCGCCTCCTGCGCGTCAGGCACGTAGTGGGTGCCTTCCTCGTTGAGGAAGTAGGTTTCGCCGCGCGCGTCCTTGGTTTCCTTGGGCAGGTCCTGCGCGTTGGCGTTTGTCATCGGCAGGGCGGCCAGGGCGAGAGCGCCAGCGGCGGCTGCGGCGAGAAGGCGGTTCATTGTGGTCTCCTGAAGTTGAGAAAGTCTAAAGTTCAACTTGAAGTCTACAGTGTCTTGACAGTTTTTACACCAGTCACACGAGAAACTTTTGTCACAATTTGACAAACGGGCGCGACAACGCACCAGAAATCAACGTGGCTGGAAGACGGTTTCCACCTCGTCGTCAGTGGCGGTGCCCTCGAGCTGCCACCCCACCACCGCGTTGCGCACCGAGTTGGCCAGCAGGTTCGACGGCTGCACACAACTGATGGTCAGCAGCCGGCCAGGCATCGGCCCGTCACCCCAGATCTCCGGGTTGGAGGCAAGCGACTTCTTGTCAGGATCGTGCAGATCGGTCGCGCGGTAGACCAGCCAGTCCTGCCCGGAGGTTTCGGTGCGCACGTAGAGGTAGTCGCCGACGGCAACGTTGTGGTGCTCGGTGGTGCCGTCGTAAAGCTTGTTAAACACCGCGCTCACCCCCGCACCCGTGTGACCCGCGATGACCACAAGATCCTTCGCATCCGTGCCAGGCAGCGCGTACGGGTACCCCTCCCCCGTCAGCGCACACGCCTTATCCAGGCTCTTCGGATCGATCGCGCCATCGACCACCCGGCAATCCTCGGCCTCAAACCCGGCGCGCATCCCCAACACCGGCACAACCATCTCCACCGGCCGTCCCGCTGGAATCTGCGCAGCTGCTTCTCGACGAACCGACGCCTCCGACGACGTCTCTTCCGTGGTGGGGGTTTCGGGGGAAGGCGTGGTGTCGTCGAAAAGCAATATGCGCACGACGAACACAACGATGAGCAGCGCGACAATGCGGCGCACATGATAAACCCAGCGAGGAGTGGACGTCACGGGCGCTATCATACGAGCCATGGAGAATGTCCAAGTCACTGAAGTCCCTGCAGGCGCGCAACTTATCGACGTCCGCGAGGCCGACGAATACGCCGCCGTCCGCGCAACCGGCGCCAAGAACATTCCGCTGTCCGAATTCGTGGCACGCTACAGCGAAATCGACCCGGATCAGGACATCTACCTGATCTGCAAGGGCGGCGGCCGCAGCGCACAGGCCGGCGAATACCTCGAGCAAGCCCTCGGCTGGGACGGCATTTACAACGTCGCGGGCGGCACCACCGCCTGGGTCGAACAAGGTTTGCCGCACGAAAATTAGGCCGTCCCAACCATTGGGACGCCGCAGGGAAGTATGGTGGGGGTATGTCGACGCTTCCTGAACTGCCCTCCGCTCTGCTGAAGTCTCCCCACTTCCAGATCGAACGCGTGCGCAGGCACACCAAGGACGAAGTCGAGCGCACCCTGGCCAAGCACGACACCACCATGCGCGAGTACTGGGTGCTGTCCTGCGTGGACGTCGCTCCAATGTCGCAGCGCCAACTGTCCGAGCTGCTGATCATCGACGCCTCCGACATGGTGCGGCTCATCGACTCGCTGGAGAAACTCGGCTGGGTCACCCGCGACCGCGACCCGAAAGACCGTCGCCGCCAGATCGTCGCCGCGACCAAGAAGGGCACGAAGGCGCTGGCCAAACTTGGCGACGACGTGGTTGCAGCCGAGGAGCGCGCACTCGAAGCGTCGTCCCAGAAGCAGCTGAAGAACCTGAAGAAGCTGTCGCAAGCGCTCGAGACGGAATAGCCGTGTAGTCGCCGTGTAGTCGAGCGATGCGCCCCGGATAGGTCTAACCTAATCCGCATGGTTCAAGCCGAGCCCCTTCCCAATCCGCTCCTGCGCAGCCACCTCGCCCCGCCGGAGCGGACACTTATTGATGTCCTTTTCGCCTCCGCCGAAGCCCACCCCGGCGCGGCGGCCATCGACGACGGCGAAGTAATCACGTACGCCGAACTCGTCGAAGAAATCGACCAACGCGCCACCGCCATGCGCACCCAGGGTGTGCCGTACCGGGGCCGCGTCGGCATCCGGATGACGTCCGGCACCCGCGAGCTCTACCTCGCAATCTTGTCGACGATGCGCGCCGGCTGCGCCTACGTCCCCGTCGACGCGGACGACCCGGACGAGCGCGCCGAAACCGTATTCACCGAAGCGGACGTGGACGCCATCTGGACCGACGAGGGCCTGCGGATGGTGAAGGCGCCGGTTGGTGGTGGCGTGTTGGGCGGCGAGCTTGGCGCGCTTGCGACAGTCACCCCCGACGACGACTGCTGGATCATCTTCACCTCCGGCTCCACCGGCAAACCAAAAGGCGTAGCGGTGACCCACCGCTCGGCCGCCGCCTTCGTGGATGCGGAGGCGCGCCTGTTCTGCCAGGACGAACCGCTCGGGCCCGACGACCGCGTGCTTGCGGGCCTGTCGGTGGCGTTCGACGCGTCGTGCGAGGAGATGTGGCTGGCGTGGGGCCACGGCGCCTGTTTGGTGCCGGCACCGCGCGCGTTGGTGCGCTCCGGCCAGGACTTGGGCCCGTGGCTGATCCGTCGCGACATCACGGTCGTCTCCACCGTGCCCACCCTCGCCGGACTATGGCCGAAAGAGGCCCTGGACAACATTCGCCTGCTCATTGTGGGCGGCGAGGCCTGCTCCCAGGAACTGACTGACCGCCTTGCCGACGGCCGCGAGATGTGGAACACCTACGGCCCTACTGAAGCCACCGTGGTGGCCAGCGCAACCCGGCTCTTCCCCGGCAAGCCCGTGACTATCGGTTGGCCGCTGGACGGTTGGGATCTCGCCATCGCAAGCGACGGCGAGGGAGAAGCAGGTGAGTTGATCATCGGCGGCGTGGGCCTCGCGCGCTACCTCGACCCGGAGAAAGACGCGGAGAAGTACGCGCCGATGGGTGATTGGGAGCGCGCGTACCGCACCGGCGACCACGTGCGACTCACCGAGGATGGCCTGGCGTTTATCGGCCGCGCCGACGACCAGGTGAAAATCGGTGGGCGCCGCATCGAGCTCGGCGAAGTGGAGGCCAACGTGGCCGCGCTCGAGGGCGTGTATAACTCCGCCGTCGCCGTACAAACGCTGCCCGCAGGCGACAAGGTGCTCGTCGGCTATGTCTCCCCCGACGACGGCGTTTCGCTGGACGTGCAGCAGATGCGCGAGCGCCTCGCCGAGGTCATGCCGGCCGCGCTCGTGCCGCGCATCCACGTGATGGATGAGCTACCGATCCGCACCTCTGGCAAGGTGGACAAGAAGGCCCTGCCGTGGCCGCTGCCCGCCAGCGTGGATGCGGTCGGCATGACGCCGACAGAGCAGTGGGTTGCCGAAGCATGGGTGGCGGTGCTCGGCCTGGACGTGCCGGGCAAGGATGCGGATTTCTTTGAGTTAGGTGGGTCGTCGCTAGCTGCCGCCTCGCTCATCGCGCGTCTGCGCGAGCGCGTGCCCACCATCGCGGTGCGCGACCTCTACGACCACCCGAGGTTGGAAACGCTTGCATCGCTTATCGACGACCTCACCCGCACCACCAAAACCTCCACCCGCGAACGTTCTGTGACTCCAGTGACCGGCGCGACTCGGCTGGCGCAGACGCTGCTCATGGTGCCGGTGATGACGCTGAAGGCGTCGGCGGCGGTGACGTGGGTGGCGATCGTCGCAAATGTGCTGGGCCTGACCACGCTGTCGTGGACCTGGCTCGCGGTGGCGTTTGCGGTGCTGTGCACGCCGCTGGGGCGCATCCCGATCGGAGCGCTCGGGGCGCGGGCGATCCGCGGCCGGATTGCGCCCGGCGTGTACCCGCGCGGCGGGACTGTGCATTTGCGGCTGTGGGCCGCTGAGCGGTGGCTGGCTGCCTCCGGCGCGATGAACATCGCGAGCGCGAACGCCGCCAAGATCACCGCCCGACTGCTGGGCAACACGGTGGGCAAGGACGTGGACATGCACGCATTCGCGCCGGTGACCGGTCTGGCCACCATCGGCGAGGGCGCAGCCATCGAGCCCGGCGTCGACCTCGGCGGGTATTGGCTCGACGGCGACGAACTCCACGTCGGCGAAGTGTTCATCGGCCCCGACGCCCGCGTGGGCGCGCGCTCCACACTGATGCCCGGCACCGAGATCCGCGAGGGCGCCCACGTGGAGGCCGGCTCCACCGTCACCGGCGACAAACCGGTGAAGAAACACTCGCGCTGGGCCGGCTCACCCGCGCGCAAGAAGGGTCGCTCCAAGCACCGCTTCCCCAACGAACGCCCGCCGCGCCGCCCCATGTGGGCGCTTGCGTACGGACTGACCTCCCTGGTGTTGTCGGTGCTGCCCGCGCTGGCGGTGCTGGGTGGTGCGGCGGCGACGCTCGGCCTGGCGCGATTGGTTGACACCCGCTCCGTGTGGGGCCTGCTGGTCTTCGCACCCGTCGGCGGCGTGGTCTACATCGGGCTTGGCCTCGCCCTGACCTGGGCCGGCGTACGCCTGGCGCAACTCGGCGTCCAACCCGGCGTGTTCCCCGTCCGCTCCTTGCGCGGCTGGAGCCTATGGACCGTCACCCGGCTTATGGACGACGCCCGCACCCGCTACTTCCCCATCTACGCCGGCGCCGCCACACCCGTCTGGCTGCGCCTGCTCGGCGCCGACATCGGCGAACACGCAGAAGTGTCCACCGCGGTCATGGTGCCGAAACTCACCGAAGTCCGCGAAGGCGCATTTCTTGCCGACGACACCCTCGCCGGCGGCTACGAAATCGGCGGAGGTTGGATCCGGACCGACCACGCCGTCGTGGGTAAGCGGTCATTCGTGGGCAACTCCGGCATGGTCGCCCCGGGCCGCAAACTGGCCAAACACTCCCTGGTGGCCGTGCTGTCCGCGAGCCCGAAGAAGTCCAAGGCGCACTCGAACTGGTGGGGATCCCCGCCCGAGCGCATGCGCCGCGTGGAAGTCGAAGCCGCAGGTGAAGCGACGTACGAACCGGCGAAGGGGTTGGTGCGCAGGCGTGGTGTCGTCGAGACGATGCGCCTTCTGGCACCCATGACCCAGGCGGTACTCGCCGCCCTGTTCGCGGCTTGCGTGGTGACGTTGCTTGAGCGCGTCGGCTGGTGGACGTACCTGCTCGGCGGACTCACCTGGATGGGCGTCGGCGTGGTCGCGGTGGCCTCCGCCGTGGTGGCGAAGTGGGTCCTCGTGGGCAAACACCGCGTCGGCGAACACCCGCTGTACTCCTGGTTCGTGTGGTTTAACGAACTGCAAGACCAGTTCATCGAAGTCATCGCCGCGCCATGGTTCTTCAACTGGGCAACCGGCTCCGGCGAGATGAACCTCGCGCTGCGGGCGCTGGGCGTGAAGATCGGCCCCGGCGCGTGGGTGGAGTCCTACTGGTTCCCCGAAACCGACCTCTGCTCCGTCGGCGCCGGCGCCACCGTCGGACCGGGCACCGTCGTGCAAACGCACCTGTTCCAGGACCGCGTGATGTCTCTGGATACCGTCACCATCGAGGCGTCGGCCACCCTCGGCGCCCACTCCGTTTCCCTGCCGGGTTCCGTCATCGGCGCCGGTGCGACCGTGGGCCCCGGCTCGCTGGTCATGCGTGGCGACGAGGTGCCCGCCAACACCGTCTGGCAAGGCAACCCCGTCGAGCCGCGGTAGGGGTGAGCTTCGCCCCTTCCGCGGAAGTCGGGGTCCGATCCCGACTCATCGCTTCTCGGGCGGTAAACGCGGCTGAATCAGCTCAGGTACTGATATAGGCCCCCGGGGACGCAACCGTCTGATCTCTTGAAGAGCCTCGCTCCAATGTTCCTGGTCCAAGGGCAGCCAATTCTCGACGTTGGACATGTAGGAACTCGAGAGAATGTTGTTTACCGCAAGTCGCTCAGATTTTGTCAGCTCTCGTTTTACTTCTGTCCTATTAGCGCACGCCAGTAGTGCGAGCGCATCTTGAACGTGACGTTCACGGTTTCCGTCGGCGAGCCGAAGGGCGTGGCCCTTTATTGAGATGGCAGACCAAACGTTTGGCAGGCGGACCGCCCGCTCGTCACTAACCGGTACCTCCAGAACATCCTTGAGCGTCCCATCTGAAAGGATGCCGAGTGCTGATTTGGACCCGGGGCACTTTACGACGTTGTACCCGCGCCATCGGTCGGGCGTATTTTCACTGTCCTTCCCCATCACATCAACACGAAATCCCTGGCCACCGAGAAACTGATGGAGGAACCCTTCTCTAGTTAGTGGCAAGACTGGCTCGTATCCGCTTTCCTCCAATTTTTGTGCCACACTGCCCAGAGTCGAATGGTTGACCGGATCCACGACTATGTCGACATCTGCTGTTGGCCTGGCGTAGCCAACCTCATTCAACGCGCAGTGCAAGTGGGTCATCGCCCCACCAACGAGCAACCAGTCTTCCCCATCAAGCGCAGACGCAACCTTGAGGAGCAACAGACGAACGTGGTCCATAGTGGCTACGCTACAAGTGTCGAGTGCTCTACCACATACGCTCGGACCGCCTGTTGCAGCCGAGCATCCCCAAGCATGTAAGCATCAGCGAGAGCTTGTTGCTCAGTGCAATCTGTTTCCCTGATGAGGACACCTACACGGGATGTTTGATTACACAGCCCATAGATCCCCGCATCGATCAGCTCGTCTCGCGAGGATGCTTGCACATACCGGCGTCCCCCTGGCGCAAGCCCCATTTCCCGGGTGTCCAGTAGTCCTGTCTCAGCCGGCCGGAATTGATCCACGAGGTTGAAATAGGTCGGCTCGACATAAACGAGATCCCAGGCAACAAACGATTGCTCAGCGCCGAAAAGCCTAGTGAACTCCTCGGAGACGAATCGAGACAGCGCTTGCGCGAGCATGAGGTTAATGGTTCCGTGCTCATCCAACACTGCGCGTCCGCTCTTGACCACACGTCTCATGTCTTCTAAATCTGCGTGGAAGTTTTCGGCAGCTTGCTCCAACGTAACCCTCACCTCGCACCTCCTCACTGGCAGACATAGGGGACGAACCACTTTTCAGGACTTTTACCTGAGCCTAGTGGTTCGAGCTGCACCTTTCTAGTCCCCGTCTACGAAACTCTCGGGGATCGCTGTCAATCGGGCTCGGTGTAGACCCGTCTCGTTGTTCTCGGCATCTAAGGCAATGCAACCCCGTCGAGCCGCGGTAGGGGGAGCGGGTCGGCGGTGCGGGCCGTGGTGCGGGTCGGCGGTGCGGGCCGTGGTGCGGGCCGCGCGCTTTTCCGGCGGCCTTCCCCGCCCCTCCCCGCGTAAAGGTCGTTACCTGGAGCCCGTTAATGCGACCCTAACCCCGTACTAACGGGTTCCAGGTAAAGACTTCTAGCAGCCGAAACGCGGCGCCAAATATCACCTATCTCGAGAAATATCCCCTTTTCTAGAGCTCCGCTGCAATGTCTTCAACGAATAATTCGACCGGCCCATCAACGCTGCCGAACTGTTTCACCACTTGCTCAATGTCTTGAGCATTCCGTAACCCCAGGTGTTTCGCGAGAACAACCGCATCATCGAGGTCCTGCTCCGCTTGGCGAGTCGAAACCACCTTGGTAAACAACAGAAACTCTGCTGACGAAATCTCGACAGTGAGATTCGGACCGATAACTAGGAGATCCGGACTGTGATCGGCCGAAAAAGGTAACCCGAGATCGTGCACCTGCGAGTTCACCCAGTCTGCAGGCAACCCGAGTTTCACGGCTGTTTCTTCAACCGCATTTCGAACTTGCCGGTAGTTCTCAAAAACAGAATCGATATCTGCGGTTGCCCTAGTCGCGTCGTACCTCAGAGCAATCGCAGCGCCTCCAATAACGCGGAGCGTCGCATTCGTGCCCTGATTTCCCAACTGTTTCTCGAGCTCTGCAAGCGCGTGCAAGAGCTCATCTCGTGTTAGATCCACGGGCGATCGTGATCCTTCGCCGTTCGTAGATTTCCCTCACCCAAGCAGATACTTCTTTTACGGAAGGAGATCGGAGTCCGTTCAAGGTTGAAAACGAACCGAGAAGGACGACTCGTCGGGTAGAACCAGGCCTCAGGAGGTTCGGAAATCTCAGCAGACCATCCAGGGCTCTCCCCAGGGAAGCGTTCGGAGTACGTCATCTCAGCAGCAGCTCGAATGACACGATCCCAATCTGCATCTCCAGTCGTATCCGGTTCACGGTGCGCCGCTATGAACTCCTTGTGATCTTTAATATCCCGGATCTCTGACACAACACGCTTCAGCACACGCACCACAAAAGAGGAATCATTCTCGGCAGCAAGTTCACATTGCACCCATTGTGCAAAGCGTTCATAGGTATAAAACTGATCCATTTGCGCCTCCTTCCTCAATTCGAGCCTTCGGCTTCGATTATGACCCACTAGCGCCACTACGTACAGACCAAACTCGACTGCCATGCAGCGATGCCGACCGCTTGACTGCACCGTACTTCCCAGATGTCGAGTGGGCACCCCTCTCCGCGCTCCCTTCAACCCCGTACTAACGAATTCCGGGTAACGACTTCTAGCAGCCGAAACGCTCCGCAACGAATGCAAACCCGACAAACTGGTTCACAAACTAGACCGAGTGGTGTACTTTTACTGAACCAAGCGGTATCCGCCGCTGTAGATTTACAAGAGAAAGTTCACTGTCATGTCACTCTTCCCGTCCCGCAACGCACGCGCAGCAAGCGCAGCACGCAATCCGCGCAACACCCGCAAGGGCCTCGCCGCCAGCGCCGCCGCGGTCCTCGCCGCCATTACTCTCACCGCCTGCTCCGCGGAGTCCGGCGATACCGACGCAACGAACGGCGCGGAGCCGGCAGCGGGTTTCCGCGACGTGGCCACGATCCAGGAGGCCGGCTCGGTGAAGATCGGCGTGTTCTCGGACAAGTCCCCGTTCGGCTACGTGGATTCGAATGGCGAGTTCGCCGGTTATGACATCGAGTACGGCAACCGTCTGGGCGAGGACCTGGGCGTAAACGTCGAGTATGTGCCGGTAGAGGCTGCCTCGCGTGTGGAGTTCCTGGACACGAACAAGGTCGACATCATCCTGGCCAACTTCACGGTCACCCCGGAACGCCAGGAGAAGGTGGATTACGCCAACCCGTACATGAAGGTGTCGTTGGGTGCGGTCACGCCGGACAACGCGCCGATCGATAGCGTGGAGGGGCTTGAGGGCAAGAACGTGATCGTCGTTAAGGGCACGACCGCGGAGGCGTACCTGGAGAAGAACCACCCGGAGATCAAGCTGACCAAGTTTGAGCAGTACACCGAGGCGACGAACGCGCTTCTCGACGGCCGCGGCGACGCCTGGGTCACCGACAACACGGAGGCT
The DNA here is from genome assembly GCF_001806995.1 of Corynebacterium sp. HMSC11D10. Lineage (NCBI taxonomy): Bacteria > Bacillati > Actinomycetota > Actinomycetes > Mycobacteriales > Corynebacteriaceae > Corynebacterium > Corynebacterium sp. HMSC11D10. The sequence goes on from NZ_KV787026.1 coordinate 75,312, forward strand.
CTCGCATGGGCTGGTAAGACCGATGGTTTCTCCGCGACGATCCCGACGCTGGGTGAGACGGACACCATCGCGGGCGCGGTGGCGAAGGGTAACGACGACCTGCGCGAATGGATGAACAACGAACTCGTCGATCTCGGCAAGGAGAACTTCTTCCACAACGCATACGAGAAGACCCTGAAGCCGGTGTACGGCGACGCGGTTTCCGCGGACGACCTGGTCGTTGAGGGCGGCCAGCTCTAACTCATGGACTTTTCGGTCGTTACCGAGAACATCCCGGTTTATGCTTCGGCGGCAGTCCTCACGGTAAGGGTTGCCGCTAAAGGCATTTTGCTCGCCTTTATCGTTGGCGCACTGGTGGCCGGGATGCGGTTCTTCAAGGTGCCCGTGATCAGTCAGATCGCGCGGGTGTACATCGAGCTCTCGCGCAACACTCCCCTGCTGGTGCAGTTGTTCTTCCTGTACTTCGGCCTGCCCAAGATGGGCGTCGTGCTGGAGAGCGAGACCTGCGCCGTGGTGGGCTTGGCCTTCCTGGGTGGCTCGTACATGGCGGAGGCGATCCGCGCTGGCCTGGAGGGGGTTGCCCCGATTCAGTTGCAGTCCAGTTTAAGCCTGGGCATGTCGCGGATGCAGGCGCTGCGCCACGTCGTCGCCCCGCAGGCCACGGCGCTTGCGCTGCCGGCGATTACGGCGAACATCATCTTCCTGATCAAGGAGACCTCGGTGGTCAGCATCGTGGCACTGCCGGATTTGGTCTACACCGCCAAGGAGCAGATCGGCCAGACCTACGAAACGCGCGAGGCGTTGCTGCTTTTGGTCACGTTCTACCTGATCATTTTGCTGCCGGTTTCGCTCATCGCGGGACGTGTGGAGAAGAAGGTGCGCGCGAGTGTTTTCTGATCTCCAAGTCCTCGCCGACGGCAACAACTTCCAACGCCTCCTCATGGGCCTTGGCGTGTCCATCCAGATCGCGCTTGCGTCGATGGGTTTGTCGATTGTGTTGGGGACGCTGTTGGGGGTGGTGATGTCGTCGCCAAGCAAAATTGTTCGCGTGATCACCCAGACCTACCTGCAGTTTGTGCGCATCATGCCGCAGTTGGTGCTGCTGTTTCTGGTGTACTTCGACGCCACGCGCGCGTGGGGGCTGAACCTGGATGCGCGGGTGGCGGCGGTGATCGTGTTCACGCTGTGGGGCACAGCTGAGCTCGGTGATTTGGTGCGCGCCGCCATCGAATCGGTGCCGCGCCACCAGTACCTGTCCGCGGCGGCGCTGGGCATTGAGGGGCGTGCGCTTTATCGTCACGTTGTGCTGCCGCAGGCGCTGCGCGGTCTGATCCCTGCGACGATCAACCTGACCAACCGCATGATCATGACCACCTCGCTCGTCGCACTGATTGGCGTGGTGGAGGTGCTCAAGGTGGCGCAGCAAATCATCGACGCCAACCGTTTCGAATACCCGTCCGCCGCCCTATGGATCTACGGCGTGGTGTTCCTGCTGTATTTTCTCGTCTGTTTTCCCATTTCGCTCGCCGCGCGCAAGCTGGAAGAAAGGTGGAGCTAGATGTCGCTCATCTCGCTCGAGCATGTTTCCAAGACGTACCCCAACGGGCACAAGGCGCTTAACGACGTCACCCTGTCCGTCAATCCCGGCGAAGTCCTCGCCATCATCGGCCCGTCCGGCTGCGGCAAGTCCACGCTGCTACGCACGGTCAACGGGTTGGAGCCGGTGGACTCCGGACAGATCCTAGTCAACGGCCGCGACGTCACGTCCAGCGCGACCAAACTCAAGGACGTGCGTTCCGACGTTGGCATGGTGTTCCAGTCCTACGACCTGTTCCCCCACCTGACCGTGATGGAGAACCTGTTGCTCGCTCCGAAGGTGGTCAAGGGCGCGGACAAGGATGAGGCCCGCTCGCGGGCGGTGGCGCTGCTCGAACGCGTGGGGCTTGCCGCCAAGGCTGACGCTCGCCCGCGCGAACTTTCCGGTGGTCAGAAGCAGCGCGTGGCCATCGTGCGTGCGCTGATGATGCAGCCGAAGGCATTGCTTCTCGACGAAATCACCGCCTCCCTCGACCCCGAAATCGTCCGCGAAGTTCTCGACGTGGTGGTTGGCCTCGCCCGGGACGGCATGACCATGATCGTGGTCACCCACGAAATGGCGTTCGCCCGCGCCGTTGCCGACCACATCGCGTTTATGGACGCCGGCCGCATCGTCGAGATCGCCCCACCCGAGGAGTTCTTCGCCGCCCCGAAGTCCGAACGCGCGCAACGCTTCCTGGACCAGTTGGTGTTTTAGGCGGTTGCGGGCTGGGTCATAAACTGTTTGATGCCTCTAATCGGTAGCAAGAGATGTAACGGTTGCTCCGGCATCTCCTGAAATTCTGCGTACTGCATGTAGAACCGTTTCGCGTGTTCATCCAACGTGTGTACAACCACTGCCGCGGCTCCAATTTCTCCAGCCACAGTGAAGCACCGCGCTAGAGCGTCTCTCAGCAGCGCTTTCCCAACTCCTTTCCCCTGCGCATTCACATCTACCGCCAACCGCGCGAGAATTAACACTGGGATCGGATCGGGACGCCCCTTGGCAAACGCTTCTGGCGCGGCTCCAGCAACCATCCCACCCGTACAGACCGCATAGTACCCAGCGACGCGGTCATTCCACTTGGAAACGTAAACAACACAGTTGTGTGCCCGTTGATTCTGCATGGCGTAGCGGCGAAACCACACATCGAGCGAAACCTCACCACAATGAAAACTCGAACGATCATCCGCCTTAACAAGTTTCCGAGGCGGCTGAAGCACACCGTCAGTCGCCAAATTGAAACTCCTTGCCAAATGGAGTCTCCTCAGCGAAAAGTTTGCCAAGCTTAGAGAAGTCGGCCGGCTGGTCGAGAAGTTCCTCAACACGAGAGAAACCTTCTTCCCCCAACACAAAAAGTCGCTGATCAGCAAGTACCATCAATGCGCGCTCCACGGCACTGTCGAGCACAAACTGTGACACCGAAGTGTTTGTCACCTCAGCGGCCCTGCGGAAAAACTCCTCTTGGTGTGCGGATGTACGCAAGTTCAAGCGCCGGTCTTTAACTGCCATTTCAAACTCCTTAAAGCGATGTACTCACAATGTACTCACGATCGATGTCGATAGCAAGAGTGTTTAGAAAGGAGGAAATGGTAGCGGTGTGGTGAGTATCCGGTAGCGCTGTTTGCGACCGCGGTTTGCGCCGTCGGTCTTCGGCGCGTCGGAGATTGTCAGGAAATTCGTGCGTGAGGTGGCTTGTGTCAATCACGAGACAACGGGCGCAGCCGCTCTCACTCACGAGGCTTTTCTCCCCTGCGGTGGAATCCTCTCCGGCAGCTGCTCCTCAACGACTGCCCCGAATAGCACTTCCAGAGTTTTCCCTGTCGTGAGCTTCCTCTGTTGATACGCGTTGAGCACTGCACTGCGATACAGAGGAGGAACTACATCCGGTTCTTTAACCATCGGGATTGCAAAACCAGCGTTTTGAAATTCTTGACTATCGGGCTTGCATTCCACCTCCAACGCATAGGTTTCATCGGTGATAACACCAAGGTTTGCAAGATGCCCAAGCGTCGCGCTCCAACTCACACCACACTGAGAAGAAACTGCCATCGCGAGCGCTCTCCTGTCTGCGTGCTTCGCCTCCATCCGTTCTACAAAGGAGCGCGGCATCAGCAGATGCGCAGCGAACGAATTCATAGCGCGTTCGACAGCTCCGTGTCCGCAACCAGTTCCGAAAGACGTGCGATACACCCAGTGGCCGAGTGTCAGACGCGGGTTTTTGGTACCGGTGTTCCGGAGACCCGGTACTACTGTGTTCCGGGTAGTTGGTACCGGGGCCGGGCCGACGGAGTCGGCCCGGCTGTTTGCTTTATTCGTCCGGATCTATTGGGGCGGTGGCCTTGCGCATGTCGAAGTCTCCGATGCGGATTCGGTGGCCGTTGTTGAGGCGGCTAACGAGTGAATCGGCTCCGACTCTGTCGGGGAGGGCTTCGACCCAGTAGGCGGCGGCCGATTGGGAGGAGATCAGTGTTGGGAGCCGACCGTCGCGGTCGAATATGGTTTTGCTCAGGTCTTCTTGCCCACGCTGGTTGATGCTCATGGTCATAAAATCATCGATGATAAGGACATCGACATTGATCAGTTTCCGCATCTTATCGAGGTAGTTTTGATCAGTCGGTGAGAAGACCGCCAACATGTCTACGAGTTGGTCCAGCCGGTAGTAGGCCACGGAGTATCCGGCTTGACATGCGGCGACGCCGATGGCGCAGACTATGTATGTTTTCCCTGTTCCGGTCGGTGCGAGGATGTGGATGTTGGTCGGGTTTTCCCGCCAGTTGGTCGCCGCGATTCGTT
>NZ_KV787027.1:0-586 GCF_001806995.1 Corynebacterium sp. HMSC11D10
TTGTCACCAGTGATGCCCACGAAGGCATCCAGCACGCGATATCTGAAGTGCTACCCGATGCATCCTGGCAGCGGTGCCGGACTCATTTCGCGAAGAACCTCTATGAAAAAGTCCCGAAGACACAGTGGCCGATGGTCTTAAGCGATGTTCCAGACAATCTTCCAACAACCCGACGCCCAATCCACCTGGCGACAAGCCCGCGAAGTCGTCGACCTGTTAGAACCAAAGTTCCCGCAGGTTGCGGCCTATCTAGAAGAGTCGCTCGATGACGTGTTGGCGTTTACCGCAGCACCGAAACCAGTCTGGAAAAGGTGTGGTCGAACAACCCCACCGAACGGTTAAACCGGGAGATCCGCCGGCGCACCGACGTTGTGGGCATCTTCCCGAACCGTGAATCCATCATCCGGCTTGTCGGCGCGGTGCTTGCCGAGCAGCACGACGATTGGATCCAACAAAAACGCTACATGTCACTATCCGCACTCGAACACACCAAACGCCTCATGCACCAAACTGGAGGTGAACATGACGACCACCACCAGCTAACCGCATAATCCAAACCCCGAACTTCATACCGAGCCGAAAGCAC
>NZ_KV787027.1:606-2686 GCF_001806995.1 Corynebacterium sp. HMSC11D10
ACAAACGGCTACACCACTACACGGGACTTGACCACCCGCTGGTCGCCCGTATCGACACCGTGCAGCTGATCGACTCCAAGAAAGAGTCCGCTGCGCGCGCAGCCCGTCGCGGAGGCGAGGCGGCGAACGCCGCCCTGGCTGGCGCTGACGCCGACAACGACGAAGCACCGTTCTAACAACGACACCCCGCAGGGAAACCTGCGGGGTTATTTTTTTTCAACTATTTCACGGGGTTGATCCAGCTCTTTCACGGCCATACCCAACTGAACAAAACCCAACAGCCCTAGCATCAGCTTGGCGATCGGGGTGGAGTCTTTTGAGTAGGTCTGTCCCTCCTTGAGGAACTTCACCGACACTCCTTTGCTGACTAGCTCGTCAACAATGGCGTACAGATCCGTCAGTGAACGCGCGCACCGATCCATCGACGTGACGACAAGCTGATCTCCTGCACGGACATATCGCATTGCTTCATCAAGTCCAGGGCGCTCACGCGATCCACCACTGGCCTTATCCGTGTAATAGGTGAAGACCTTCTCTGCCTTGAGTTGTTCAATCTGACGATCAAGGTTCTGATCTTTCGAACTCACCCGGGCATAGCCCACCTTTTGTCCTGAGATCGCCCCCAACTGTTCAGTGATCTCCAGAGGCAGTGACGGTTCTGTTCCGTTAGTCTTGGAACTAACCCTAGCGAACAGGAAGTTTTGTCATTCACAAATTGTTCGCTTGGGGTGTACGCTATACACACATTAGGACCTTAAGGCATAGCTGCAGCTACTTTCGCATCCGACAAATGGAAATCTACGGCGATCTTGGCAGCTGTGTTTTTGCACGGGAGAATTGCTTTATTCATGGGAATTACCTCATTCTCCCTCACGATGCTCACAGTGGTGATTTTCGCCTTACTACCCATGAAGATAGTTGGAAGGAAGTTGAGTGATATTCATGACTGGTTCAAGTTATCGATCAAGAGTATTTGGATATAATTTTAGTCGGATCGTACTTATCTTCGCAGTACTCTTATTGTGTGTCTACTTCTTGACCAGAAGAGATCAAACCGCCTTTATCACATGCGGTCTTTTAGTGTCTCTGGCAATTTTCTTTAATGTCGGGGTGTTGCTGAATGATGAAATCCTTCGGATTTCAGTTCTTGGCATTCCAGTTAGCAACGTTCGTTTGGAATCTCTGAAGGGGGCGGAGATCCTTCCCTCGGGCCCCATACTCGAATCCCAAACGTTTGGGGTTCACTTCCTGGATGGCACTATTTCATTCCATGCCGGTTCTGCAAATATCCTCCTACACCGCAATATCGGAAGACCCATTCGCTTGACGGTTAAAGACCCAGAGGAATTTTTACACCTCCTAGCGGAGAACTCCGCTATTCGACCCGCTTCTCACAGTTAAGCCCCCGGTGCCGACACAACTGGCAACCAAAAGCATACCTCGAAGAGCTACTCACTCAAGCATCACCCGATCTGACGCGTCAGATGCTCGGTGATTTCATCAACCAAATTCTATCTTCCCAAGACGATACTGTCGGCAGCGCTGACTACGGCACCACCAGCGACAACCGCGTCAACCACCGCAACGGCTACCGCCACCGACTACTGGATACACGGGTCAGCACCGTCGATGTGGCTATCCCGAAACTACGCCACGGTTCCTTCTTGTCTGACTGGCTGTTAGAACGACGAACCCGTAGCGAACGTGCCATGTAGATAAGCCTCTGGGCACTAAAGTACCCAGAGTGAAGTGCCCCGGGTTTTGTTCCTAGGCGTTTGCCTTGATTTCTATTATTTCCTGTGGTGGGTTCTGCTTCCAAAATTCGGTTTCGACCTCGACCGGGGTTCGGTATCCCAAGCTTTGGTGAAGCCTTGTCTCGTTCCACCATGACACCCACTCGAACGTCGCGATTTCTACCTCGACAACATCATCCCACCTGCGAGCATGGATCAGCTCGTTCTTGTAGGATCCGTTGACGTTTTCAGCAAGAGCATTGTCGTAGGAGTCACCGACAGTTCCGGTGGAAGCTGTAATGCCGTGTTGGGTAAGTCGCTCGTTGTAGACCACGCTGACGTACTGC
>NZ_KV787028.1:0-75341 GCF_001806995.1 Corynebacterium sp. HMSC11D10
GGACTCCTTGTCCAAAAACCTCTATGGACATAACGCACTAGACGATCAACGAGTCCCCGGATGCATTTCCCCAGGTGATATTGAAAACAGATATCAATAAAATGCGGATCGTCTAGCAGCTCCGAAATGCAACTAGACGATTCGCATTCCCGGTCGGCGAAAACCGGGTCACGACAGACAAGAAGCCCCGGCACGGGATTTTCGGGCCGGGGCGTTGGTGTCGTCGAAAAGCCAGCGCTTACGCGTGCTTCGCCTCCACGCGCTTGATGGCCTCCTCGGCCACCATCTCCTGGATGCCCATGTCGAGCTCCGAGGTGAAGCCGACGCAGGAGCAGTTGATCTCGCCGAGGACGTAGGTGTCCTCCCCGGTCTCGTCGTCATCGGCAAGCATGAAGTCCGCGGTCCAGATCAGCGGAATGTTGTCGCCACCGAGGTTCTCGGCGATGACCGGGCGGGCCTCGGCGAACATGTCGACGAGCTCCTGCCACTCCTCCGGCTTCTGGTAGGTGTACTTCGCGCCGGAGAACAAGGTTGCGGAGAACGCGTCGCCGCCCTCAGCCGGCTTCTTGTGCACAACGAACACCGGGTGCGGGCCGACCAGCAGAATGCGGATCTCACCCTCGACGATGCGCGGCATGAAGCGCATGTCCACGAGCATGCCGTTGTCGCCTTCGATGTACTGGTCACAGAAGTCCATGAACTCGCCGAGCTCGCGCTCCTCAGTGTGGTTGTCCACGGCCTCGGTGCACTTGAGCTTGGTGTCCAGCGGCAGGGCGGTGCCCGGTTCGACGGAGTCGGCCAGGGCTTCGTCGGCAAGGCGCACGCGCCAGATGCCGGAGCCGGTGGAGCCGCGGTTCTGCTTGAGCACGCGCTCGCCGTAGGACAGGGAGGTCGGGAAGGTGTTGTGGAAGTCCTCAACCTCGTAGTACGCGGCGGTATCTTCCGGCACAAGGTCGGTCTTGTTCAGCTTCACCAGGGCATCCTTCGCACCGTAGGAGATCATCTCCTGCGGGGTGGACATGCCGACCAGGCCGGCCTCGGACAGGCGGGTAAGCAGGTCAAAGTAGCCCTTTTCGCCGCCCGGGATGTTGCCCGGGTTCACACGCGAGATGTAGCCGTCGAAGTTCTCGGAGACGTACGTGAACAGGTCGTCGGCCCACTCCGGACGGAAGTAGACAACCTCTGCGTGCCAGCCCTTTTCCTTGATGGCGTTGACAATGGGCATGGTGTCCTTGCGGTGGCCGTCAATGTACTTGTCGGAGCCGCCCTCAACCTCGAAGACAACAATCGCCTTGTGCACGGTGATCCCTTTCATGATGTTGTCCCGCAGCGTGTGAATGCGGTCAGCGCATGCATCGGCGGGGTAGGTAAAAACTCGCGAAACATCTCAGCCGTAGCCGTCGTGTTCCGTCTCTGACTCTATCGGCTTAAAGCGACCCACACAGGGCGGCAGAATTGATAGTGTGCAAGTTCACACCTGTTGTGGCGAGGCGAGGTTTCTCGCCGATTCCGGCCGGGATTTGCTGGTACTACCTGTATCCTTGTCGGTGATTGTTCACTCGCCTATTCCGGCGGGGGCCGCAGAGACGAAAGGCAGCTGACGTGGGTATCGAACTCGACGACAATCCCCAGTTCAAGGACTACGCACATCCTGAGAAGTTTGTCACCGCCGCGTGGCTTTCGGCGCGGCTCGGCGTGGATGGTCTGAAGGTTGTCGAAAGTGATGAGGATGCGTTCCTCTACGACATCGGCCACATTCCGGGCGCGGTGCGCATTGACTGGAAGAGCGATCTTAACGACGAGCTCAACCGCGACTTCATCGACGGCGAAGCCTTTGCCAAACTCATGCGGTCCCGCGGCATCAGCCGCGACGACACGGTGGTGGTCTACGGCGACCACGCCAACTGGTGGGCTGCCTACACCGCCTGGGTGTTCGAGCTGTTCGGCCACCCCGACGTGCGCTTGCTCGATGGCGGACGCGACGCGTGGATGGGTGAGGAGCGCGACACGTCCTTCGTCGTTCCCTCCTACCCCGAGTCTGACTACCCCGTGGTGGAGCGCAAGGACACCGCAGTTCGCACCTTCGCCTCCGAGCTGCTGGATAATCCGCCGGAGCAGCTTATCGACGCCCGCCCAGCCCCCGCTTACCGCGGCGACGGCACCGCCCCTGTGCAACCCCAAGTACCGACGCTGCGCCAGGGCCACATTCCGGGCGCGTTTAGCGTCCCGTGGGGCCGTTCCGTGCACCCGAACGCGCGCTTCCGCCCGTTGGAGGACATCCGCGAGATCTACAAGGATTTCGATCCGAAGAAGCGCACAGTGGTGTACTGCCAGTTGGGCGAAAGCGCGTCGCACACCTGGTACGTCCTGAACAATATTCTCGGTTTCGAGGACGTTGCGCTGTACGACGGTTCCTGGGCCGAGTGGGGCAACATGGTCCGCGTCCCCGTGGCTAAAGGGGATTCCCGTGGTGGGGCTGTAACATAGAACGACATTTGTCCGATTTTCTGACGGTTCGTATTTCCGATTGAAGGACGGGATTGCTTCGTGTCCACCACCGCACCGAATACTGATCTGCCCCGCAGCCTGAGCAAGGTGCTCGTCGCTAATCGCGGCGAGATTGCCGTGCGCGTCATCCGCGCGTGCCAGGACGAAGGTGTTGCGTCGGTCGCGGTGTATGCAGACCCTGATGTCGATGCGCCGTTCGTCGCTCTTGCCGACGAAGCCTTCGCCCTCGGCGGCACCACCGCCGCCGAGTCTTACCTGGACATGGACAAGGTCATCGACGCCGCGCAGAAGTCCGGCGCCGACGCTATCCACCCGGGCTACGGCTTCCTCTCGGAGAACGCCGAGTTCGCGCAGAAGGTCATCGACGCTGGCCTGACCTGGATCGGCCCGTCGCCGGAGGCCATCGCGGCACTCGGTGACAAGGTCACCGCCCGCCACATCGCTGAAGCCGCCGACGCCCCCATGGCGCCCGGCACTAAGGACCCCGTGGCCAACGCTGACGAGGTCGTTGCGTTTGCCGACGAGCACGGCCTGCCCGTTGCCATCAAGGCAGCTTTCGGCGGTGGCGGTCGCGGCATGAAGGTCGCCTACACCCGCGAAGAGATTCCGGAACTGTTTGAGTCCGCCACCCGCGAAGCCACCGCAGCCTTCGGCCGTGGCGAATGCTTCGTGGAGCACTACCTGGACAAGGCCCGCCACGTTGAGGCGCAGGTGCTGGCTGATCAGCACGGCAACGTTGTGGTCGTCGGTACGCGTGATTGCTCGCTGCAGCGTCGCTTCCAAAAACTTGTCGAAGAAGCCCCAGCGCCCTTCCTCACCGACGAGCAGCGCGAGCGCATCCATTCCTCTGCCAAGGCCATCTGCCGCGAAGCAGGTTACTACGGCGCCGGCACCGTGGAGTACCTCGTGGGCTCTGACGGGCTGATCTCGTTTTTGGAGGTCAACACCCGCCTGCAGGTCGAACACCCCGTCACCGAGGTCACCGCCGGCATCGACCTCGTGCGCGAGCAGTTCCGTATCGCCCGCGGCGAGGAACTGCAGCTGACCGAAGACCCGGCTCCGCGTGGCCACGCTATTGAGTTCCGCATCAACGGCGAAGACGCCGCCGCAAACTTCATGCCGGCACCGGGCACCGTCGTTGCATACGCTGAGCCCACCGGCCCCGGAGTGCGTGTCGATTCCGGCGTGCGCGCAGGCTCCGTCATCGGCGGCCAGTTCGACTCCATGCTGGCGAAACTGATCGTCTACGGCGCCACCCGCCAAGAGGCCATCCAGCGTGCCCGCCGCGCACTCGGCGAATACGTGGTCACCGGCTTCCCCACCGTCATCCCCTTCCACCAGGCCATCCTGGACAACCCGGCATTCGTCGGCACCGAAGACGGCTTCGACGTGTACACCCGCTGGATCGAGGAAGAGTGGGACGGCGAACTGCCCGCGTCCAGCGCCGATGCATCTGGTGACGACGCCGACACCGACCTGCCGACCCGTCGCACCTTTGCCGTTGAAATCGACGGCCGCCGCATCGAAGTCGCCCTACCCGAGGAACTCGTCGCCGCAGGCCCCGCCAAGCGCAAGCCGAAGAAGCGCCGCGCAGGCAAGGCTGCTGTCTCCGGTGACGCCGTCGCCTCCCCCATGCAGGGTTCCGTGATCAAGGTCAACGTCTCCGAAGGCGACGAGGTTGCTGAAGGCGATGTCCTGCTGGTCCTCGAGGCCATGAAGATGGAGAACCCGGTCAAGGCACACAAGGCCGGCACCGTCACGGGCCTCGCCGCCGAGGCTGGTGGCCAGGTGACCAAGGGCGCCGTGCTTATGGAGCTGAAGTAGCTGGTTGCTTCGGTGGCGCTTGTCCCACCCATTGCCCTGACAGATTTTGCAGAATCTGTCAGGGCTTTTCTTTGCGACGCTGCGACCAGGCGTTTTATGCACCTTCAAAGGCCGCCTGACACATTCCGCCACAATCCGTCAGCGCAGACCTACGGAAACGGCGAACTGCTCCAGCACAGGTCCGATAAACGGCACGAGGAAGCCCAACACAACGGCGACCGCCACAACAATCGTGGCGATGGCCTCCGGAGAAGCGCTCGAGCCAGAGTGAGCCACATCGGTCGCGGGCGACTCGGGGGTCTCGGCGTCGTGGGTAACGGGCGTACCAATCGGTTTCGTGGCGCTGATCAGCTCGATCTCCTGCGCCTCCGTCACGCCTGGCCCGTTGAGCGGCTTCGAGGCACGGTTCAAAGAGGCCGACTCGCCTTTCCGGTTCGAGACTGTGCTCACGCCTGAGTAGACCGCCACCAGTCCCCTACCGGGCGCCCAGACGGGTGCGCCGGAGTCGCCCTTCACGCCAGCGCCGCCGTCCCAGTAGACGTTGTTGCCCACACGGCCGGTGTACGCACCACACTGCTGCTGTCCCCGGCTGAGCAGGCAGATCTCGTCGTTGGGGTGAAGATCCTCGAGGTCCACCACGGCGTCGGTGGTGATGGTGTTCGCGCCCAGTTGGACACCGTCGTCCCAGCGGATGATGCCCCAGTCGTTGCCGGTCGCAGACCTACCAAACTCCGTGGAGGGATAGAACGTTCCGTTCGCCTGGCCCACGGCGGCGCGGCTGCCGTGTTCGCCACAGTGTCCGGCGGTGTAGCTAATCCGTTGGTTGGGGTCGTTGAATCCGATGGAGCAAATGCCCTTATCGACGACTACCACGCGGGCGCCCTGCTCCACCACCGGAACCTCGGCGTTGGCGATGGGGGTGAGGGCAAGGGTGGTTGCGGTGGTCGTCGATAGGAATATGCGTCGAAGCATGGGAAAAGATTAACGTGGTGCGCATGGATTACACACCTCAGTTCGAACTACGTGAAGCGACCGAATCTGACCGGACGTACCTGCGCCGGCTGAACTTTCTTACCGACGTGTTCGGTGACGAGCACGGCGAGATCGGCCAAGAGGAAGCTGAAGGGTCTGACGACTACGTCGGAAACTGGGATCCGGAAGCCGAGGGCGGCGTTCTCGCGTTCGATCAGTTCCGCGTGCCGGCGGGCGGTGTGTGGCTGCGCTACTGGTCGACGCCCGAGCAGGGCTGGGCGAACCTGGGCAGCGATATTCCGGAAATCGCGATTGCGGTGGAACGCCGCTACGCAGGGCACAAACTCGCCGTCCGGCTGCTGGCTGCCGCGGTGGAGTTGGCCGCGAAGCAGGGTGCGCCGAAGGTGGCGCTGTGGGTGGACCCGAACAACGAGCGTGCCCGCCACCGCTACGAAACTTTCGGATTTAAAAACGTCGACGGCCACGACAATGTCATGGCCGTCGACGTGAAGGACTTCACCGCCTAAGCATTAGGCGATAACTACCACGAGGTCGCCGCCTTCCACCTTGGTCGGCTTGGTCAGCGCGATGCGCTCAACCACACCCGACTTCGGTGCGGAGATGGCGGCCTCCATCTTCATGGCCTCGATGGTTGCGACCGGGTCGCCTTCCTTGACCTCGTCGCCTTCCTTTACGGTGACGGTGACGGCACCTGCGAACGGTGCTGCAACGTGGCCCGGGTTGGAGGAGTCCGCCTTCTCCACCTCGGCGACAGTGGACTCGACGTTTTCGTCGCGGACTGCAACCGGGCGGACCTGGCCGTTGACGGTCAGGATGACCTGGCGCATACCCTTCTCGTCTGGCTCGCCAACAGCGTCAAGGCTGACCACCAGCGGCGGACGGTTCTCCCCGATCTCGCCGTAGTAGAGCATGGTCTCAACGCCCTCTTCCAGGCCGTAGAAGAAGGTCTTGTCGCCCAGCTGGTCGGTGATGCCGTAAGTGCGCAGGTGCTCCTGGTACTCGGCGTACTGCTTCGGGAACAGCAGCTGGTCCAGGGCGGCGCGGCGGCCAGACAGACGGCACCAGCGGCGGCTGTGGCGGCTCTTGCGGCTCTTGCGCTGTGAGCAGTTCGCATGCGGGAAAGGTTACCGTGCGTGACTTAAGTGCATGAGTACGGTGGCACCCATGGAGTCCACACCCACGTTCACCTTCCACCGCGCCACCGAATCGGACCGCACCTACTTGCGCCGTCTGAACTTTCTCGCGGACGTCTACGGTGACGAATCCAAGGAGGTGCGCCGGAGCAGTTACCGGACGTGGAACGCTACGTCGACGAGTGGAACCCGCAACGCGACGGCGGGGTCATCGCCTTCGACCAATTCCACATGCCCGCAGGCGGAGTGTGGTTGCGGTATTGGACGTCGCCTGACCAGGGCCATGCGAACCTCTCGCCCGGCACTCCAGAAATCGCCATCGCCGTTGAGAACAAATAAGCGGGCCACCGCTTGGGCGAAGCCTTGCTCCGTGAGGTCGTAGACCTCGCCCGGGAGCAGGGTGCTACACAAGTGGCGCTCTTTGTCGCAGAAGACAACCCCCGCGCCCGCCACCGCTATGAAGCGTTCGGCTTCAGCGATGTCGCGGTACCCGGGGGTGTGATGGTCTACCAGCTCTAATCTGCCCTCTCTGCGACGCGCCCTTCCCACCGCGGGATCATGAGGGGGCTGCCGGATTCCGGATCTTGGATGATACTGGCCTCGACGCCGAAAACGTCACGAACCAACTCCTCGGTGATCACGTCGGCGGGCGCGCCGGTGGCCACGACTTCCCCGTCTTTCATCGCGATGATGTTATCCGCGTAGCGCGCCGCTTGGTTGAGATCGTGCAGCACCGTCACCAGGGTGAGGTGGTCGCGCTTGTTCAGCTCGCGGCACAGTTCAAGAAGTTCGATCTGGTATCGCACATCCAGAAACGTGGTCGGCTCGTCGAGGAGCAGGATCGGAGTCTCCTGCGCGAGAGCGACAGCCATCCAAACACGTTGGCGCTGCCCGCCGGAAAGCTCGTCGACGAAGCGACTGCTGAGCTCGCGCACGTTTGTCGCGTCCATCGCCGCTCCCACGGCACGCTCGTCTTCTGGTGACCAAGGTTTGAAAAGACCCTGGTGGGGATAGCGTCCGCGTGAGACGAGATCGATGACGCGGATGCCCTCCGGTGCGACCGGCCCCTGGGGAAGCAGGCCGACTTGCTTAGCGACGTGTTTGGTGGACTGTTCGTGCAGAGACTTGCCGTCGAGAAGCGTCGCCCCTGAAACTGGCGTGATGAGCCGAGTAAGGGACTTCAGCAGCGTCGATTTGCCGCACCCGTTCGGCCCCACAATGACTGTGAACATGCGATCCGGAATCTCGACTGTGACATCGTCGCAGATGATCGCTTCGTCGGAGTACGCCAACTTCGCGTGTTCGGTGTGCAGACGTGCCATTTACTTCCGTCCTTCCTGAATCAGCAGCCAGAGGAAATAGATACCGCCGATGGAGACGGTGACAATGCCTACTGGCAGTGGCGAAGTGGGGTGAATGCGCTGTGCGACAGTGTCTGCGAGCACGAGCAGCAACGCGCCGGTCGCGGCAGTAGGCATCAGCGCCAGCCCGTCGGCGCGCACAAGTCGGCGCGCGATCTGCGGGGCGGCGAGCGCGATGAATGAGATCGGTCCAACGGTGGCGGTGGCTAGTGCGGTCAAGCCGATCCCGATGATAATCGCGGCGACTTGCACTGCACGCACGTTCTGCCCAAGAGCGGTGGCGAACGGGATGCCGATCTGTGTAAGGCGCATCGGGCGAGCCAACAACGCCGTCACCGCAATGAACACCACCGTGCCCGATGCTGCGAACCCGAGGGTGTTCCAGCTGGTGCCAGCAAGGTTGCCCGCACCCCACAAGCTCGCCATGATCGCGTCCTCGACCGTCGCCGTGAGCAGCAGCCACGTGTTCACCGCGGCCAGCATCGCACTGACACCGATCCCGACGATGATGAGCCTTACTCCCCGGGCATGGCCGTCTTTCGACGCTAGGAAAAACACCGTTACAGCCGTGAGCAAGCCGCCCGCGAGCGCACCGAGCAGGGTGGCCGTGGAACCGCCGCGGAGCACCAGCATAGCGATGAGAGCCCCGGTATAGGAGCCGGTCTGAAAACCGATCACATCCGGCGAACCGAGCGGATTATTGGTGAGGTTTTGAAACAACGCCCCCGACAGAGCGAGCGCAGCACCGAGCACCAGCGCCATCAGCACGCGCGGAGCACGCCACTCCACCACGACCATGTGGGTGAAGTCGTCCCCGCGGCCCAGCACAGCATCGAATACTTGGCCCGCGGTGATCGATGCAGAACCGGTGAAAAACGCGAAGACGCCGCAAGCAGCCGCCAGCGCGACGAGGACGGCGGTGACTACCACTGCACGCACATCGGTGACGAAGATCGGGCGCTCGCGCGGGCCGATCCTTACCATCGGTCGGCCGAAATCCAGGCGTTGCGTCGTCACAGTTCTGCCACCCGGAACTGGCGCACCATGTAGATAAGGAGGGGCGCGCCGATGAAGGGCGTGACCACCCCTACAGGCATCTCGCCCTGCACAATCACGCGGCCGATCACGTCAGCGAAACCCATGATGGCGGGTGCCAAAATGATCGAGTACGCCATGATCCATCCCTGGTGCGGGCCCACGATCATCCGGCTTAGGTGCGGGGCCAACAACCCGAGGAAAGAAATTGGTCCTGCCACCGCAGTGCCGCCGCCAGCGAGGAGCGCAATAGCGATCAGTGCGACGAGACGAACGCGGTTCGGGTTCGCTCCCATCGCCACGGCAGCGGCCTCGCCCAGCGCGAGCACATCAAGCGACTTAGATAGTGCGAGCGCGAGCACGAGCCCGACCAGAATGAAGGGCACGATCGCGAGCGTATTGTCCAGAGCCTGGTTGGCCGTGGTGCCAGCGGACCAGCCGCGCATCTTCTTCAGAACGTCGGAGTTGGTGAGCAGAACCGCTGAAGTGAACCCGCCGAGGACGGCACCGAGTGCGACGCCGGACAGTGTCATCCGGATCGGGTTGCCTCGCATCGGCCCAGCATTTCCGATGAGGAATACAGCGAACGATGTAACGGTCGCACCTGTGAATGCCAACCACATGTATTGGTTGATGTCGGTGAGACCGAAGTAGGCGATGCCTACCACCACCGCCAGAGAAGCGCCGACATTGACGCCGAGGATTCCGGGGTCTGTCAGGGGGTTTCTGGTCACTGCCTGCATCAAGCCGCCCGCGACACCGAACGCGGCCCCTGCCACCAAAATCAGCACGGTGCGCGGCACCCGCGACTGCCACACCACCTGCGACACCGGGTCGGCCGGATCGGGCGAACGGAGGAAATGCCACAGCTCGCCGAGCGTAATCTCGCGCGCACCGACGGTAAGGCTGAGCACAAGCGAGACCGCGAGCAACGCGATGAGCACCCATGCGCCGACAACTCGGTACGCGAGCGGGTGGGGCTGTGGCGGTGCTAGCTGGGCTTCCGTTTCGGTGGGCGCAGGCGCTGTGGTGATCGTCATGGTTCGCGGTGGGCGGGTCGAGGGCTTAGGAGACCTTGTTGAAGCCCTGGACCTTTGTGGCGAGTCCGTCCAACCAGTCGGCGTAGTGGCGCGAGGTCAGCGCACCCTTTGAGTTCCAGGCGTAGAGCTGACCAGCCTGGACCGACGGCAGCGAGTCCCACATTTCGGCGGTGAAGGGGTCAGCTTCGTCGTAGTTCTCGACGAGCATGACATCGGTGGGGTATTTCGAGGCTTCCTCCCAGGCGATCCACGCCCACGGGCTACCCTCGTGGCCCTCGGTTGGGCCAGCGAGGGTCGCGCCGAGCGACTTCAGCAGATCCGCCTGGGGACCGTCTGCGCGGGTGTAGAGCATCTCCTTGGTGGGGCTCGACAGCATGAAGCTCAAGTCTTCGCCAGCAATGGCATCGGAGAAGTTCTGCTTCGCAGCCGCGTAGTCTTGGTCGGCCTTAGTGATGTGCGAGGCGGTGACATCGGCGCCGAGGAACTCGGCGAGCTCGCGGACGTTGGCGATGCCCTCGTCCACGGTGTCACCGCCGGGCAGCGGCACGAACTGGGCGACGCGAGTGAGTTGGGAGTTCACATCCTCTTTGAACCATTGCCAACCGTCTGCTGTGCCGAGGCCAATGATCGCGTCCGGTTTGAGCTGTGCGAGTTTCTCCAAGTCAATCTCGCCGTCGGTGCCGATCTGCTCAATCCCGGTGGTGTCCACCCCACCCATCACGGTCGGGTCGTCGCACTGGTAACCGAAGATGGCGTTCGGCTTGATGCCGTACTCATCGAGGGTGGAGTAGGCGTAGCAGTCCATGACGATGTTCTTGGGCTGCTCGGCGAACTCGATTTTCAGGCCGTCAATGCTCGGGTGATTGAACACCAGCGCATCGGATGCCTGGACATTGCTCGAAGCGGACGCGGAGGAGGATGTCGCAGCGTCCGAGGCAGACACGGCGGAAGTGGCGGTGGCGGTTGCAGTGGAAGTTGAGGCGGAGTTGGAAGGAGAGGAGCTGCAGCCTGTGAGAGCGAGGCCAACAGCAAGGGTGAGCACTGCACCGAGTTTCGCGCGCATGTGGGATGCCTTTCATTCGACATGTTGCCTGAGCAGAACGCCAGGCCAGTGAGCAAAGGCAAACCTAACATATGGTCAGAGTTAGGTAAAGCAATCCTTACAATCTCGCACGAAAGTTACCCCCGCGCCTGTCCCCGAATCCAAAACGCGCTGAATGTGACATTTTTGGGATCAATCCCCCACTCTTGCACGGCGAATCGGCGCACCCCCGCTGCGAGGTCTCGTTCGCCGCAACACCAGACACTCTCCGGGCGCTCGTGAGAGCGAAGCTCGGAGACAACTGCCTCCAGCAACCTGTCCTGCTGGGCGGTGACCAGGGCCAGTGACCTCACGCGGGATTGCCAGCGCTCAACCAGCCCAGGCTCGAATTCGTCGCTCGTGACGGCGGCGAACACGACATCTGCCGCAGCCAGCTCAGCAGGGTGGAATTGCTCGAGGAATTCAAGAATTGCTGCGACTGAAGGCGCTGCAGTGGGGTCGGCGACCAGCAGCTGCGATGTGCCTGGCTTTGGCTCGCGCCGGAACCACAGCCCGTTCGCGGGGTAGATTCCGCAGGTGTCCCCAGGCGCGACGCGCAGCGCCCAACGCAACGCGGGCCCGATGTCGGTGTCCGAGGCATCCGAAACACCGTGTGTGACCAATAGGAAGCTCAGGGTGCCAGCAGCTCGGTCGAGACTTCGAACTGTGTACCACCGAAGGTCGGGTCGCACGGCATCCGGAAGCGCGGCAAGTTGGGCTCGTAGATTGCTTACCCGAGTTGTCGTTAACGGGACATAGTCCTTGCCAGGACCCGGCATGAGGAGGCCGAAGAACTCGTCTGGGCCTACCAATTGGTGGTCGCGCAATTCAGGCGCAACCACGGAGATCTCAAGGAGGTCGGGTGCAACCCGTTCAACATTGGCGACGGTGACTGTGAGTGCATCGCTTTTCTCGCGCTGGGGCCAGTCCGTGAGCTGAATGTCCGAAAAGTTGCAAGAACCGAAAACCATGAAAGGTAGTTTAGGCTTACCTACATCATTGTGTCGAGACGCCCAGCCGCCAAAACGCCGAAAGCGCCGGCACTCCGGGTGGAGGTCGGCGCTTTGGACGTCGTCAGGCGAAAAGCTCTTAAGCGATAACCACTACGAGGTCGCCGCCTTCCACCTTGGTCGGCTTGGTCAGCGCGATGCGCTCAACCACACCCGACTTCGGTGCGGAGATGGCGGCCTCCATCTTCATGGCCTCGATGGTTGCGACCGGGTCGCCTTCCTTGACCTCGTCGCCTTCCTTCACCGTGACGGTGACGGCACCAGCGAACGGTGCGGCAACGTGGCCCGGGTTGGACGCGTCGGCCTTCTCCACCTCGGCAACGGTGGACTCGACGTTCTCGTCGCGGACGGCAACCGGGCGGACCTGGCCATTGACGGTCAGGATGACCTGGCGCATGCCCTTCTCATCCGGCTCGCCGACAGCGTCGAGGCTGACCACCAGCGGCGGACGGTTTTCGTCGATCTCGCCGTAGTAGATCATGGTCTCCACGCCCTCTTCAAGGCCGTAGAAGAAGGTCTTGTCACCCAACTGGTCGGTGATGCCGTAGGTGCGCAGGTGCTCCTGGTACTCGGCGTACTGCTTCGGGAACAGCAGCTGATCCAGCGCCGCACGACGCACACTGTGGTCGTCGGACTGCAGATCCGGCTCGAGCTCCGCCGGCACCTGGACGGTGTGGTCGACCTCGGAGCGGTTCTCCAGTGCCTTGTCGCGCAGCAGCGGCCAGCCACCCGGAGGGGTACCCAGCTCGCCCTGCAGGAAGCCGATGACAGATTCCGGAATGTCGTACTTGCGCGGGTTCTCTGCGAACTCCTGCGGGCTGACACCCTGGCCGACGAGCTGCAGGGCCAGGTCGCCAACCACCTTGGAGGACGGGGTGACCTTCGTCGGGCGACCGAGGATCTCGTTCACGCCTGCGTAGTAGTCCTCAATGAGCTCGAAGCGGTCTTCCAGACCAAGGGCCTTCGCCTGGGTGCGCAGGTTGGAGAGCTGACCGCCCGGGATTTCGTGCTTGTACACGCGGCCGGTCGGGCCCGGAATGCCGGACTCGAACGGTGCGTACACCTGGCGCACGGCCTCCCAGTACGGCTCCATGTCGAAGACGGCCTGCAGGTCGATGCCGGTATCGCGCTCGGTGTTCTCAAACGCCGCGACGAGGGCGGACATCGACGGCTGGGAGGTGGTGCCTGCCAGCGGGGCGGATGCGACGTCGACGATGTCGGCACCCGCATTCGCTGCGGCGAGGTAGGTCGCCAGCTGGCCACCTGCAGTGTCGTGGGTGTGGACGTGGACCGGCAGGTCGAAGCGCTCACGCAGCGCGGTGACCAGCTTGGCTGCTGCTGCCGGACGCATCAGGCCAGCCATGTCCTTGATCGCCAGGACGTGGGCGCCTGCCTCGACGATTTCCTCGGCGAGGTTGAGGTAGTAGTCCAGCGTGTACAGGTCCTCGTTCGGGTCCACCAGGTTGCCGGAGTACGCCATCGCAACCTCGGCGACGGTGGTGTTGGTTTCCAGCACTGCGTCGATCGCCGGGCGCATCTGGGAGACGTCATTCAGCGCGTCGAAGATTCGGAAGATGTCAATACCGGACGAGGCTGCTTCCTGGACGAACGCCTTGGTCACGTTGTCCGGGTACGGGGTGTAGCCAACAGTGTTGCGGCCACGCAGCAGCATCTGAATGTTGACGTTCGGCATCGCCTCGCGCAGCTCGTCGAGACGCATCCACGGCGACTCGTGGAGGAAGCGCATGCCCACATCGAAGGTAGCGCCGCCCCATGCCTCAACGGAGGTCAACTCCGGGGTCAGGTGACCCACATGCTTCGCGGCAGCCACAAGGGTGTTGGTGCGAATACGGGTTGCCAAAAGTGACTGGTGAGCGTCACGGAACGTGGTCTCGGTGACACCCAGAGCGGTCTGATTGCGGATCTTTTCAGCCCACTTTGTCGGGCCGAGCTCGAGCAGGTCGTTGCGGGAGCCGCGTGGCATTTCGCCGTACTTGAGCTCCGGAAGCTTCTTCGACGGCTGAATGTTCGTCGGACGGGCACCGTTCGGCTGGTTCACCGTCACGGATGCGACGTAGTCGAGGATCTTGCCGGCATCGTCAGCTGCCGCCGGAGCCTCGAGCAGGTGCGGGTGGTCCGCGATGAAGCCGGTGTTGATGCGATCGTTGCGGAACTCGTCCTCACTGAGCAGGGCGCGCAGGAAGCCGATGTTCGTGGACAGGCCCGTAATGGAGAACTCGTTCAGGGCGCGCAGGGCACGGTCGACGGCGACCTGGAAGTTGCGGCCACGGCAGGTCATCTTGACCAGCAGGGAGTCGAAGTTCGGGGTGATGGTGGTACCGACGGCCACGGAGCCGTCGAGACGCACACCTGCACCACCCGGGGAGCGGTAGCCGGTGACTACGCCGGAGTCCGGGCGGAAGCCGTTGGCCGGGTCCTCGGTGGTGATGCGGCACTGCAGGGCTGCGCCGTTGACCTCGATGAGGTCCTGGGTGAGGTGGATGTCCTCCAGCTTCGCGCCGGCGGCGATGTACATCTGGTTCTTTACGATGTCGATGCCGGTGACTTCCTCGGTCACCGTGTGCTCGACCTGCACGCGCGGGTTCATCTCGATGAAGACGTGGTTGCCGGACTCGTCGACAAGGAACTCGACCGTACCTGCGCCCTCGTAGTTGATTTCCTTACAGAACGCCACAGCGTCGGCACAGATCTTCTGGCGCTGCTCTTCCGTGATGTGCTGCGCCGGAGCGATCTCAACAACCTTCTGGTGGCGGCGCTGCACGGAGCAGTCACGCTCAAACAGGTGCACCACGTTGCCGTAAGAGTCAGCCATGATCTGCACCTCAATGTGCTGCGGGCGGATCACGGCGCGCTCGATGTAGACGTTCGGGTCACCGAAGGCTGCCTCAGCCTCGCGGGATGCCTCGGCTGCGAGACGCTCAACGTCCTCGATCTTCTCAATGAAACGCATGCCGCGTCCGCCGCCACCGGCGACAGCCTTCACAAACACCGGGAACTCGAAGTCCTTGGCAAACTCTGCCAGCTGCTTCAGGTCGGACGACGGCTCAGAGTCCTTCAGCACCGGCAGGCCGGCACGCTCAGCGGCCTGGACAGCGGCGGACTTGTCGCCCGTCAGGTCCAGCGTCTCCGGGGTCGGGCCGATGAACTTAATGCCGTTGTCGCGGCAGGCACGAGCCAGGTCAGCACGCTCGGAGAGGAAGCCGTAGCCCGGGTAGACGGCATCTGCGCCAGTTTGCTTCGCGGCACGGATGATTTCGTCGATGTTCAGGTACGCCTTGACCGGCTGGCCGGCCTCGCCGATCTGGACTGCCTCGTCCGCGAACGGACGGTGGAACGAGTTACGGTCCTCGCGGGGGTAGACCGCGACGGTCTTCGCGCCAGTTTCAAAGGCTGCACGGAAGGCACGAACGGCGATCTCACCGCGGTTAGCTACCAGGATTTTCTTGAATGCTGGCAGATCATTAAGCGGGAGGTTATCCGGGTTCATTTGGTTCCTTTCCTCAAGGAAAGATCGAAGTCATACTGCAACGGGTAGTTTAGTACAGGTCACACTTTTCTTGGGTCGTTTTCGCCAACGAATGTGACACGTTTGCACCCTAACGCGGGGGTGCAAAAACGCGGGCGCCGCGTTGCGACGACCCGCGTTTCGGGGGTGATCCGCTTACGCCTTGACGTGGCGCTCCTCCGGGCCGTTGTAGGCCGAGAGTGGACGGATCAGGGAGTTGTTCTCAAACTGCTCGATGATGTGAGCGGTCCAGCCGGTAATGCGGGACATCACGAACAGCGGGGTGAAGAACTCGATGTCGAAGCCCAGGATGTAGTAGGCCGGGCCGGACGGGAAGTCCAGGTTCGGACGGATCTTGATCGAGGTGTTGTCGTGCATGGTCTTGGCCATGATGTCGTACATCTCGACCCACTTCTGAGCGTCCTTCTCCGGGTGCTCCGCAGCGAGCTTCTTAAAGGCGGCTTCCATCGTCGGCACGCGCGAGTCGCCCTTCTTGTACACGCGGTGGCCAAAGCCCATGACGAGCTCCTTGTTCTTGAGCTTGTCCAGGCACCACTGCTCTGCCTTGGCCGGGTCGCCGATTTCGGTCATGTGGTGCATGACGAACTCGTTGGCGCCACCGTGCAGCGGGCCCTTCAGGGCACCGATTGCGCCGGTGATTGCGGACCAGCCGTCGGACATCGTCGAGGCAATCGTGCGGGCCGTGAAGGTGGAAGCGTTGAAGGAGTGCTCGGCGTAGAGGATCATCGTCTTCTCAAACGCCTCGATGTCGGACGGGATGTTGGCCGGGGACTTCTCATCGTCACCGAAAACCATCCAGAGGAAGTTTTCGGAGAAGCCCTTCTCCTTGCTCGGGGCGATGTACTCCTTGCCCTGGCGGCGACGGATGTCGGTTGCGACAATCGTCGGCAGCTTGGCCAGCAGCTTGCGGCCGATGCCACGCAGGTGATCGGAATCCGGGGTGAACTTCTCCGGATCCTCTGCACCCAGGTATGACACTGCGGTACGCAGCACGTCCATCGGGTGGCAGTCCTTCGGCATGAAGTTGATGATCTGGATCAGTTCTTCATCGATGTCGCGGTTTTCCATGCAGCCACCGCGAAACTCTGCAAACTGCTCCTCGGTCGGCAGTTCACCGTTCCACAGCAGGTATGCCACTTCCTCGAAGGTGCAATGCTCTGCCAGTTCCTGGACCGGGTAGCCGCGGTACAGCAGCGAGTTGGTCTCCGGGTTGACCTTGGACACTGCGGTGTAGTCAGCGACAACGCCGTTGAGGCCCTTACGAATTTCCTGCTCAGTCATGATGATTCACTCCTTCTTGGTGGTGGTGTTGGTGGTGGCGGTCTACTGCTCAAAGGTGGAGCTGTAGGTGTCTTTCGAGTAGGTGAAGACGGATTGGTCGAACTGGTTGTATTCGTCGTAACGCACCAGTTCGTAGAGGCGCGCGCGGTGCTGCATCTTGTCCAGCCACGGCACCTGGGTGCCGGTTTCTGCGATGTCGCGCAGCATTGCTTCGGTCTGGCCCATGGCGATGCGGAAGGTGGTCACCGGCCAGATCACGGCGTTGTAGCCGAGGTTTTCCAGCTGCTGGGCGCTGAGCAGGTCGGTCTTGCCAAACTCGGTCATGTTGGCCAGAAGCGGCGTGTCCACGGCGGCGCGGAACTTGGCAAAGTCCTCTTCCGAGTACAGCGCTTCGGTGAAGATGAGGTCTGCGCCTGCGTCGGCGTATGCCTTCGCACGCTCGATGGCCTCGTCGATGCCTTCGATGCCGGCGGCGTCGGTGCGGGCGCAGATGACAAAGTCGTCGTCCTGTCGCTCACGGACCGCGGCGGTAATGCGGCGGACCATCAGGTCGCGTGACACAACTTCTTTGCCGTCGAGGTGGCCGCAACGCTTCGGGTTGACCTGGTCCTCCAGGTGGAGACCAGCCAGGCCTGCTGCCTCGAACTCAGCGACGGTGCGGGCTGCGGACATTGGTTCGCCGAAGCCGGTGTCGGCGTCGATGAGCACCGGCAGGTTGGTGGCGCGGGCGATCTGGCCGCCGCGGTTTGCAACCTCGGAAAGCGTGGTCAGACCGATGTCTGGCAGACCCAGGTCGTTCGCTACCACGGCGCCGGAGACGTATACGCCGGAGAAGGATCCGATGTCCTCGATCAGGCGCGCGGTCAGCGGGTTGAAGGCGCCGGGCAGTGTGGTGATTTTTTCGTCGACAAGCGATGCTCGCAGTGCTTTGCGACGCTCGTTCGGGGTTGTGTCAGGCTTGAACATTAGAAGATGCCTCCCGGGATCTCCTCCGCAGCGGCGCGGGTTGCGTCGTTGACGCGGATGTTGAGTTCGGTCAGGTCAGTGAGGTTTTCCAGATCCTGCACGGCGGCGAGGAAGCGATCCTGCTCGTCCTTATCGACGATGCCCTCAGCCAGGGTGCGGAACTTCTGGATGTAGTTCTCACGCTCGAACGGACGAGCACCGTACGGGTGGGCGTCGGCGACAGCCATCTCATCCTCGATGACAGTGCCGTCGTTGAAGGTGATGACAGCCTTGGCGCCGAATGCCTTCTCGTCCGGATCCTGCGAGTGGTAGCGACGGGTCCACTCCGGGTCCTCCACCGTGGACACCTTGTGCCACAGCTCGACGGTCTCCGGACGGTTTGCGCGCTCCGGGGTGTAGGAGTCGACGTGGTGCCAGCCGCCGTCCTCAAGGGCGACAGCGAACATGTACATGATCGAGTGGTCCAGGGTCTCGCGGGATGCCTTCGGATCCATCTTCTGCGGGTCGTTCGCGCCGGTGCCGATGACGTAGTGGGTGTGGTGCGAGGTGTGCAGCACGATGGACTCGATCTCGGCGGTGGTCCTGCCTGCGTCTGCGATGGTCTGCTTCATGCGACGAGCCAGGTCGATCGGAGCCTGTGCCTGGTACTCGGCGGAGTGTTCCTTGGTGTAGGTGTCCAGGATCGCGCGCTTCGGCTCGCCGTCTGCCGGCAGCGGGACGGTGTAGGTGCGCTCCGGGGAGTGCAGCATCCATGCGATGAAGCCGTCTTCGCCTTCCCAGATCGGGGCCGGTGCGCCCTCGCCGCGCATGGCGCGGTCCACCGCTTCGATGGCCATCTTGCCGGCGAACGCCGGGGCGGATGCCTTCCAGGAGGAGATCAGGCCCTTGCGGGACTGGCGGGTTGCGGTGGTGGTGTGCAGCGCCTGGCCGATTGCCTGGTAGATGGTGTCCACGTCCAGGTTGAGCATGGTGCCGATGCCAGCTGCGGCCGAGGGGCCAAGGTGTGCAACGTGGTCGATCTTCCACTCGTGCAGGCAGATGCCCTTGACTAGGTTGACCTGGATTTCGTAGCCGGTGGCGATGCCGCGGATCAGCGCCTTACCGTCGAGGCCCTTGTGCTGTGCAACAGCAAGGATCGGCGGGATGTTGTCGCCCGGGTGGGAGTATTCGGCTGCCAGGAAGGTGTCGTGGAAGTCGAGCTCGCGCACGGCGGTGCCGTTTGCGAAAGCGACCCATTCTGCGGAGTAGGTGCCGTCTTCGCCGAAAACGAGTGCGCCCTTGTTGTCTGCCGGGTGTGCCTTGGCCATTTCGCGGGCGACGGCGACCGGGCGGCGGTTGTAGGAGGCAACAGCGACAGAAGCGTTGTCGATGATGCGGTTGATGATCATTTCGCGGGTGTCTTCCGGTACCTCAACCGGGTCGGCCGCGACCTTGGCAATCTTGTAGGCCAGATGCTCTTCAATCGGGAAGTCTTCTGCGGACTTATGGGTACGTACCTCGTGTTGGATCATTCTTCGGCTCCTTCTGGCAATCGAGATGATGATGCACCTCATATTAGGAGCGAAAGTGTGTTGCGCATCATAGTGGAAGTTGCGTATTCTTGCGTCCTGAAACTGACAGACTTGCAAAGTGTTGCAAATCACCAGGCCAAGCGGCTGAGAAGGAGCAAAATCAACGATGGCAAAGCTGTACGCGGGGGGTCAGATCCGCACACTGCGCACCGCTCGCAACCTCACTCAAGCCGATGCGGCGGTCCTCGTCGGTATCTCGCCGAGCTATCTCAACCAGTTGGAAAACGATCAGCGCCCTCTCACGGCGACGGTGTTGTTGCAGTTAACGTCCGCCTTCGGGGTGGATGCTTCCTTCTTCTCCGGCGACGCCGAACGCGAAACCGCAGCCGCCCTTTCGGAACTGCTCCCCGGCATCGCGCAGCACGAGCTGGAGGAATTCGCCCGCCACTTCCCTACCCTTGCGGAGCGTGTCCGAACCATCCCCGAGCGCCTCAACGAGCAAGCCCCCAACCCCTACGAGTACGCACGCAGCTTTTTCCAGGAACACAGCAACTACTTCCACTCCCTGGATTCAGCGGCCGAAACGCTTGCGGAGCATCTTGGTGGCCGCCAGTTGCGCCTGACCCGTCTTGCGTCGGTCCTCGACCGCGACTTCGGCTACACCGTGCGCTTCAACCAGCCTGTGGAGTCGGGTCGCTCCGACATCGACACCACCACCCGCGAGATCCGCCTGCGCTCCGGCTTGAGCGAAGCGCAACAGTGCTTCGAGCTGTCCTACCGCTACAGCAATCTCGCCCACGGCGACGTGATGTCAGAGCTCATTGCGCGTATCGACGACACCCCGGCCCGCAACGTCACCACCCACGGCTTAGCCCAGTACTTCGCGGCCGCCGTGACCATGCCCTACTCCGAGATCCTGCAGGCTGCCCACGAGACGCGCTACGACATCGATGTCATCTCGGCCCGCTTCGGCACCGGATTCGAATCCACCTGCCAACGCCTCGGCACACTGCAGCGCCCCGGCGCGCAGGCTGTGCCGTTTGTATTTATGCGCACCGACCGCGCAGGAAATGTGTCCAAGCGCCAGGCCACCACGTCGTTCCGCTTCGCCGTCTCCGGCGATACCTGCCCGCTATGGGTGGTGCACCGTGCGTTTGAAACCCCAAACCGTGTGACCAGGCAGGTCTCCACCACCCCGGACGGGCGCACACAGATGTGGGTTGCGCGCATGGTGCAGGGTCCCGCCGTGGGCTTTGGTCAGCCCCGGCGCGAGCACGCCGTAGCGCTTGGCTGCGACGCCGCATACGCACCCCAACTGGTGTACGCCGACGGCCTTGATCTGGCCCCGGCATCAGCTACTCCGATTGGTCCGGGGTGCGCGACGTGTCCGCGCACCCGCTGCCCCCAACGTGCGTTTCCGGCTAGTCCAGATCCGACTTTGTAATCAGGCGGCGAGCCGCCTCGGTAATCGAACCTGACAGCGACGGGTACACCGCCATCGAGTTAGCCAGCTGGGTGACGGTGAGGCTGTTGGTTACCGCGATGGTCAGCGACAAGATCAGCTCGGATGCGGTCGGCGCGACGATCACACCGCCGATGACCTGGCCGGAGCCCTTGCGGGCGAAAATCTTCACAAACCCGTACTGCAGGGAACGCATCTTGGCGCGCGGGTTCGTCGACAAGGGCAGCTTGTAGATGTCTGCCTCAACCTTGCCGTCGCGGATCTCCTGCTCGGTGACACCCACGGCAGCGATCTCCGGACGGGTGAACACGGCGTTGCCAACCGTCTTCAGGCGGATCGGGCTGACACCGTCGCCCATCGCGTGGTCAACGGCAGTGCGGCCCTGCTGCGCCGCAACCGACGCCAGCGGCATGAGGTCCGTGCAGTCGCCCGCAGCGTAAATGCCGGCGACGTTAGTGCGCGAGACGCGGTCCACATGAATGTGGCCGGACGGGGTGGTCTCCACCTTTGCGGCCTCAAGGTTCAAATCTGCCGTATTCGGAACAGAACCGATGGACATCATCACGTGCGAACCCTCAATGGCGCGGCCATCAGTGGTGTGCACGACCACAGCGTCACCCGTGTTTTCCACACGCTCCACACGCGCGTCCTTCTCCAACTGCACGCCGCGATCCGCCAGGACCTTCTCCAAGACATCGGCAGCGTCGGCGTCGTCGTGAGGCAAAATGCGATCGCGGGAAGCAACCATGGTCACCTTCACGCCCAGCTCCGCAAACGCAGAGACAAACTCCGCACCAGTCACGCCAGAACCAACCACAATGAGGTGGGTCGGCAGCTCCTGCAGGTCATACATCTGACGCCAGTTCAGGATGCGCTCGCCGTCCGGCTCCGCCCCCTTGAGCACACGCGGGCTCGCACCCGTGCACACAAGCACCATGTCGCAGCTGACGTGCTCAGTCTCACCAGACTCGGTGACAATCTCAATGTCATGCGTAGTGTGACCGACCTGCTTATCAGAGAAGCGCGCACGACCCTTGACCAGGCGCACACCCTTGCGCTCAAGCTGCTCGCGGATGTCACTGGACTGCTCCGCCGCCAACTGCTTCACACGCTCATTCAGCGCCAGCAGCGACAGCTTCGCGTCACCCAACGTGTGGTTGAGCCCCATATCGTCCGCGCGGCGCAAGTCCGTCTTAATGTTCGCGCCCGCAATGAAGCTTTTCGACGGCACAACGTCCTTACGGATCGCCGAGCCGCCAGCCCCAGAATCTTCCACCAACGTGATGTCTGCGCCGCGTTTCGACGCGAGCAGCGCGGCCTCGTATCCGCCGGGGCCTCCACCCATGATGACAATCTTCTTGGACAAAACGGCTCTCCTCAAAGTTTCAGACTTGACGTGACAGGTTAAACAACGTCACAGTCTACCCGGAGCCGGAGAAACCTCACCCACCCGGAAGTACTGCTCCACAATCGCACCGAACAAACGAACCCCAACCCCAATCGCCCGCTCATCAACATTCAGGTTCCCCTGGTGCAGATCCTGTGGCTCACCCTCACCGTTCCACGCACCCAAGCGCATCATCGCGCCGGGTACGTGCTCGAGGTACCACGAAAAGTCCTCCCCACCGCTGGATTGCGGGGCGGAGACAACACTGTGCGGGTCCACGGACCGGGCGGCTTGGACGGCCAGGGCGGTGGCGGCGTCGTCGTTAAGCACGGGCGGCACACCGCGGATGTAATCCAGGTGGTACGTGCAACCGGTCGGCGCAACGACAAGGTCGATCAGGTCCGTAATCAAGTCCTCGATCTCACGCCACGTCGTAATATCCGCCGTGCGCAACGTGCCTTCCAAAACACCCACTTTCGGAATCGCATTCGCCGCATCACCCGCATTGACGTGGCCAAACACCAACACAGTGCCTGTGCGCGGATCCACCCGGCGCGACAATAACGCCGGCAACTGAGTAATCAGCGCACCGATTGCGTACACCACATCGGCGGTCAACTGCGGGCGCGACGTATGTCCGCCGGGGCCCTGGACCTCGATACGAATCACGTCAGACGCCGAGGTGATCGCACCGGTGCGCACGCCGATCTCCCCAACACGGATATGCGGCTCGGCATGCACCGCATAAATCGCGGAAGCATTTTCCAACCCGCCCCACTTGACCACGTCCAGCGCGCCGCCGCCCATAACTTCTTCCGCAGGCTGGAAGATCACGCGAACACCCTGCTCAAGCTCGATCGTGGACAACGCACACGCAAGGCCCAGAGCAACCGTCGTATGCACATCATGGCCACACGAGTGCGACACGCCCGGGTTCACCGACGCGAACGGCAAACCGGTTTGCTCCGGCACACGCAGCGCATCGATGTCTGCGCGAAACGCCAAGCGCTTGCCTTCGGTAGGACCAAGGTCCACATACAACCCGGTGCCCGGGAAGCACACCGGCTTCAGACCATGTTCCTCCAGTACGTTGACCAAAAACTTGGTAGTTTCCACTTCCTCGTTGGATAGCTCTGGGTGTGAGTGAATGTGCCGACGCCACCCCACGACCTTGTCCTGGTTTTGATCAAACCAAGCCGCCACGGCTGTAGCGATTCCGGCGTTACTCACGCGTCCTCCCTTAAGGTCGTCCTGTACAGCGGGTACAAGCAAGTGCATATGTTGCACAGAGTCTACGCCGGGGTCGTCGCCACGCTAGAAGCGCACTGCTTTTTCGGTACTGCGTTTTCAGTGCAGTGCTGAATCTGTTCAGCAACGCTAAACACTGGTGTTCCCCTCGGTGCGCCGGGTTGAAGATAGGCGGTGGAAAACCGGGCAGTGTCGTACGGACTGCGGGGCCACTGGAACATGATCGCCTCCACTTTGGCGTCAGGGCCTTGGAGCACGTAGGCATCGTCGACATCATCAAGACTGCCCGGCAACAGCATCGCAGGTGGCACGTGCAGCGCACGAGCGATGCGGTAGAGAGTGCTTAAGGTTGGGTCGGCAGCCCGCTCGTTGTAGTCGTTGCGCTCAATGTTGGACACAAGCGAGCGCGACACTCCAGCGAGTTCCGCAAGGCGCGTTTGGCTCAACCCCCGCATGATGCGCAGCGCGCGAATACGTTCTCCCAAGCCCAGCGCGTAGCTGGCCCAGTGCGAGTCCGGTAGCAATTCCCCCATGACAGCTCTCCCCCTGGCTGTGTCGTTGTGCTGTTGTGCCGTTGTGCTCACAATGTAGCGCAGCGCAAGTGTGCACGCCACGGTTATTTTCGGTTCCGTGGCGCGTAGACCTTGCGCTGCGCTTGTACTGTGCGCGCGTTATGCGCGTTAGAGGTCGATGTTGCGCGGACCGTAGAGACGATCACCGGCATCGCCCAAGCCAGGCACGATGTAGGCGTCCTCGTTCAGCGACGGATCGATCGTTGCGGTGACCAGGCGGACAGGCCCGCCGTGAGCCTTGAGCGCATCCACGCCCGGCTGTGCACTGACCATGCAGATGCAGGTGATGTCGTCCGCACCGCGGCCAACAAGCAGATCGATGGCGTGGATGAGCGAGCCGCCGGTTGCCAGCATCGGGTCCACCAGGAACACAGGCTGTCCAGACAGATCGTCGGGCAGTGCCTCGAGGTACGGCACCGGTTCGTGGGTCTTCTCGTCGCGAGCCAAGCCGATAAAGCCCACCTGGGCGTCCGGGATCATCGACAGTGCTGGGTCGATCATGCCCAGACCGGCTCGGATGATCGGGACGATGATCGGCGGGGTGGCCAGCCGCGTGCCTTGAGCGACCGCAACTGGGGTTTCGGTGTCGAACTGCTCGACTTTCAAATCACGCGCCGCCTCGTAGATCAGCATTGCGCCGAGGTCGGCCAACGCCGCACGAAAAGCTGCGTTGTCGCTGCGCTTGTCGCGCATAATGGTCAGCCGCGAAGCAGCCAGCGGGTGGTTAATAACCGTGATGTCCATGCTGCCCATGCTAATTCACCAGAGTTTTTTCTCCTACGAGGGAACCGGCGTGGGGTTTTCACCGTCCAATGTGCATGACTGTCTTTCAATTTGATTCCGCATCCGTGTTTTCCATGACCGATTCTCTACGCAACGACGCAGCCTCGCTGCGCGCCCTCAACCATGTGCCAGTGCCCGATGTGTGGCCAATGAGCGAATTCCACAACGCAGTGTCCACCGCTATCGAGCAAGCGAACAGCGACGCCACTTTGCTTCGCGACGAAGCCCGGCGCATCGCCGCAACCATGGACCTCACCGTTGATGCTGCGTGCGCCGTCGATACCGCCACCTGCCACAAGTTTGGAGCGACACTATGAACCCCACCCTTAGCACCATGCTCGACGCGCTTTCCTCGCTCGGCGGGCCGCCATCAGTGACAAACAACCGCCACCTGAACTTCTCGTTAGATATCGGTACTGCTGCGGCACAGATTTTGTCCATGGCAGACATCATCGATTTTCCGACCCTTCCGGGCTATCGCATGCCGGACTTCAAGGACTTCGGTCCGCTCGCACAGGTTGCTAACGCGAGCGGGGAAACCAGGCTGCAGGCTGCATCTGACCTGGCGGCCTACCGTGCAGATATCAGTGACGCAGTCCTGCGCGGGTCAGTCCGCGCTTCGGCCGCCGTCGCCGAGCTTGTCTCTATTGCAATCGGTCTCATGCGCAACGCCGCGGCAGCTCCCGCACTTGCGGCGACACCAATCGGCCCAATTGGTGCAGCGGCGTTTGTAGCGGCTCAAGTCTGTCAGGCGCTCGATGCTGCGATGGCGGCTTTGCAGAGCTTGGAGAAGGACCTGGGCACCCTTGCGACGAAACTGGGTGCGTCGACCGCTGCGGCGGCCGCCCGTGTCATGCCGGGTCCGGGCGCGCTCGGTGAGGCAGCGAACGCAGAGTTACAGCGCCTATCGGCCTCGGTGCCATCATCCCCGCGCCAGCTTGTGGCCGCGGCGCTGCCGACTGCACCGAAACCCGCAGCCACGGTCCCCGCGCCTGCTCCGCCTGAGGTCACGCCAATGTCTGCTCCTCCACCGGAGCCCACGCCAGCGCCAGCACAGGGTGGCTCCCCTGTCGGCGCAGCCGCAGTGGCCGCAGCGAAAAGCCAACTGGGCACGCCATATGTCTGGGGAGGGTCGAGCCCTGGTGGCTTCGACTGCTCAGGGCTGACATCTTGGGCCTACAGCCAGGCAGGGATGGAGATTCCTCGCGTTGCGGCCGACCAGGCGGTTGGCAGGCAGGTGTCCTACGAGGAACTGCAGCCGGGCGACCTTGTGCTCTGGTCGGGCCACGCCGCAATGTACGCAGGCGACGGCATGATGATTGAGGCCGGCGACCCGGTACAGATGAACCCAGTGCGCACCGAGAACATCGGAATGCCGTTCTACGGGTTCTGGCGGCCAACCGGTTAATCTGCTGGCTGTGAGTTGAGTAGACTCTCACCCCATGAGTACCCGCGCGATCCTTCCCGTGAAACTGTCCCTGACCGAGGGCGATTTTTACACCCTGTGGGCCCCAACCTGGAAAGAGAAGGGCACGCAGTGGCAGGCCTTTCTTGGCGACGACCAATCGGTCCTCGCCTTCAACTCCCCCGAGGAGCTTCTGGCCTACCTCAACACCAACCCGTCGCATGACCTGAGTGATCACCCGAAGTGGGAGGCGTTTAACACTCAGGGCGACGACCGCGTCGTGCCGGGTGACAAGCAGTACTACGACATCATTGGCGCCCCGAACTTCCTAGCGGGTCGTCCGAGCCACGAGAACGTCTCGTCGCTGGCACGCGTCTTCCAGGTGTCGCGTTCGCTGGCCGAGGTGGCCAGCGCTGAGCATGCGCAGATCTTCTTCGCCTCCCACTCCATTTTGGGCAACGTCAACCGTGGCGCGGACCACTACGCGGGCGAGAACGGCATGTCTGAATGGTCGGGTGTGGGCCGCGTTGTGCTGACCAATTGGAAGCAGGTTGTGGAGTCGCTGGATGAGGTGGTGCGTGTCGTCGATACGCAAGATCTCGATGCGAACGAGGTTGCCGCAGCAACCACCGCTATTGCTGAAGCACAGGAAGCACGCGCAGCGGCTGAGGAGCAGCGCCGCGCCGACGAGCAGGCACAGGCCGCCGCGCAGGACCCGTACGATTCCTCCGTCTGGGGCCTTGCTGGCATCGACCCGGTGAAGGTTTCCATCCAGGGCCAGAGCGTGTACACGCTGCGCACGTACCTGAACGGCGCGCCGGTGTTCTTGGGTAAGTACGGCGAGATCATCACCTTCCCGTCCACGAAGCACCTCGGCCGCTGGATTTTGGAAAACGACGACCACGACCTCGCAGGCGTGTCCACTTGGCAGGACATCCTCAACGCGGCAAACGCTGGTGATCTCAAGGTGGAGGTTCACCCGGACAACTCCTACTCGTTTAACGGCATCGCCGCCGACATTGCCAAGGGCACCGACGCGGTAGACACCAAGCAGATGGCCAAGGCCTACGAACTGCTCGCGGACGCCGCCGACTGGGCGAAGGACGATTCGCTGAACTCCCTGCTGCTGGCCAACCCGCGCATGCAGGATTACCTGGCGTACATGCTTGGCTCCACCCGCGCCGCCGGTTACGTTCCGTCCGCACCGTTCACCGATAAGGCAGAAGCGTGGACCGAGATGGAAAACCAGCTGATCAAGCGCTTCTCCAAGTTCTAAGACCTGAGGTTTAGAATGGTCGGCTATGGCAGTGGACCAGGTCGACCCCCTCATCAACGCCATCTATCACTGGATGGACATCTCCGGCGTGCTCCTCATGGGTGTCATTGGCGGCACCCTGGCACGCCAACTCGGCTACGACATCGTGGGGTTTTTCTTCATCGCGATGCTTTCCGCACTCGGCGGAGGCATGTTGCGCGACGTGCTGATCAACGAGGGCACCGTCGCAGCAATGAGCCAGCCTGAGTACCTGATCCTTGCGTTTACCGGCGCGTTGATCGCCAGGTTCACCTACTTCAAGGGCCGCGCATGGGAATTTTTGCAATCGCATGGCGACGCGTTGGTCTCCGCATTGTGGGCGTCCACGGGTGCGTCGAAAGCAATCCAGTACGGGCTTCCGGTTGTGCCCACCATCATGATGGGTGTCTTCACCGCGACCGGCGGCGGCATGATCCGCGACGTGGTCACCGGCCAAGAACCGTCAGTGTTTGGCGGTAACCAACCCACCGTGCTGCCGGCAGTGGCGTGTGCAGTGATCACGCTGATCGGCAACGCCACTGGCTACCTCGCCTGGGGCATGATTCTCGGACCTGTTGCCAGTTTCGCCCTGTTCCTGTTCGGCTACTACGGCAACTGGCGCATTTCCACCGACTCGGAGTTCGCTCCGGTAAATACCACTGTGAACGCGACGGCGACGCAGGTAGCCACGCTTGCGCGCAAGGCTGAGAACAAATCACGCGCGGTGGCCCGCGAGTTGGAGCCAACCCGTGTGCGCTCCTGGCGCCACCGCCAGATGGAGAAGGCGTTGCAGCGCCGCATCGATGCGGAGATCCGCAAGGGCAAGCGCCCGGCGCAGGCGATGAGCGATGCGGATGATTTCCTCACCGAGTTCACCACCCAGTTCCCCGCTATTGATGCGGAGATGCTCGCAGAAGCCACGGGAATTGACACCCCTGTTGAAGACGAGGGGCTCCTCGACGGCATCGGCATGGATCTCTCCGGCGATTCCTACGATGACCAGGTAGAACCAGATCCGGAGGAAACTGAGGCGATGCATGCTGACATGCTCGATATCATTCTTTCCGATGAGAAACTTACCGACGAGCTCATCGACCGCCTCGTCACCCGCTACAAACAGAAGGGGTCCTAAATGATCAAGCGCACGTTGGCAGCAGTTCCGGTGGTGTGTTTGAGCATGGGGCTGTGCTTGACAGCGAACGCGCAAGACGCCGAAACCCCCGCCCCAACCGATGCCATCGAGCCGGCCGCCCCCACCACCGGCTACTACGACGACACCGGCAACTGGGTCCCACCCAAGCGCGACAAAGCACCCGATACCGATAACTGCCCGCAGGCAACCTGGCCGCCGGAGCCTGTCTCCACCTCAGAACGGGCCACAAGCACGCCGGACGCGTTGCCGGTGACCTACGACGGGCCGTGTGGGGTCAGCGTCGCCGACGGTTACGAGGTTCCGCAGGACGTGCTCGCATCCGCGTGGCTGGTGGCTGACCTGGATTCCGGCGACGTGGTGGCGATGAAGGATCCGCACGGACGATACCGTCCGGCATCGATCATCAAAGTGCTGTTGGCATTGGCGGCGATCGACGAACTGCCGCTAGACCAGAAAGTGCCGGTATCCGCCGAGTCCGCGGGCCAGGAAGGCTCCGCCGCAGGCATCGGCGAGGGCGGCGACTACACCGTCAACGACCTGCTCCACGGTCTGCTGTTGGCCTCTGGCAACGATTGCGCCCACGCGCTCGCCCAGGCGCTCGGCGGCAACGAGATGACGCTTTTGAAGATCAACGAAATGGCCAAAACCCTCGGCATGACCGATACCCGTGCCACCTCGTATTCCGGCCTGGACAGCGCCGGCATGTCCACCTCCGCGTGGGATATGGGCCTGGCGTACAAAGCGGCGTTTGCGAACCCCACGTTCGCGGACATCGTCGCCACCGAGTCCTACAAGTTCCCCGGATTCGACGACTCACCAGCCTTTGAGCTGTGGAATGACAACAAGCTCTACCTCAACGACCCCGACGGCATCGGTGGAAAAACCGGCTACACCGACGACGCCAACCACACCTTCGTCGGTGCGGTCAACCACGATGGCCGCCGCCTCGTCGCCGTCGTCTTAGACACCACTGCCTACCAACACCGCGCCTGGGAGCAGGCGCAGATGCTGCTGCATGCGGCGTATGGGGTGGAGGGTGTCGTCGCAAAGCTAGCTCCCCCAGAGACCAACACCCCTGAAACGACACAAGCCGCCCCCTCCCCCACGCCCGAAAAGAACTCCGGTGTGGAAGAGGAGACGGCCTGGAACCGTTGGTGGTCCTACCTTGTCGTCGCGGGCGTTGTGGCCCTTGCGTTGCTTGCCGCTGTGGTTAGTCTCGCGTCAGCACGGAAGCGAGGCCAACGCCGATAGCGCCAAGCGCGGCGCCGACGCCAAGCGCCTTGCCGGTAGACGCCGACTTATCGGTGTTACGCACCGCACCTGCACGGATGTTGATCACGGCCGGCTCCGGAACCTCCGCCGGGGCTGCGTCCAGGGACTCCTGCGTCGTCGCAGTCCATGCTGCAACGTAGAGCACCACGCGCCAGATCAGGTACAGCACGACCATGAGGGTGATGATCGGGCCGAAGATCGCACCCGCCGGGTTACCGGTGGCGGAAGAGATCACCAGGCCTGCGAACTGCTGCAAGATGGCGAAGATGACCGCGCCGAGCAGCGCACCCTTTAGACCTGATTTCACCGGCACCTTCGTGCGCGGCATGTACATGTTCACCCACAGCATGACCAAGAAGCTGGCCAGCACACTGACCAGGAATCCAACGACCCACACCACGAGGCGCGCGCCCGGGAAATCACCGATGCCGAGGCGCTCCATTGCGGTGCTGGTCCAGCCGGACACGCCAACCGCGGTCACGCCTGCAGCCACCACGAACAGGACAATGAGCACGATCAGGCCCAGCAGGTCCGCCAACTTCTTCGTCACAAAGTTGCCACCCTCGTTCGCATCCACCTTCCACATCGCGGACACGCCCACGCGCAGGTTGTTCATCCAGCCCAGGCCAGACCACAGGGTGGTCAGCAAACCAATACCAGCGACGGCACCGCGCTGATCAATAGCAGCATTGACCAGTTCATTGAGCATGTCGCCCAGATCGCCGTCGACCGAGGAGGTGATTTGGTTTTCGATCTCCTGGATCAAATCCGGCCGAGCGCTCAGGAAGAAACCGAGGCCGGCGAAGATCAGCATGAGCAGCGGAAACAGCGACAGCACCGAGAAGTACGTAATGCCACCGGCAAGCTGGTTACCGCCTTCTGAACCGAAGCGCTCGTTCATCCGCAGCACGTGAGCCGCAGCGGGCGCCTTCTCCTCTACTTTCGCCTCTAGGCCTTCTTGCTGTTGCTTCGAGGCGCGCTCGATTCCTTGTTCGTCGGTGTACGCCTTACGCGGCGATGTCGAGGTTGCCATCGACGGACGTCCCTTCTAAACGGATGTGCTTTACCGAACACATCGTAGAGGAGCCTGCGAAACGGCGTAGCGGGGGCGGAGGCAGTAGCAGACTCCTCACGCCTTGCGCCAGTTCAGTAGCCACTGTACAGTTCAGCGCATGCTGACCATTGCTTCACGCCTCGACGTCATGAACCGGCTCGGCCGGGCCATGGCGGATCCGACGCGCTCCAGAATCCTGATGACACTACTCGACGGCCCGAGCTACCCAGCCGTGCTTTCGCGCGACTTAGACCTGACCCGCTCAAACGTCTCGAATCATCTGACCTGCTTGCGTGACTGCGGCATCGTCGTCGCCGAGCCGGAGGGCCGCAAGACCCGCTACGAAATCGCCGATCCGCATCTCGCGGCAGCGCTCAACGCGCTGGTGAACGCGACGCTGGCTGTCGATGAGAATGCCCCGTGCATCGACCCTGAGTGCTCGGTGCCCGGCTGCGGCGAGAAGGGAGCGGACGCATGAGTTCAGCGTGTGGATGCGAACACAAACCCGCCGCGGAGATCGAAGAGCTCGATCGGCCATGGTGGAAGGACCCCGAGTTGCTACTGCCGATCTTCTCCGGCATAGCCCTCTTCATAGGCCTGGCACTGGACTGGTCCGACTTGGAGACTCCCGCGACAGTACTGTTCTGGGTCGGCCTGCTGTTGGGCGCTTACACGTTCGCACCTGGAGCGATCCGGAACCTTGTCACGAAGCGCAAGCTCGGCATTGGCTTGCTGATGACCATCAGCGCGGTCGGCGCGGTAATCCTCGGTTACGTCGGAGAGGCCGCGGCGCTAGCGTTCCTGTACTCGATCGCCGAGGCACTGGAAGACAAGGCGATGGACCGGGCCCAGAGCGGACTGCGGGCACTGTTGAAGTTGGTGCCGCAGACCGCGACGGTGCTGCGCGACGGCACGGCGGTCGAGGTCGCAGCGAAGGACCTTGAGGTTGGCGAGCTAATGCTCGTGCGCCCCGGGGAACGAATCGCCACGGACGGCATCATTCGTTCCGGACGATCCAGCCTTGACACCTCAGCGATCACCGGAGAATCCATTCCGGAGGAGGTCGCACCCGGCGACGAGGTACCCGCGGGAGCGATCAACTCCGCCGGTGTGCTGGAGATCGAGACGACCGCAGCTGGAACGGACAACTCGCTGACCACACTCGTCGACCTCGTCGAGCAGGCACAGGCGGAAAAGGGCGACCGCGCCCGGATCGCCGACCGGATCGCCCAACCCCTAGTGCCCGGGGTGATGATCCTGGCGGTGCTGGTCGGCGTGATCGGCTCGCTGCTGGGCGACCCCGAGACGTGGATCACCCGTGCGCTGGTAGTTCTGGTCGCAGCGTCGCCGTGCGCGTTGGCAATCTCCGTGCCACTGACGGTCGTGGCCGCGATCGGCGCGGCCAGCCAGTTCGGCGTAGTCATCAAGTCCGGCGCGGCGTTCGAGCGACTCGGCGGCATCCGTCACCTGGCGGTGGACAAGACCGGAACCCTTACCCGCAACCAGCCCGAGGTTACCGGGGTGGTCCCGGCGGACGGATTCAATCGGGCCCAGGTGCTTGCTTTCGCGGCGGCAGTTGAGCAGCAATCGACGCACCCCCTCGCCGCGGCGATCACGGCAGCGGTGCCCGAAGCGCCCGCCGCTTCGGACATCAGCGAGGAAGCCGGGCATGGCATCGGCGGCACCGTCGAAGGTCGACGGGTGCTGGTGGGCAGCCCCCGGTGGATCGACGCCGGGCCATTGAAGGCAGACGTTGAGCGCATGGAGTCCGAGGGCCAGACCTGCGTCCTGGTTACCGTCGATGACACCCTCGCCGGAGCGATTGGGGTCCGCGACGAGCTGCGTCCCGAGGTTCCCGAAGCCGTGCAGACCCTGCGCGCCAACGACGTGGAAGTGAGCATGCTCACCGGCGACAACACTCGCACCGCCCGGGCGCTGGCTGAAATCGCCGGAATCGACGACGTGCGCGCCGAGCTGCGACCGGAGGACAAGGCAAACATCGTCGCCGAACTCTCCTCCAAGACGCCGACGGCGATGATCGGCGACGGCATCAACGACGCGCCGGCACTGGCAGGCGCGACGGTGGGCATTGCGATGGGAGCGACCGGCTCTGACGCCGCGATCGAGTCCGCTGACGTCGCCTTCACCGGCCACGACCTCCGGCTGATCCCGCAGGCTCTGCAGCACGCCCGCCGAGGCAGCAGGATCATCAACCAAAACATCGTGCTGTCTCTGGCCATCATCATCGTGTTGATGCCGCTGGCGATCACCGGCGTGCTGGGCCTAGCCGCCGTGGTGTTGGTTCACGAGGTCGCCGAAGTCATCGTGATCTTGAACGGCCTGCGGGCCGCACGAGCGAAGCGCTGAGGCTACGCCGGAAACGGACCTGGCTCCGCCGCTAGCCCTTAGCGCTTCGGCGCTAAGAACCCAACCTTCTCGTACACGTCCTTCAGCAGCGGCGATGCCACCTCGCGGGCGCGCTCGGCGCCGCGGGCGAGGATGGCTTCGAGTTCGGCACGATCCGACATGAGTTCGTCGTAACGCGCGCGCAGCGGAGTGGTGAACGCCTCGAGCGCATCCGCCGTATCCACCTTCAACGCGCCGTAGCCCTGGCCTTCGTAGCCGGCGACGATGTCGTCGATAGGCTTGCCCGTCAACGCCGACTGAATCACCAGCAGGTTGGACACACCCGGCTTGTTCTCCTTGTCGTAGGCAATCACGCCATCGTTGTCGGTCACGGCGGAGCGGATGCGCTTGGCGGAAGTCTTCGGCTCGTCCAGAAGATTCACAATGCCCTTCGGATTCGCACCCGACTTGGACATCTTCGACGTCGGATCCTGCAGGTCGTAGATCTTCGCCGCACCCTCGACGATCATGCCCTCCGGCACCGTGAAGGTCTTGCCGTAGCGGGAGTTGAACCGCTCCGCGAGCGTACGCGTGAGCTCCAAGTGCTGACGCTGGTCCTCACCCACCGGCACCAACTGCGGCGAGTACAGCAAAATATCCGCAGCCATCAGCACCGGGTAGGTAAACAGACCAACCGACGTGCGGTCCTGGCCCTGCTTGGCGGACTTGTCCTTAAACTGCGTCATGCGGCTGGCCTCACCAAAACCAGTCAGGCACTGCAGTACCCAAGTCAGCTCGGCGTGCTCCGGCACGTGGGACTGCACAAACAGGGTGGAACGCTCCGGGTCAATACCCAGCGCAATCAACTGCGCACAGCCAGCAAGCGTGCGGTGGCGCAGCTCTTCCGGGTCCTGGTCCACCGTGATCGCGTGCAGATCGGGGATAAAGTAGAACGCTTCGTAGCCGTCCTGCAGGTCAATCCACTGTTTCAGGGCACCTAAGTAGTTTCCCAGGTGGTAGGAGTCGGCGGTGGGCTGGATTCCGGAAAGCACGCGTTGCATGCACCACATATTAACCCGATGCGCATTCGAGGGAACCGGGGGCAGCCCGTGGGCGTCTAATAGACATGAACACCAAACAAAAACGCTCACTACATTTTGTCCCATGGACACTTGCTGCAGTGTTATTTGCAGCGACTCTCGCCTTAAGTATCTATCTGGCATTGCAATCGCCGCCTAACTTCGCGGTGATGCTAGATTTCACGGCCAAGCTCTTCGCGCCTCTCGGCGCGTCACTCATCGCATGGACAGGAGTCTCTCTAACCATTGCAAATGTGCAACACCAGGATCGCAGCAAAGAATGGCATAACGACTTACGGTGGGCAGTTGAACTAAGCACGTCAGACAATGAGGTTGCCGTGGTCACTGGGGCCAATGTTCTCGACGCCATTGATGACCTTCCGTTCCTCACTCCCGATCAGAACATTCTTATAGACGCTGTTCTCATGTCTGGCTTTACTCGCTACGATGAAGCCCACGAAAGGAGCAGCGATGACTGTGAGTAACCGCCCTGAGACAGTTCAGGATGTTAAGGGAGAACGTCCACCCCGTGGCCAGATTGCTTTCGCAAAGCTGATCCTCAAGAGAGAGCGCGAGGGCAAAGGCAAGATCCGTGTCACTGATGAAATGCGTCGCGTCGCTTCTTTTGACCTCTGACCATGCACATCACTGTTCTCCAGCCCGACCCGATCAGCCCGCTCCAGCGCCTCGGTCCATGGCTCGAACGCGCCGGTGCTGAACTCAATGTCGTCGATCTCAACCAAACGCCACCGCGTATCGACGACACCACCTCCGCCCTCATCCTCCTCGGCGGTCGCACCAACGCTCTGGACACCGAGGCTGCACCTTGGCTGCCCACCGTCCACGATCTCCTTTGCGCAGCTCATTCGTCAGGCATGCCGGTTCTGGGTATCTGCCTTGGCCACCAGATCATCGCCGACTGCTTCGGGGGCGAAGTTTCCGTCGGCTTAGCCAGTCAGGACGAAGAGGGCGCCGCACGGGTGTCGCTGACCGAAGCTGGTCTTGCCGATCCTCTTTTCGGCGCCCTCGATCCCGAATTGGTTGTGGTCGAATCCCACCACGATGCAGTGGTGTCGCTTCCGCCCGGCGCGCAACTGCTCGCCTCGAGTGCCCGCTGCCCCATCCAGGCGATGCGTCTCGGTTCCATCGTCTCGGTGCAGTTCCACCCCGAATGCTCCCCCGATGTTGCAGGTCAGTGGGCCGCGCGCAGCGGTTATGACGCTGCCGCCGTCACCCAGGAGCTTTCGCTTCACGACGACCACCTCGCCCACACCGGCCGCACCCTTGCAGCCGGCTTCGTCCGTGCCGCCCAGGCGTGGCGGTAAGCCTTCCGGCCAAGCACCCCTAGTCCACGATCACAGTGGCAATCGCATAGTCGCCGTCGTGGCTCAGTGAGACGCTTTGGACGTGGGGGCCTAACCGTGCGACCTCACCGTGCAACTGGACCACAGGTCGCCCGAATGCGTCGTTGACTACTTCTATCTCGGCGAAGTTGAGCTCGTCCGGGGTGATAAGCGGGGGCTGGCCGATGATCGTTTGGGACCAGGCTTTGATGTAAGCCTCCTTTACCGCCCAGCGTCCGGCGAGCGATGCAGCACGATTCGGTTTCGTGTTGCACGTGCGTATCTCGCGGTCGGTGAACACAGAACCGAAGGTAGAACCTGGGAATTCCATTTGTTGGGCGAACGAGGAAACGTCCACGAGGTCGATGCCGATATGCATGGTCAAAGCCTAATTTCTTGAATGTCCATCGGGGGTTTGCGTTCGTAACAGAACCTGCTGTGTGGCTGGGAATTTACCTACCGACTAGTAACTTACTGATTCGTAGGTTTAGAATGCCAGCATGCCAAATACGTTTACAGGTGTACATCAGACTGAAAAGGCAGCGGTTCCGGCGACAACCCCGGCACCGGCGACCACAGCCCAAAAACACGATGACCTCGTGCAACGACGCACCGAAGCGGCCGAGCCGATGGGATCAAAACCACTGGAGAAGGTCCGCGCAGCAGGCAGACTGACCGCACGTGAGCGCTTGGACTACCTCCTGGACGAGGGCTCGTTTGTGGAGTTCGACCAGCACGCCCGCCACCGCACCCATGACTTCGGGATGCAGGCGAAGCGGCCGGCAACGGATGGCATTGTCACCGGATTCGGCACGATCGACGGACGCGAGGTCTGCATCTTTTCCCAGGACGGCACCGTCTTCGGCGGCGCGTTGGGTGAGGTCTACG
The DNA here is from genome assembly GCF_001806995.1 of Corynebacterium sp. HMSC11D10. Classification (NCBI taxonomy): domain Bacteria; kingdom Bacillati; phylum Actinomycetota; class Actinomycetes; order Mycobacteriales; family Corynebacteriaceae; genus Corynebacterium; species Corynebacterium sp. HMSC11D10. Next base: position 36,577 of record NZ_KV787028.1, read on the forward strand.
GCGAGAAGATGACCAAGATTCAGCGCCTTGCCGTCACCACCGGTCGTCCACTGATCGGCCTCTACGAAGGTGCAGGCGCCCGCATCCAGGACGGCGCGGTATCGCTGGACTGGATCGCGCGGACCTTCCTGCACAACATCGAAGCCTCCGGCGTGGTCCCGCAGATCTCCGTGATCATGGGCGCTTGCGCCGGCGGTAACGCCTACTCCCCCGCACTGACCGACTTTGTGGTCATGGTGGATGAAACCTCGAAGATGTTCGTCACCGGCCCGGACGTGATCAAGACGGTCACGGGTGAGGAGATCTCGCAGGAGGAGCTCGGCGGCGCCTGGATCCACATGCAGCAGGGCGGCAACTGCCACTACGTTGCGGAATCCGACGAGGATGCGCTCGACTGGGTGGCTGACTTGCTCGAGTACTTGCCGTCGAACAACCGCCAGAAGTCGGCGCCGCGCCCGGCAACCCCAACCGATGCAGAGGCAGACGCCACCGATGTTGCCGCGCTGGATTCACTGATCCCAGACTCGCCGAACACCCCTTATGAGGTCCGCGACGTGATTGCGCATATCGCGGACGACGGCGAGTTCCTGGAGGTCATGGAGCAGCGCGCTGAAAACGTCGTCACTGCGTTTGGTCGGATTGAGGACCAGCCGGTGGGCTTCGTCGCTAATCAGCCCATGGTGCTCGCAGGTTGCTTGGACATTGACTCGGCGGAAAAGGCCGCGCGCTTCATCCGCACGTGCGACAGCTTCAACATCCCGATTGTCATGCTGGTGGACGTTCCCGGCTTCTTGCCCGGCGCGAACCAGGAGCACAGCGGCATTCTGCGCCGCGGCGCGAAGCTGCTGTACGCCTACGGCGAGGCAACCGTGCCGAAGGTGACCGTGACCATGCGAAAGGCGTACGGCGGCGCGTACTGCGTGATGGGCTCGAAGGGCCTCGGCGCCGATGTGAACTTGGCGTGGCCGACCGCGCAGATCGCGGTGATGGGTGCGTCTGGTGCGGTCGGCTTTATCAACCGCAAAGACATTGCTAACGCCCGCGACTCCGGTGTGAGCGACGAGGAACTCCGCGAACTGATTGCGAAGTACGAGCGCGACTACGAAGACGAGATGCTCAACCCGTACAAGGCCGCTGAGCGCGGTCTGATCGATTCGGTCATCCTCCCAAGCGAAACCCCTGCGGTTCTCGCAGCGCAACTGCGTTTCTTCCGTGACAAGACCGTGGCGCGTCCGATGCGCAAGCACGGCAATATCCCGCTCTAATCCCGCTCCGATTCAAGGACCACTAAGGACCATAAGGACACTGTTATGAATTCCACCTCTTTTTCTTCCCTGAAGCGTCCCGCAATCCTGTTCCCGGGGCAGGGTTCTTCCTGGCAGCAGGCACTCGCTGATGCTGCCGCGACTCCTGTGGCGCGCAGCCGCATGGAGCAGCTTCTTCACGACGCCCAGTCCCTCACCGCCGCCGTCGCCCGCCCGTTGGCCTCTGTGGTGCCGGGCGTTGTGCAGCGTATCCGCGACGCGATGGATGCAGATGCTGCGCACGAGGCCATCGACGCCCTGCCCGCAGTCAGCGCGCCGGCGATTCTGCTCGCACAGATTGTTGCCGCTGAAGACCTCGAGCAGCTCGGCCTGGACACCACTGACGCCCTGTTCGCTGGTCACTCCCAAGGCATCCTGGGCGCTGCCGCACTGGATCGCGCTAACGGCCCGCAGGCTGCGGAGAAGGCGCTTGCGTTCGCGTTCATCATGGGTGCCGCCGCGACCAACGTGTACGGTGCCGCCGACTCGCGCAGCCGGATGCTTTCGGTTCGAGGTCTGACGCCTGAGCAGGTCGGTGAGTTTGTCGTCGATACGCAAGCTGCTCCGATCAGCGTGATCAATGGGCACCGCCACGTGGTGCTGTCCGGCAGCCCGGAGGCGCTCGCGCAGGCACGCAAGGACATCGAAGCGGCTGCGAGCAGCTACAACGCCAAGTTGGAAGTGGAGTACGGCGGCTCCGAGATCACGCCGGTGTTCGACTCGCTTGATGTTGCGTACCCCTTCCACGTGGAGACCAACGCCCCTGGTGTGGATCTGGCGCAGCAGTGGGCGGACGCGTGCGGGATCACGTTTGAAACCACCACCCCGCGTGAACTGGCGCAGTCGATTTTGGTGGACCGATTCGACTTCACCGAAGTCGTGCGCGACCTGATTGCTCAGGGAGCGAGCCACATTTTCACGTTTGATTCGGCGACGGCAACCATTGTGACCAACTTGGCCAACGGTTCCGGCGTCGCAGTGCTGGATGCGTCCACCGCCGCGAAACGCGACGACCTCGCACGCCCAGGCGCTGAGCTGCCGCAGGGCGTGGACTACTCGGACTATACGCCGCGAGTGATTAAGCTGCCGGACGGCAAGGCGTACACGCAGACGAAGTTCTCGTCGCTGACTGGCCTGTCCCCGATCATCCTGGGTGGCATGACGCCGACGTCTGCGGACGGCGAGATCGTCGCCGCTGCTGCCAACGCTGGCTACTGGGCAGAACTTGCCGGTGGCGGCATGTACTCCGAGGAGGAGTTTGGCAAGCACACCGCCAACCTCAAGGCGTTTTTGCAGCCTGGTCGCACCGCACAGTTCAACACCATGTTCTTCGACCGCTTCCTGTGGAACCTGCAGTTCGGCCAAACGCGGATGGTGCCAAAGGCCCGCGCGGCCGGTGCCCCGTTTAACGGCGTGTGCATCTCCGCAGGCATCCCGGAAGTTGAAGAAGCTACGGAACTGTTCGCGCAGCTGCACCAGGATGGCTTCCCCTACATTGCGCTCAAGCCTGGTACGACGCAGCAGATCCGCAACGCGCTTGCCATCGCGGCGGCGAACCCGGACGACCAGGTCATCTTGATGGTGGAAGACGGCCACGCTGGCGGCCACCACTCCTGGGTTGACCTGGAGGACATGCTGCTGGAGACCTACCCGGAGATCCGTGCGCACGACAACGCGGTGCTCACCGTCGGCGGTGGCGTGTACTCGCCGGAGCGTGCCGCGGAACTGATCACGGGCCGTTGGTCCGAGAAGTTCGGGCTGCCTGCGATGCCGGTGGATGGTGTGTTCGTCGGCACCGTGGCTATGGCCACGAAGGAGGCGAAGGCCACGGATTCGGTCAAGCAGCTGCTCGTGGATACGCCGGGCCTGCCCCCGGAGAACAACGGTGGTTGGGTCGGCCGCGGTCGTGGCGTGGCCGGTGTGGCGTCGTCGCAATCGCACCTGCTGGCAGACCTGCACGACCTGGACAACTCCTTTGCCAAGGCGGCGCGATTCATCGCGTCGTTGGATATTGAGGAGTACCCAGCGCACCGCGAAGAGATCATCGAGGCGCTGTCGAAGACGGCGAAGCCTTACTTCGGCGACGTGGAGACGATGACGTACGCCGAGTGGGTCGAGCGCTTCGTCGAGCTCGCTGATCCGTTCATCGACCAGACCTGGAACGCGCGCTTCGTTGCATTGCTCCAGCGCATCGAGGCACGCCTGAACGAAGCCGACCACGGTGAGATCCCGACCCTCTTCCCCGACGATGTCGAGATCTCCCCGCGCGATGGTCTTCAGACCTTGCTGCAGCACTACCCGCAGGCACGCGAGGTTGTGGTTTCCCCGCGCGATGCGGCGTGGTGGATCGGCCTGCACTACGCCTACCCGAAGCCGATGCCGTGGGTGCCGGCACTTGATGCGGATCTGAAGTCCTGGTTTGGCAAGGACACCTTGTGGCAGGCACAGGATGAGCGCTACACCGCTGACCAGGTGCGCATCATCCCGGGCCCGGTTGCGGTTGCTGGCATTACGCGCAAGAACGAGCCGGTTGCGCAGTTGCTGGCACGTTTTGAGGATGCTGCGACGCAGATGCTTCTCGACGACGGCGTTACCGCCGAATCCCGCTTCGCTCGACGCAGCGACGCCGCCGACGAGGCCGCGTACCTGCGCTCCTGCCCAACCTTGGTGTGGCACGGCCACCTGATGGCCAACCCGGCATACGCGCTGGACGAGGACGCCTTCGACGTGGAGGCAACCACCAACGCGGCCGGTGAGTGTGAGTGGACGATCCGGATCCACGCTGATTCCGCATGGGATCACCTGCCGGAAGATAAGCGCCCGTTCTACGTGCGTGAGGTGAACATCCCGGTCGAAATCCCTGCCGGCGCAGGCACGGGTGCCTCCCCGGTTGTGGACGGCGATCGTCTTTCCGACAGCGTCTTCGAGCTGCTGTCTGGCCTGGCGGGTGTCGGTTCGGTCAGCGAGGCCGGCGACACGATCACGGAGATTCCGCAGATCGAGGAACCGACCGAGGACGCACCGTTTGGTGTGGCGCGCTCGTCGTTTACGCTGCCTGCTTCCCTGCTGGCGTCGCACTCCGCAGTTACCGGCGGCGCTGTGGCCGACAACGCTGTCGTTGGTACGCCGGACGTGTTGGTTGGCCCCTGCTGGCCGGCGATCTACGCCGCGCTGGGCTCCGGCAGGCTGGCTGATGGCACGCCGGTCATCGAGGGTCTGCTCAACGCGGTCCACCTGGATCACGTCATTGACCTGCGTGTCCCGCTGTCCGAGCTTGCGGATGGCAGGCGCATCGACGTGACCTCCAAGTGCACTTCTATTGCCGAGTCCACCTCTGGCCGCATTGTCACCGTCGAGTTGGAGCTGCGCTCTGGCGACGAGGTTGTGGCAACCCAGATGCAGCGCTTTGCCATCCGTGGTCGCGCCACCGGCACCGCGACGCCAGTCCCGGCGCCGGCGTACGGCGGCGGCGCGGCAAGCGATCAGGTGGAGCCGACCCCACGTTCGTTCGTGGACCGCACCGTGGTTCGCGCACCGTCGGACATGACCCCGTTTGCGCTGGTCTCCGGTGACTACAACCCGATTCACACCTCCGCCAACGCTGCCGCCCTGGTCAACCTGGATGCACCGCTGGTGCACGGCATGTGGCTGTCCGCCACCGCGCAGCACCTCGCTGCCGGCCACAGCCAGGTCATCGGCTGGACCTACTCCATGTACGGCATGGTGCAGCTTGATGACGAGGTAGAGATCACCGTCGAGCGCGTCGGCCGCGTCGGCATCCAGCAGGCCCTTGAGGTGACCTGCCGCATCGCGGGTGACGTTGTCTCCCGTGGTCAGGCGCTTCTGGCCCAGCCACGCACCGCCTACGTCTACCCCGGCCAAGGCATCCAGACCCAGGGCATGGGCAACGGCGACCGAGCAGCTTCCGCTGCCGCGCGCGAAGTGTGGCGCCGCGCAGACCGCCACACGCGCGAGACCCACGGGTTTTCCATCCAGCGCATTGTGGAAGACAACCCGTCGCGGTTGGTGATCCGCGGTGTGGAGTTCAAGCACCCGGACGGCGTGCTACACCTGACCCAGTTCACCCAGGTGGCCATGGCGGTTGTCGCCTACGCCCAGACCCAGCGCCTGAACGAGGCCAACACGTTGGCCTCCGGCGCGTACTTTGCGGGCCACTCGCTTGGTGAATACACCGCGCTTGCCGCGCTGGGCAACATCTTTGATCTGGAAGCGGTCATCGACATCGTGTACTCGCGCGGCTCCGCCATGGGCTCCCTAGTGCCGCGCGATGCGGAGGGTAACTCCGACTACGGCATGGGTGCGCTGCGCCCGAACATGATCGGTGTCGGCCCAGAAGAGGTCGAGGCCTACGTCGCTGGTGTTGCGCAGGATTCCGGCGAATTCTTGGAGATTGTCAACTACAACATCAAGGGCCAGCAGTACTCCGTAGCGGGCACGAAGCGCGGCCTTGCTGCTCTGGAGCGCAAGGCCAACTCGGTCACGCCGCGCGCCTACGTCACGGTTCCGGGCGTGGACGTTCCGTTCCACTCGCGCGTGCTGCGCGAGGGTGTGGCGGACTTCGCCGAGAAGCTCGACGAGCACATGCCGGCGATCATCGACGTGGACATGCTGGTGGATCGCTACATCCCGAACCTGGTGGCTAAGCCGTTCGCGCTGACGCAGCAGTTCATCGACGCCGTCACCGACGAGGTCCCCTCCGAGCGCCTCAAGGGCATGACGCCGGAGAATACCGAACGCAACACGCTCGCACGCACGTTGCTTATCGAGTTGCTGGCGTGGCAGTTCGCCTCGCCTGTGCGCTGGATTGAAACGCAGGACTACCTGCTTGGTCGCGTCGACCAGGTCATCGAGGTCGGCCTTGCGTCCTCGCCGACGCTGACCAACCTGGCTAAGCGCGAGATGGATGTCATTGGCATCCACGTGCCGGTCTTCAACGTTGAGGCAAGCCAGGACATCGTCATGCTCAACGACGTGGTTGCTGCGCCGGAGCCCGTGCTTGTCGACGACGCCCCGGCCGACACAGAAGCCGACTCGACCCCAGCGACCGAATCCGCCCCACAACCGGCAGCCGAGGCAGCACCCGCCGCACCAGCAGAGTCAGCACCGGCAGAGCCAGCACCGGCTGCGCCGGCTGCACCGGCATCCGGCGCGCCCGTGTCCGACCTTCCCTTCACCGCAGCTGATGCAATCACCGTCCTGTTCGCGCTGCAGAACAAGATCCGTCCCGAGCAGATCAACGATTCGGACACGATTGAGGAGCTCACCGGCGGGGTGTCGTCGCGACGCAACCAGCTGCTCATGGACATGTCCGCCGAGCTCGGCGTGCCCGCCATCGACGGCGCTGCTGAAGCCGACGTGGCCACGCTGAACACGCGCGTGAACACCGCTGCACCGGGCTACACCCCGTTCGGCGCTGTCTTGAGCGAGGCCGTGGGCACCCGTCTGCGCCAACTCTTCGGCGGCGCAGGCCTGAAGCCTGCGTTTGTCGGCGAGCACCTCGCGGCCGCGTGGGGCCTGCCCGCAACCTGGACCGCGCACGTCGAAGCCGAGATCCTGCTGGGCAGCCGCACCGAGGAATCGGTCCGCGGCGGTTCGCTGAACAGCCTGCCGTCGGCCACGACCAAAGCGGAGATCACCGCGCTGATCGACCAGGCGGTACAAAACGTCGCCGCACGCTACGGTGTTGCGGTCTCCCAGGCCACCAGCGGCGGTGCCTCTGGCGGCGGCGTGGTGGATTCGGCCGCGCTCGACGCCTATAAGGACGAAGTCACCGACACCCTGGTGGCCACCGCCCGCACGTTGCTGAACAAGCTCGGCATCGAAGACGAGGTCGCCGAAATTCCTGTGCCGGACACCACGATCGTGGAAACGATCGAGGCAGAACTCGGCTCCGGCTGGGTCAAGCAGGTCACCCCGGTCTTCGACGAGCGCAAGGCCGTGCTTTTCGACGACCGCTGGGCCCAAGCCCGCGAAGACCTCGCACGCGTCGCCCTCGGCGAGATCGGCCTCGCACCACAGCGCTTCGCTGGCACCGGTGCTACCGTGGCCAAGCAGGCCGAGTGGTACGCCAAGCGCGTGGAAGGTGATCGTCGCAACGTACTCGGCGAGATCGCAGCAGCCGCCACCGCCGACGCGAACGAGCCGTACGCAAACGACGTCGCCTTGGTCACCGGTGCCGCGCCGGGGTCCATCGCCACCGCTGTGGTGGAACGCCTGCTCGCAGGTGGTGCGACGGTGATCATGACAGCATCCAACGTCAGCCAGGCGCGTAAGGAATTCGCCCGCACGCTTTTCGCTGAGCACGCTTCTGTGGGCGCGCGCCTGTGGCTGGTGCCGACGAACCTGTCGTCCTACCGCGACATCGATGCGCTCATCGACTGGATCGGATCCGAGCAGAAGGAAACCGTTGGCAAGGACGTCAAGATCATCAAACCGGCGCTCACTCCGACGCTTGCCTTCCCGTTCGCCGCACCGCCTGTGTCCGGCTCGCTTGCAGAGGTCGGCGGCAACGCCGAAACGCAGGCCCGTCTGCTGCTGTGGTCTGTGGAGCGCACCATCGCTGGTCTGTCCGACCTGGCGCAGCGCGGCGATAACTTCCCCGCCGAGCGCGCTCACATCGTTCTTCCGGGTTCGCCGAACCGCGGCACGTTCGGTGGCGACGGCGCCTACGGCGAAGTCAAGGCCGCCTTCGACGCGATCGTAAACAAGTGGTCCGCGGAAACCGGCTGGCCAGAAGGTGTGACCCTGGCGCAGGCCCGCATCGGTTGGGTTGCCGGCACGCACCTGATGGGCGGAAACGACGGCCTCGTCCCGGCAGCACAGGACGCAGGTATCCACGTGTGGAGCCCCGAGGAGATCTCCACGCAGCTGCTTGGCCTGGTCACCGAGGAATCCCGCGAGCAGGCGAAACAGTCCCCGCTGGATCTCGACCTGACTGGCGGGCTCGAGGACGCAGGCGTGTCCATCGCCGATCTGGCGCGTAATGCACGTGTTGATGTGGCGGGCACGGAGTCGTCGACAAGCAATGGCGCCACAGTGCGCGCACTGCCGAATGTCACCACCCCGCGCCAACCCGCACCTGCGGCTGTGGGCGATGTGACCTGCGCGCTTGATGACATGGTGGTTGTCGTCGGCATCGGCGAAGTATCCAGCTGGGGCTCCGGCCGCACCCGCTGCGAGGCCGAATACGGCATCACCCGCACCGGCGAGGTCGACCTCACCGCAGCCGGTGTGCTCGAGCTGGCGTGGATGATGGGCCTGATCACCTGGTCCGAGGACCCGAACCCGGCCTGGTACGACGAAGACGGCGCAGAGGTCGCCGAGGAGGACATCTACGAGCGCTTCCGCGACGACGTCATCGCACGCAGCGGTATCCGCACCCTGACGGACAAGTACTTCCTCACCGACCAAGGCTCTATCGACCTCGAGCAGGTCTACCTCGACCGCGACATCACGTTCACCGTGGCCACGGAAGAGGAAGCCCTCGCATACGTGGAGGCCGACGGTGAGAAGACCACCATCCGCCAGATCGACGGCGAATGGAGCGTGACCCGCCACGCCGGTGCCCTGGCACACGTGCCGAAGAAGGCCACCCTGACGCGCACCGTCGCTGGCCAGATGCCGGACGGCTTCGACCCGACCAAGTGGGGCATCCCCGCCCAGATGGCCGACGGCATGGACCGCATGGCCGCCTGGAACCTGGTCACCGCCGTCGACGCGTTTATCAACGCCGGCTTCACCCCGGCGGAGCTCATGCAGAAGGTCCACCCGTCCTTCATCGCCACCACCCAAGGCACCGGTATCGGCGGCATGGAATCGCTGCACAAGGTGTTCGTCTCCCGCTTCATCGGCGAGGAACGCCAGACCGACATCCTGCAGGAAGCACTGCCTAACGTGGTGGCTGCCCACACCATGCAAGCACTGGTCGGCGGCTACGGCTCCATGATCCACCCGGTCGGTGCCTGCGCCACCGCCGCTGTCAGCATCGAAGAAGCCGTGGACAAGATCACGCTGGGCAAGGCCGACTTCGTAGTCGCCGGCGGTATCGACGACGTCCAAGTCGAATCCCTCCAGGGCTTCGGCGACATGAACGCCACCGCCGAAACCGCCAAGATGACGGCACAAGGGATCGACGGCCGCTTTATCTCGCGCGCCAACGACCGCCGACGCGGTGGCTTCCTCGAAGCCGAAGGCGGCGGCACGGTCCTGCTCGCCCGCGGCACCCTCGCTGCCGAACTCGGCCTGCCGGTGCTGGCAGTGGTCGCGTACGCCTCCAGCTTCGGCGACGGCGCACACACCTCCATCCCGGCACCAGGCCTCGGCGTGCTCGCTGCAGCCTGCGGCGGAACCGACTCGCGCCTGGCTCGCTCCTTGTCCTCGCTGGGGCTCACACCTGACGACGTCACCGTCCTGTCCAAGCACGACACCTCCACCAACGCCAACGACCCGAACGAGTCCGAACTGCACTCGGTGCTGTGGCCGGCCGTTGGCCGCGACCCGGACGCGCCGATGTACGTCATCTCGCAAAAGACCCTCACCGGCCACTCCAAGGCAGGTGCGGCACTGCTGCAGACCGGCGGACTTCTCGATGTCCTGGCAACCGGCGACCTCCCGCCGAATGCCTCGCTGGACTGCGTCGACCCGCTCATCGAGCCGAAGGCAACCAACCTGGTGTGGCTGCGCTCCCCGCTCGCCCTCGGTGCCGGCAACGTGAAGGCCGCGGCGCTGACCTCGCTCGGTTTCGGCCACGTCGGCGCGCTCGTCGTGCTGGGCCACCCGGGTGTGTTCGAAGCCGCACTGACACGCGACGGCCGCGACGCCGTCGCCTGGCGTGAGCGCGCAACCGAACGCCTCGCCCAGGGCGCAAGCCGACTCGAAGCCGGAATGATCGGCCGCGCCGACCTCTTCACCCAGGTGGAGAACCGCCGCTTCGCCGGTATCGACGACCACGCCGACGAGATCGCACTCCTGCTCAACCCTGATGCCCGTCTCAACGCCGACGGCACGTACCCGACCGCGACCCCGACCGTTTAAGGAGAGACACCATGACACCACTGTTTCGTACCGACGACACGTCGCTGTCCCACGACGAACTGGCAGCACTGACCACCGTCCTCGCCGAGGCCCAAACTTGGCAGGCCGTCAATGCCACTGATGCTGCGGCTGCCGGCACCGGCGCTGGCTACGAAGACAACATGTTCGGCGATGCGTTCGGCCAGCCGTTTGGCGGCCAGCCAACCATCGGCAACGTCACCTACTTCTAGAAAGGACCGCACATATGCATGACTTTCCGTTCCGCAAGGTCCTCGTCGCCAACCGCGGCGAGATCGCGGTCCGTATCATCCGCGCAGCCCGCGACGCAGGCCTTGCCTCCGTGGCGATCTACGCCGACCCCGACCAGGACGCGCCCTACACCGAAATGGCGAATGAGGCGATTGGGATCGGTGGCGAGACGTCGTCGCAAAGCTATCTGGATATCGACAAAGTGCTCAAGGCCTGCCGCGACAGCGGTGCGGACGCCGTCCACCCCGGCTACGGCTTCTTGGCGGAAAACGCCGAGTTCGCCCGGCGCGTCATCGACGAGGGGCTGACCTGGATCGGACCGCCGCCGCGGGCCATCGACGCACTTGGCGACAAGGTCACTGCCCGACGCATCGCTGAAGAGGTCGACGCCCCACTGGCGCCGGGCACAAAGGACCCGGTAGACAGCGCCGACGATGTGGTCGCATTCGCCGACAACCACGGCCTACCGGTGGCTATCAAGGCGGCGTACGGCGGTGGCGGCCGCGGCATGAAGGTCGCCCACACGCGCGGCGAGATCCGCGAACTGTTCGAGTCCGCCACCCGCGAAGCTAAAACAGCGTTCGGCCGTGGCGAGTGCTTCGTGGAGCGCTACCTCGACCGCGCCCGCCACATTGAAGCACAGGTGTTGGCGGATACGCACGGCAACGTCATCGTCGCTGGCACCCGCGACTGCTCCGTGCAGCGCAGGTTCCAAAAGCTCATCGAGGAAGCCCCCGCCCCGTATCTCACCGATGAGCAGCGCGAACGCATCCACTCCTCTGCAAAAGCGATTGCGAAGCGAGCAGGTTACGTGGGCGTTGGCACCGTGGAATATCTCGTCGGTGCTGACGGGCTGATCTCCTTCCTTGAGGTCAACACCCGCCTCCAGGTCGAGCACCCCGTCACCGAAGAAACCACCGGTGTGGACCTCGTCATCGAGCAGTTCCGCATCGCCGCCGGCGAGCCACTGCGTTTCGACGCCGACCTGGAACCCACCGGCCACGCCATCGAGTTCCGCATCACCGCCGAAGACGCCGGCACCAACTTCATGCCCATGCCCGGCACCGCCACCACCTACATCGAACCCGCAGGCCCCGGCGTGCGCGTCGACTCCGGCATCCGCGCAGGCTCCACCATCGGTGGCCAGTTCGACTCGATGCTGGCCAAACTCATCGTTCGCGGCGAAACACGCGATCAGGCGATCGCCCGCGCCAAGCGCGCCCTCGCCGAGTTCCGGGTCGAAGGCATGCCGACCATCATCCCCTTCCACCAGCGCATGCTTGACGACGACGCCTTCACCGGCGACGCCACCCAATTCTCCGTTTACACCCGCTGGATCGAAGAGGAATGGGACCCGGACGTCGCGCCCTACGAGTCCGACGGCGCTGGCGAAGACGGTGAGCAGGACGAAGCGCGCCGCCGCACCGTCTCCGTCGGGGTCAACGGCCGATCGATCGAGATCACGCTGCCGGAGCCGTTGCTTCTCGGCGCCTCTGCCCTGACCCGCCGCGACCGCAAGCGCCGCTCCCGTAGCGGCGGATCCGGCGGCAAGGGTTCCGGCAAGGGCGCTGCCAGCGCAGACACCCTGACTGCGCCGATGCAGGGCACCGTGGTCAAGTCCGAAGTTACCGAAGGTGCTCGAGTCGAAGCTGGTGACATCGTGGTCATTCTCGAGGCCATGAAGATGGAAAACCCGGTCAAGGCCCACAAGAGCGGTGTTGTGGAAAACCTCGCCGTGGAGGCCGGCAGCCATGTAGATAAGGGCGCGGCACTCCTCGACATCACCGACGCCGAGTAGCCGCTGGCCTGCGGTTTCGCGATCCAACCGGATCTCACCCGGCGCGTTGAAAAATTGAGGGTTGACGCGCCGGGCTTTCCAGTCCTATGGTTACCCACATGAGTGGTAAACCCATATACCTACAGATAGCAGATGAGTTACGTGACCTCATCGGGGCAGGCACCCTCGCCCCCGGCGACCGTGTGCCGTCTACCAACGAGCTCTCCACCTACCACTCTGTCAACCCCACCACCTCCGCCAAAGCGCTCACCGAACTGTTCAACGAGGGTCTGCTGGAGAAACGCCGCGGGCTCGGCATGTTCGTCCTGGAGAGTGCGCGTGAGCAGGTGTTACGTACTCGTCGCGAAGCATTCGCCCGCGATTTTGTCCAACCGTTTGTCCATGAGGCCAACCAACTCGGCATCACCACCGAGGAGCTGACGGCAATGATCGAAAAGGAGCGCGCCCAATGAATCCCGGCTTCTACGCGCTGGTCGGCCCGAACGCCGCCGGTAAAACTCACTACCTCCACACGCTCATGAGCCCGCAGGCCGCGTTCGTTCCGGCTGGTGCGGATGCCAAGTTTGCAGGCACGACCGTGGACGATCACCTGCGCGCAGTCGCAGCGATCTACCCGCACGTAGACCTAGACTTTCCCAACGCCCGCATCAGGGATCTCTCCGTTGGGCAGCGCCGCCTACTCACCATTGAGGTGGCCCTAGCCATCGGCAAGGATCTGCTGCTTCTCGACGAGCCGTTTGATGGCATCGACACCACCACCCGCAAACAGGTCCGCCAGAGACTGATCGACTACATCGCGGAGAACCCGCAGCGCAGCGTAGTGATGGCATCGCATCGCCCGGAGGACTTCGTGGGTCTCGCCACCCATGTCATCCAAGTGTTTGATCGGGCGGTTTCGCGCCCAGTCCCACTCGACGACGCCCGCCTGTGCTTTCCAACGGTCACCGGCCCCACCGCCGAGATTAACGAACTAATCGCCCGCTTCCCCGTCGCCGAGACAGCGAGCCTCGGGCCCACGACACGCGCGACGTTCGCCGAACCTATCGGCGAGGCCGATGTCCACCTGCCCATCGAATACCCGGGCGATGCCGAACTCATTGATCTCCTCGCGACAGAAAGGCCCGAACGATGAAGCTCTTCCTCAGCCCTTTCAAACCAGCAATGTATTTGGGCTTCTTTCTTGTTCTCTGCATTGCCGTTCCCTTTGGACGATTGGAGTTTGGCGACGGCGGCCTGTGGACCATGGCGGGCGCTGCCACACTGTGGATTCTCTTCGCGATCGGAGGATCAAACTGGCCAGCAATGAATCAGCTGGGCGCGAGCTTCAACCGATGGATGAATTCGGCATCACTAACGGCTTTCGTGGCAGCGGTCATACTCACGCCACTTACCGCCGCGTCGGCGGTGTACCACCAAGCACATAGCCCGTACTACAAGCGGTACGACCCGTTCATTGTCACCAACGGAGAACCGATGCCCTGGATCGATTTCAGCGGCGAACCGTATTTGGTTGAAGGTGCTGCGCAGGACCTGACATCCATCGTGTCAACTGTGCTACTCCACTTCGTCATCTTCCTCACGATGGCGCTGACCGGTGTAGCAATCGGTCTTGCGCGGGGCACCGCCATGCAGTGGTTCATGCTCGGCAGCATGTTCGTGGGTGGTTTCACCGGGCTCCTAGTGGGTACCTACAAGGCGGATGTGAACCCTTCCGACCCCTACCTCTACGCCATCTTCGTGGCGGCGGCGGGGCCAGTAGTTTTAGCAGCCAGCGCAATTGTGTTCGCTAGAACCCGCCGTTTCGTGCGCTAGCGCTCCAACCACTCGGAGCGCAGCAGCCCATGGCGGGAGCATGCCGCTTCCCACGCCATCGGGCTGATTTTCACCACCATGCGCCGCTGGCATAGCGGACAGATTCGCGGCGCGTCGTAGGGCCTTGCCGGGTCGAGCGGCCAGGCGATCTCGCCGGACAGCACTGCGTCGGCGAGTTCCGTTGAATCCGGGATTTTCATCAGAGCCCGACTAACTACAGCGACTTAATGGTGTCGTACAGGACTCCGTGGCCGGAGTTCTGCTTCTCCCCCACCGGGGTGATGTTCAGGCTCAAGCCTGGCTTCGCCCCGCCGTCCAACACACGATCAACGGCGTCGCGGTCCTTCTCCATCGGACGGCCAAACGTGGTCAGGTAATTACCGCCGATAATTGCATTCGCGCCGCCCATGAGGCCGGCTTCGGTGCCGTCGTCGCCAAGCGCGAGCTCCGTACCACCGGCAAAACGGAGCTGGGTGGACGGCATGGCCAGGCGGAATGCGGCGACGGCACGCAGTGCCTCGCCCTGGGGCACCAGCGGGCGGTCGGCGAACGGGGTGCCTGGGCGCGGGTCGAGGAAGTTCATCGGCACTTCATGCGGCTGGATTTCGGCCAACTGGGTGGCGAATTCGGCGCGCTGCTCGATGGTCTCGCCAAGCCCGATGATGCCGCCGCAGCAGGTTTCCATGCCCTCTGCCAGCACATTCTCAAGGGTGTCCTTGCGCTCCTGCCAGGTGTGGGTGGTGACCACGTTGGGGAAGAACGACTCGGCGGTTTCAAAGTTGTGGTTGTAGCGCGACACGCCCATCTTGGCCAGTTGGCGGGCCTGGTCGCGGGTGAGGATGCCCAGCGATGCGGAGATGGAGATGTCCACCTCTTCTTGGATCGCAGTGACTGCTTCGGCGACCTGGTCAAGCAACTGCTGGGTCGGGCCCTTCACGGCGGCGACGATGCAGAACTCGGAGGCGCCCATCTTCTCGGACTGCTTGGCGGCCTCGACAAGTTCAGCGATGTCCAGGGTCACGGCACGCACGGGCGATTCGAACAGGCCGGACTGGGAGCAGAAGTGGCAGTCCTCAGGGCAGCCGCCGGTCTTCAGGGAGATGATGCCTTCCAGCGAGACATCCACACCGCAGTGCTTGATGCGCACCTGGTGGGCGAGGTCGAGCAGTTCAGGCAGGCGCTCGTCCTCAATGTTGAGGATCTGGACGAGTTCCTCCTTATTCAGACCTTCGCCGTTTTCCAGGGTTTTTTCGCGGGCGATGTCAAGAATATCGGTCATGTGGGGGCTCCGTTCGCGTCGTTCACGTGATGGTTGCGCAACAGTTTAGCGCCCAATTGAACGGCGTTCAGGAAGACCCGGGTTAGCGATACTCAACCACAAGCGGCGAGTGGTCCGACCAGCGCTCTTCCACCGTCGGCGCCTTTACCACCCACGTGCGCTGCGCGCGTTCCAACATGTTCGCGGTGGCAGCCTGGACGTCGATGCGCCAGCCCGCGTCGTTGTTAAACGCCTGGCCGCGGTACGTCCACCAGGTGTACGGCGCGTCCTCCGGGTGCAGCCTGCGCGCGACGTCGAACCACTTCGGAGCATCATTTGCTTGACGACGACCCCCCGACCGGTACTCCACCGCCCCAGCCCACTCGACCGCGGCCTTGTCCTCTATATCCTGAGCCTCCTCGTCCGGGAAGCTACCGAACACCGCGTCCATGAACGCGCGCTCGTGCGGCAAGAAACCGGACTTCTTCCGGTTCGTCTTCCAATTCTTCAGGTCCTCGCGACGGTGGCAGATGTTCCAATCCCCGCCGATGACCATGTCCGGGTATTCGCCCGCCCACTGTTCCAGCAGCGGCTCGAACTGATCCAGAAAGCGATACTTCTCGTCCTGCTTCGCCGTCTCGGCTGCCCCTGAGGGGAGGTAGAGGGAGGCGACACGGGTGTCGTCGTCAAGCGATGCTGCAATAAAGCGACCCGCATCCTCGAACTCAGGAATCCCGATCTCCACATCGCGCAGCGGCGTGCGCGACAGGATGCCCACACCCGCGCGACCCTTCGCACCAGGCGTTTCAGCCGGCGCGACCTCCAAGTGCCACCCGTTTTCCAGCGCCGGGGCAAGCGCAGCACGCGCCTGATCAGCAGTGGCGCGCACCTCCTGCATCAGCACCACATCGGCCGGATTCTCGTCCAACCAGGCCAACATGCCCGGATTGTTCTCGTTGCGGACCTTCGTGGCGGCACGGATGCCGTTGACGTTGACGGATGCAATGGTAAGGCTCATGGGCCAAGACCTTACCTATCCCGTACCTCTCCCGGCCCTATCGCCAGACAGGGCCGTGGCGGGACGGTACTCTGGTGGGTTGAAGTCAGGAACCTTACAACAAAGGAGCATTATGGCGAAGATCATTTGGACTCGTACCGACGAAGCACCGCTGCTTGCGACGTACTCCCTCAAGCCGATCGTGGAGGCATTCGCTTCCCGCGCAGGCATCGAGGTCGACACCGCAGACATCTCGCTGGCAGGCCGCATCCTCGCACAGTTCCCAGATCGCCTCGGCGACAAGAAGGTCGACGACGCACTCGCACAGCTCGGTGAGCTGGCAAAGACCCCGGAAGCCAACATCATCAAGCTTCCGAACATTTCCGCTTCCCTCGTCCAGCTGAAGAAGGCCATCGCCGAACTGCAGGCCGCAGGCTTCGACATCCCGGACTACGAGGATGCACAGGACAAGTACGACGCAGTCAAGGGCTCCGCCGTGAACCCGGTCCTGCGTGAGGGCAACTCCGACCGCCGCGCCCCGGAGGCCGTGAAGAACTACACCAAGAAGCACCCGCACTCCATGGGTACGTGGTCGAAGGACTCCAAGACCAACGTTGCCACCATGGGCGCTGGCGACTTCCGCCACAACGAGAAGTCCGTCATCATGCCGGCCGAGGACACCCTGACCATCAAGCTCGTCACCGCAGACGGCGAGCAGGTGCTCAAGGACGGCCTGAAGGTTGAACAGGGCGAGGTCATCGACGGCACCTTCATGTCCGCGAAGGCTCTGGATGAGTTCCTGCTCGAGTCCGTGAAGAAGGCCAAGGAAGAGGGTGTGCTCTTCTCCGCGCACCTCAAGGCCACCATGATGAAGGTCTCCGACCCGATCATCTTCGGCCACGTCGTGCGCGCATTCTTCAAGGATGTCTACGACAAGTACGGCGCCGAGCTTCTCGACGCCGGCCTCAACGGCGAAAACGGCCTCGGCGCAATCTACGAGGGCCTTGCTGATCTGCCGAACGGCGAAGAGATCCGCGCAGCCTTCGACCAGGCCCTGCAGGACGGCCCGGCACTGGCACAGGTGAACTCCGCAAAGGGCATCACCAACCTGCACGTGCCGTCCGACGTGATCATCGACGCCTCCATGCCGGCCATGATCCGCACCTCCGGCCACATGTGGAACGCCGACGACCAGGAGCAAGACACCCTGGCCGTCATCCCGGATTCCTCCTACGCCGGCGTGTACCAGACGGTTATCGACGACTGCCGCGAAAACGGCGCATACGACCCGACCACCATGGGCACCGTCCCGAACGTCGGCCTCATGGCAAAGAAGGCTGAGGAGTACGGCTCCCACGACAAGACCTTCAAGATCCCGGCCGACGGCAAGGTCCAGGTAGTCAACGCTGCTGGCGACGTGCTGATCGAGCACGACGTCGAAGCTGGCGACATCTGGCGCGCATGCCAGACCAAGGACGCCCCGATCCAAGACTGGGTCAAGCTGGCCGTCAACCGCGCACGCCTGTCCGGCATGAAGACCATCTTCTGGCTGGACGAGGAGCGCGCACACGACCGCAACCTCATCGAACTGGTGAAGAAGTACCTGAAGGATCACGACACCGAGGGCCTGGACATCTCCATTCAGTCCCCGGTCGAAGCAACCAAGACCTCCGTCGAGCGCATCCGCCGCGGCGAGGACACCATCTCCGTGACCGGCAACGTGCTGCGTGACTACAACACGGACCTGTTCCCGATCCTCGAGCTGGGCACCTCCGCGAAGATGCTCTCCGTCGTCCCGCTGATGGCCGGCGGCGGCCTGTTCGAGACCGGTGCCGGCGGCTCCGCCCCGAAGCACGTCCAGCAGGTTGAGGAAGAAAACCACCTGCGTTGGGACTCCCTCGGTGAGTACCTCGCACTGGCCGAGTCCTTCCGCCACGAGAAGAACACCAACGGCAACGAGAAGGCTGGCGTCCTCGCCGCCGCTCTGGACAAGGCAACCGAGAAGCTGCTGGATGAAGGCAAGTCCCCGTCCCGCAAGGTCAACGAAATCGACGACCGCGGCTCCCACTTCTGGCTCTCCCTGTACTGGGCAGAGGCACTGGCAGCCCAGACCGACGACGCCGAACTGGCTGAGGTCTTCGGCCCGATTGCGAAGGACCTGCGCGACAACGCCGAGACGATTGACTCTGAGCTGCTGAACGCCCAGGGCAACGCTGCCGACCTCGGCGGCTACTACTGGCCGGACGACGCCAAGACCTCCGCGGTCATGCGTCCGTCCGCAACCTTCAACAAGATCATCGACGCACTGGAGAAGTAAGCGCTCGGTTTGATCGGCCCCGGTCACTGTTTCCACACAGTGGCCGGGGCTTTTGCTGTTCGTCGCGTCAGGCCTTCAGAGCTCAACCACCCCATCTGAGTTATCCGCAATATACGAAGAATGGGTGGCTACGACGACAACTGCACCATCCTGCGCGAATTGACGCAGATGCTTAAGCACAAGTTGCGCATTTGCTTCATCGAGAGCCCCGGTTGGCTCATCAGCCAACACAATCTTTGGCTGCGCGAGAATGAGCCTTGCCAAAGCAATTCGCTGTTGTTCACCACCAGAAAGTTCGCTCACTGTTCGCGTTTCGGTACCTCCAAGCCCGACTGCAGCCAGCGCCGCTGCCACCCTTTCGCGGGAGATACGGGGAACAGCAATCTTAATGTTCTCCAGTACAGAGAGATCGGGTACCAATCCGTAGTCCTGAAACAGGTACCCGACGTTTGCTCGCCGAAATTTGCGACGTGCACCCGAATTCATGGATGCGATGTCGAGTCCCTTAAATTCGATAGTCCCCGAATCCGGTGTAGTCAGCCCACCCATCATATTGAGCAAGGTTGTTTTTCCACTGCCGGAGGGCCCCGTGAGTGCCGTGATACGACCTGCCCGAAACGTGGCTGTGAAAGTTTGCAAAACCATCCTCTCTCCAAATGCGCAGGCTACTTCGCTTACCTGAATTGTCATTGCGGTTCCAACCCTCCCCTTGCATCCCACTGCGAAGCAGCCTTGAGCATCAACGCCACGGAAACTACGAACCATACTGCGCCGAAACCTACGACTGCGACAATGGTGAATGGTGACCATTGATTTTCAAACCCGATACTCCAGGTTGACGGTACGCGACTCTCTGCTTGAACCCGATGATCGTGAACCTTATAGAGCAACCAGCCAATCGTCGCTAAGAAAAATGCAACCTCAATCGCTACCACTTCCTTTGCAACCCACCAGGGGCTTCGCCCGCAAACATAGGCAACGTGGATTTTGCGCCGATAGGTGACGCGAAAAGTAAGGACTGTGGCTCCGACCAAGACCGTCACAAGTAGGACTGTCGCAAAGCCATTCAGCCCCCACAGAGCCACATTCTGCTCGGCGGCACGAATGCTTGCCTGCCATGAGTCCTCGCGCGGCCTGAAGAAAGCAAGCGTATTCCCAGTAGCACCTTTCAATATTTGCGACGGCACATCCGGGGAGACAGTGAGAAGGACTTGCTGGGATACCTTCGACATCAAGTTGTGGTCCCCCAACGGAGCAAGGCCACGCGGGAGGATGACGAGAATCGGGTTATCAACTTGCGGACGGTAATTAACATCGTAAGTGAATACCGAACCCAAGCTGCAGCCGTCGCGCCACTCTATGCCGGGAACTGGCTCATTGGTATAGCTAGCCTCGAACTTGAGCGTATCCTCGATCGCGATGACCGACTGAAGAGACAACTCCCCCGGTGAGCAAACCGTCACAACAGCGCCATTCATCATCGACACTCCTGCCTGTCGCGCAAACTCTTGGTTCACCAATAAAACAGGTGCCTCCAATTCCACGGGCCATGTAATCCAATACGGGTCGACGAGGTAAATGTCTCCCGCCTCGTCGGCAGCCCGAAATGGCGCTGCGGCCTCTCTATCTGACCAATCTTCGAAGGCAGTGTTAACGTTCAACGCCAACTCCTGCTGCCCACGGTGCGCATCCCACTCTCCTTGCAAGCGATGACGCGCCTCAAGTTCCGCTGAAAACCCGACCAGGGTTGCAACCACACTGAGCGCAGCAACCAGGGTCACGCCGCGGACAACGGTCAGGGAGTAGAGAATTGGCCGCGCGTGGATCTTGCCCTTAATGGATTGAGGTATCGACGTCCTGCGAACCAGCAACTGGCCACCCAAGTAACCAATGAGCAAACATGTCGACAGAATGAAGCTGATCGTAAAATGAATGCTCCAAAACACCCCGCCTTGCGCCCACCCGTTATAGGCATAAAGTAAGCCCGCAACGAGCAGTGGGACCCCGAGGTAGGCAACCACCAGTGTGATCCTCTGTCGCTCAATTTCAATACGGGCCGTTTCTGCGATACTGAGCCCAAACAGTCGATGAACACCGACCTCCCGTGAGCGGGCAAGAACATGGCCCGCGCTGAGCACCAGACACAGGAGCACAGACAAGATCAACAGGATAGGAATAGTCGAAGATGCAAAGATTTCCGTGAAGTACCTGGTAAGAGGTACCGCGTCGAGCCCCTGTTCATCCAACCACCGCAGCAAATGTTGTTCGTCCGCCGCAGATCCTTTGACATGAAGAGGTTGCCTCGGGTCAGGGTATGGAAAGTCTTCCAGCGGATAAAATATGTCAACTTCTCCCCGCTCAAAGCGTGGCCGCTCCACCCGACCACCGTCAGGTGGAAGCGAGGATGAGTAGACCCGTTGCTCCCCACCCGAGACAGCGAGCGATGAGTAGTTAATCGCGACATCGAAGTCATTATTTCGCGCAAACTCGGCCAGGTCGGAATAGAAACTCACGCGCTCCGAAGCGGCGCGATCCGATTCCACCTGCACCCCGTATTCGCCAAGGTGGCCATCAACCACCGAATAAAGCTGCGCACCAAGGAAAGCCACGGTGGTCGCGAGAATAGCCGTGGCGAATATCCCCACGGCTAATAGGCCTGATTTTAGAAGAGACATGCTCTAGCAATGTTGGTAGAAGGATTCATTTCCAAGCCTCTCGCGCGAAGCAGTGGCGCGTGACCAACCGTTCTTGATTAAACAGCCACGATCCGACTGAAACTTCCTCACAGCTGCAGAGCCATGTCGATTCTGAACTTCCATGGTCCCTCCCATCTGTCGATATTCAACTGCGTGGGCTATCGCGGTATCGCAATTATCGTGGTCAGATCTATGTTACTACAAGTAGGAGCGCCCACTCTGTGATTTACCCCACAATATATCACCTTGCCAGACAAACTTAAGGTTTTCCCGGCGTGGCGTAGCGACGGCGTTCACCCATGGTTGCGATCGCAACCAAACCGTTTCTTGCTCCGCACCCAGAAAAGGTGCCAGAACAGCCCTAAAACCACCCTAAAAACTCTCCTACCTGGAGAAATATTTTCTTGCCTGTTTCTTGCTTCTGGGGGATACTTGAGGCATGTCACCGCTTAATTCCACGTCGGAGCCTCAACTCATCGCCAGGATCCAACGATTTCTCGACTTGCCTGCGGAACTCCCCTGGCTGGAGTTTAAGGAAAACAACGCTGCGACCGGCCCGGAGATCGCCAAGTATGTGTGCGCGTTAGGCAACTCAGCGCGCCTTCATGACGAACCAGCAGGCTACCTGATCTGGGGTGTAAGTGATGCTCATGAAATCGTAGGCACTTCGTTCCAATGGGAGACTACGAAAGGCCGGGGCAACGAAGACCTTTTCCCTTGGCTGCAGCGTGTAGTCTCTCCCACGCCGACAATCTCCTTCGAGTCGGTCACAATCGAAGGCAAAACCGTCGTACTCCTCCGGATTCCAGCTACACTCTCAGCCCCTTACGCCTATGACGGAACTCGCTACTTCCGACAGGGTAGCTACACCAAAAACTTGATGGACTTCCCAGATCGCGAACGCGAGTTGTGGAGAAAGCTCAACCAATTCGAGTTTGAAACCAGCAACGCCGCGGAAGGCCTCGAGCCCGAAGAGGTCACCGACCTACTTTCCCCCGACGCGTTCTTTACCAACCGACCAGAGCTACCACGCAATGTTGGCAGTGCCCTCATCGAGACAATGCGAGCAGCGGAAGCGATTACATATTCCCACGAATTGGGCTGGTGCATCCCGGCCTGGTCCGCTCTGATGTACGCACGCTCGCTCAAAGACTTCCCACACCTCGCCGGTTTAGCCCCACGGGTGATGCACTTCAGTGACACATCAAGGACACAACTGCAACGAGAGTGGGAGTTTGACGATGGATACGCCGCATCGTTTAGCCAGATCGTGACCTTGGTTAACACACTGAGCCCCGGCGGAGAGACTATCGATCCAAGCGGACGCCGAATTGAAACCCCGCTGCTGCCTACGGTGGCATTTCGCGAAGTATTTGCGAATGCGCTCATGCACCAGGACCTGGAACAGCGCGGTCAGTACTTGACTGTTGAGATTTTCAGTGACCGCGTTGAAGTGACCAATCCCGGTACGCCATTGGTCGACCCCCAACGTTTTATTGACTCGGCTTCTACAACTCGTAATGCGCACCTCGGCGAAGCGCTTCGCCTCGCGCACTTCGTCGAGCAACGTGGAAGCGGCTGGGACAAGATTGTTGCATCATTGGAGGCAGAGCACTTTCCACCAGCACTTACTCGTACAAACGGCACAACAACCGTCACATTGAGCGCCTACCGCCCCTTCAACCTGATGACTACGGACGAAAAGATTGAAGCCGTCTACCAGCATGCGTGCCTCGGATTTCTGGACAGCCGCGCCGTTACTAACGCATCGATACGGCATCGCTTCGGACTCAAAGATTCGCAGGCCTCCCAGGCGAGCCGTCTCATTAACGCCACGGTAGACAAAGGCCTTATCCGGCTCTACGACCCGGATGCTGGAGCACGCAACCGCCGCTATGTCCCTTTCTGGGCCGAATAGTTTTCTTGCTCCGTAACCGGAACAAGATTCCAAAACAGCCCCAAAACCACCCCAAAAACTCCCCTACCTGAAGAAACGTTTTCTTGCCTGTTTCTTGCTTCTGGTGCGGATTGTAGGGGGATCTACCCTGCGTTGCGCAGTGCGGTGGCCAGCCCGTTCATGGTGACCTGGATCGTCTTCGGGACGAGGAAGGCCTCGTCGCCGGCGCGGTAGCGGCGCAGCAGCTCAAGCTGGACCGCGTTGAGCGGCAGCAGGTAGGGGTAGCGACGTTTTAGGGATCGGGCCTGGCGCTGGTTCTCGGCAACAAGGTCCGTATGCCCGGTGATACGGAAGTAGACCTGCTTGGTGCGCTCGAATTCATCGGCGATAAGGGAGTAGATGCGCTCGGCTACCTCGCGGTCCTCCACTAGGTCGGCGTAGAGGCGGGCCAGCGACAGCTCGGCCTTCGCCATGACTTGGGCCATGTTGGACAGCACGGAGCGGAAGAACGGCCAGTCACGGTAGAGTTCGCGCAGGTCATCCCAGCGGTCTTCGTCTTCCCCAGCCCAGCGCTCGACTGCGGTGCCGACGCCGAACCAGCCAGGCACATTGGTGCGCGACTGCGCCCAGGACAGCACCCAGGGGATGGCGCGCAAGTCGGAAATCGCGGTGGTCTGTTTGCGGGACGCCGGGCGAGAGCCGAGGTTGAGCTCGCCGATCTCGTGCAGCGGGGTGGATTGGGTGAAGTAGTCAATGAACCCGGGGTCGCCGATCAGTTCGTTGTACTTTTCGCCGGAGTAGGCGGCAAGCGCACGCATGATGTCGTAGGCGCGGGTCGGGTCGTCGATAGGTTCGGTATCCAGGAAGGATGCCTCCAGGGTGCCGGCGACGAAGGCTTCGAGGTGGCGGCGGGCGGTCTCTGGCGATCCGTACTTGGCGGAGATGATCTCGCCCTGCTCGGTGATGCGGATGGAGCCGTCGACGGCTCCCTTGGGTTGAGCGAGAATCGCATCGTACGTGGGCCCGCCGCCGCGACCGACTGCCCCGCCGCGGCCGTGCGCGAGTCGGAGGCGGATGCCGTGCCGGTTGCAGAGTTCAACCAGGGCGAGTTCGGCGTCGTAAAGCGCCCAGTTCGCTTGCAGGTAGCCGCCGTCCTTGTTGGAGTCGGAGTAGCCGAGCATGACCTCCTGGATGTCACCGCGGGCGCGCAGATGTTCGCGGTAGAACGGCAGCGACCAGAGGTCTTCGAGGATGCTGGCGCCGTGTGCGAGGTCCTCGATGGTTTCAAACAGCGGGACGACGTTGACGTCGCTCAGGCCGACCTCTTTGAGCAGGACCATGGGCTCCAAAATGTCGGAGACGGCACCGGTCATGGCGATGATGCACTGCGCGATCGCCCCCTGGCCCAAGTCCCGAACGGCGCGGGCGGCGGCGGTGAGGATGCCCATTTCCTTGCGGGTGTCGTCGCTAAGCAGTGCTTCGGCGCGCAGCAGCGGACGCGGGGTGCGCAGCTCCTCGACGAGTACCTCCACGCGGTCCTCTTCAGCGAGCGCGGCGTAGTTATCGCACACGCCGGCAACCGCAAGCACTTCGGTCACGACTCTTTCAAAGGATTCGGAGTTTTGGCGCAGGTCAAGCGTGTACAGGTGGAAGCCGAAGGTGGTCACGGCGGAGCGCAGGCGGCCCAGCCGGTCATCGGCAATGATGGCGCCGCCGTGGGCACGAAGGGAGGCGTCGGTCACGTCCAAGTCTGCGAGCAGCTCGCCCGGTTCCGCATACGGCGAGCCCGTGGTCACCGAGCCAGCGAGCAACTCGCGCGTAGCGACGACACGGTGGCGGATGCCAAAAATGGCCCGGCGGTAGGGCTCATCGACGCGGGACTCGGCGGTGTTGTTGGCGGCATCCGCAAGCCGGGAAAGCTCCTCCGAGCAGGTGGAATAGCGGTCTGAAAGCGACAGCTCGCGCTCCAACTCACCCAGCTCATCGATGTAGTAGCTGAGCACAGTATCGGCGGCTTGGCGGGTGGCATACGTGAGCGTTTCGGCATTCACGTACGGGTTGCCGTCATGGTCGCCGCCGATCCAGGAACCCGGGCGCATCACGGGGGTGAGGGCGAGGTCGCGGCCAAAGGTGTCGCGAAGTTCGTAGCGGATTGCGCGGTTGATCGCCGGGATCTGCTCAAGCAGGGAGAGCTTGTAATAGCGCAGGCCGACGTCAATCTCGTCCTCAAGACGCGGGCGGGCGATGCGGATCAGCGCGGTCTGCCACATCAGGGTCATGCGCAGCTCCATCTCGCGTTCGATGGCTGCCGGGTCGGCACCAGCGTGGAGTTCACTCAGCAAGCGCTTGATGTGGGTCTGGGTGTCGAAGACGGTGCGGCGACGGGTCTCAGTCGGGTGCGCAGTGAGCACCGGAGAGACCTGCGCCCCGGCGATAAGGTCGGCGACCTTGTCTGCCTCCACGCCGCTGTCTTTCAGGTGCGCGAAGCTTGTGCGTAGCGAGACCGGTGCGGCGGCCTTCTCGTCGTCAAGATCCTCAACCAAGTTAGCCAGCAGCGCGAAGTGGCTAAATGCGCGTGCGACGAGGTTCACTTTGGGGATGTCCATATCGCGGAAGACTGCGAGCAGGTCTTCCGGGGTGGCGTCCCCGTGGGCGATGTCAAAGGCGGTGCGGCGGGTGGATTCGACCAGGTCGAAGATCTCCTGCCCTTCCTGCTCGGCAAGCACGCGGCCGAGTACCCGGCCTAGGAGTCGGATGTCTTCACGGACGTGATCGGCAGGCTGAGCAGACACGGAGGCTTCCTTCAACTACGGCGCGACTAAGACGTCACGGGCGCGACGTGCTTAGTAAACGTAGCCAAGTTCTACTCCCCTGTCTCGGCATCGGAGGTCGAACGATCGCGAGCTGGGATATTTGCACTATTTTTATTCAGCCCCTCAACTCGCAAAATAGACCGCTTGGTACACAACTACAGACCAAGCGGGCTACATTGCGACGCATGGGAAACTACGACAACTCCAACGCACAAGAATGGTCCTTTGGTACGCGCTCGATCCATGCTGGCCAGCAGGTCGACCAGGACTACGGCGCGCGTAACCAGCCGATTTACATGACCACCAGCTACGTGTTCGACGATGCCCAGCACGCGGCGAACCGCTTTAACCTCTCGGATGCAGGCCCGATTTACACCCGCCTGACCAACCCGACGCAGCAGGCACTAGAGGATCGCGTGGCGTCGCTGGAGGGCGGCGTGGCTGCCACGGCGTTCGCGTCCGGCATGGCCGCGGAGACCGCCGCAATTCTTACCCTGGCGCAGGCGGGCGACCACGTTGTTACCTCCCCACGCCTCTACGGCGGCACCGAGACGCTGTTCCAGCACACGCTGCCAAAGTTGGGCATTGAGTTCACCTTCGTGGAAAACCCGGACGATCCCGCAAGCTGGCAGGCTGCCGTCCAGCCGAACACACGGGCGTTTTATGGCGAGACGTTCGGCAACCCGATCGCGGACGTGCTGGACATCCCGGCCATTGCAGAGGTGGCCCATAACAATCAGGTGCCGTTGATCGTCGATAACACGATGGCGACTGCCGCTCTGGTCAAGCCGCTGGAGTTGGGCGCGGACATCGTGGTCGTGTCCACGACGAAGTTCTATACCGGCAACGGTGCTGCGATTGGCGGCGCGATTATCGACGGCGGCAAGTTCGACTGGACCGTCCAGCGCGACGGCAAGGACGTCTTCCCACTGTTTACCACCCCGGATCCGGCGTACCACGGCCTGAAGTACGCGGACCTGGGCGCCCCGGCGTTCGCGCTGCGTGCCCGCGCCGGTTTGCTGCGCGACACGGGTGCGGCGATCTCGCCGTTCAACGCGTGGGTTGCGCTGCAGGGTATTGATACGTTGGCGCTTCGCGTGGAGAAGCACAATGCGAACGCGCTGAAGGTGGCGGAGTTCCTCGCGGGCCATGACAAGGTGGCCAAGGTCAACTACGCAGGCCTGGACGATTCGCCGTACAAGGCGACGAAGGACAAGTTGGGTCTGAAGTACACCGGTTCGGTGCTGTCGTTCGACATCGCGGGCGATCAGGATGACAAGACGAACGCGTGGAAGTTCATCGACGCGCTGAAGCTGCACTCCAACCTGGCCAACATCGGCGACGTGCGCTCGCTGGTGGTGCACCCGGCGTCGACAACGCACTCCCAGTCGGACGCTGCGGGTCTTGCCCGCGCTGGTATTACGCAGGCCACGGTGCGTTTGTCTGTCGGCATCGAGGATGTCGAGGACATTATCGCGGACCTCGAGCGCGGTTTCGCGGCGGTCTAAATGCTGGCTCCTGAAGGGCAGCTCGCCACGGTCGCCATCGGCGATGTTGTCACTGAGGCCGGCGAGGTGATCGCGGATACGCGCATTGCTTATCGACGATGGGGCGCACTGCAAGGCGACCCCAACGGCGTCAACAACGTCATCCTCGTCGAACACGCCCTGACCGGCGACAGTGACGCCTCCGACTGGTGGTCCGAAGCCATCGGCCCCGGCAAAGCGCTAGACACCGACGAGTGGTGCGTGATCTGCACCAACGCACTCGGGTCGTGTTACGGCTCCACCGGCCCCGCGAGCGAGCACCCGGATGGTGGTGTGTGGGGCTCGCGCTTCCCCGCCATCACGATCCGCGACATGGTGCACGCCGAGCACGCCTTCCTTGACCGTCTCGGCATTGGGCGCGTCCACGCGGTCATCGGTGGATCCATGGGCGGCGCGCGCACTCTGGAGTGGACGCTGCTCTACCCCGAGCAAGCCGACTACGCGCTGGTGCTGGCCGTGTCTGCCCGAGCAAGCGCCTGGCAGATCGGTATCCAAACCGCGCAGATCACCTCGATCACCCAGGACCCAGCCTGGCAGGGTGGCGACTACCACGGCACCGGCCAGTCGCCGGATGCCGGGCTCGCCGCCGCGCGTCGCATCGCCCATCTGACCTACCGTGGCGAGCTGGAAATCGACGAGCGCTTCGGCACCTCCGCCCAAACCGGCGAAAACCCACTCGGGCCATTCCGCCAAGACGACCAGCGCTTCGCCGTCCAGTCCTACCTGGAACACCAGGGCAAGAAACTCACCGAGCGTTTCGACGCCGCCTGCTACGTCACCCTCACCGAAGCCCTCAACCGCCACGACATCGGCCGGGGCCGCGGCGGGCTGAACAAGGCGTTGGCATCCTCAACCGTGCCGACGATGATCGTCGGCGTCGACACCGACATTTTGTACCCCTACCACCAGCAGGAACACATCTCCCGAAACTTGGGCAACCTGCTAGCCATGTCGAAGTTGTCCTCCCCCGTCGGCCACGACGCCTTCCTCGTGGAGGCACGTCAGATGGACCGGATTCTGCGCAACTTCATCAAACTCACCCACGAAATCCCGCCCGCCCGCGAGATCGCGTCACGCTACGGCGACTACGCGATCTAGGAGTTAAGACCCCAGCGCGTCCACCGACCAGGACAGCCACATCATGGTGGCGCCAAGGGCGGTGGTGAACATGGCGTCGAAACGCTTGGAGCGCACCGCGACCAGACCAATAACCTTGGAGTCGCAGGTCAAGCGCACCAGCGTGAGCCACAGCAGCGCCGCGCCAAGGGTGAACGTGGCGCGACGCCAGTGCTCGGTAGCGGCGAAGATGCCGGAAATGACGAACCCGACAACAAACAGGGCAACCCCGACGCGCTGCAGCCAAAGTGGCAGGCGTGACGGGACGTTGCCGCGGTCGTGAGGGTTATCCAGCGTCAACCCCGGTGGCAGCGAAGTCCCGGGGAGCTGGAAGCGGGTGCTTCCCACCCTGCTAGGCGTCCTGGTTTGCTTGGCGCTCGGCACTTTCGACGATGTTGCGCACCAGGAACGTGCGCGTCATCGGGCCGACACCGCCCGGGTTCGGGGAGACCCAACCGGCCTTCTCCCACACGTCGGGGTGCAGGTCGCCGACGGTTTTGCCGTCGACGCGGGAGACGCCGACGTCGAGAAGCGCCGCGCCTTCCTTGATCATGTCGGCGGTGATCATGTGTGGCTTGCCAGCGGCAGCGATGATCACGTCCGCGCGGCGAGTCTCCGCGGCGAGATCCTTGGTGCCGGTGTGGCACAGCACGGTGGTGGCGTTGACATCGCGAGAGGTCAGCATCAGGGAAATCGGGCGCCCCACGGTCACGCCGCGGCCGATGACGCACACGATCGCGCCGTTGAGGTCCACGCCGAAGCGCTCGAGCAGCTTGATGGAGCCGTTCGGGGTGCACGGCAGCGGCGCCGGCTCGTTGAGGACAAGTTTGCCCAGGTTCACCGGGTGGAGGCCGTCGGCGTCCTTGTCCGGGTCAATCAACTCCAGGATCCGGTTCTCATCCAGGTGCTTCGGCAGCGGCAACTGGACGATGTAGCCGGTGACGGAATCGTCGCGGTTGAGCTCGTCGATAACCGCCTCAAGCTCCTCTTGCGTGGTCTCCGCAGACAGGTGCTTCTGAATGGAGGCAATGCCGAGCTCTTCGCAGTCCTTGTGCTTCATGCGCACGTAGTTCTGGCTGGCGGGGTCTTCGCCGACAAGCACCGTCGCCAGACCCGGGGTCACCCCCTGTTCCTTCAGTCGCGCCACGCGCTCGCGCAGGTCCGCGAAAATCTCCTCGCGGTAGAGTTTTCCGTCCAGTTTGATCGCAGTCACGGCCCCAATCCTAGACTCTTGTGCGTGCTCCACATCATCTATGACAATCCGGCCATTGGCGGCAACGCTGGCGCGGCGATCCGCCTTGCGGCAAATACCGGCGCGCAGCTGCATTTCGTCGAGCCGCTCGGCTTCAATTTTGACGACAAACACCTCAAACGCGCAGGCCTGGACTACCACGATCTTGCAGACGTGGTCATCCACCCCAACATCGACGCCTGCTTCGACGCGTTGGAAGGCTCACGCATTTTCGCGTTCACCGCGCACACCGACCACCACTACCACGAGGTGCAATACCAGGACGGCGACGCGTTGCTGTTCGGCAACGAGGCCAACGGCATCCCGGAGGAGCACCTCGCCCACCCGCGGATTACGTGTCAGGTGCGGATTCCGATGCTGCCGTCGCGGCGCAGTATGAACCTGACGAACTCGGCGTCAGTCGCCATCTACGAGGCCTGGCGCCAGCTCGGGTTCCCCGGCGCTTTGTGACAGCGGCGGCAACTCGCGGGCGCGCAGCTTATCGACGAGCCCACGCGCCTGGTCCTCCTCCAAATCCCGACACGTCACGCTGAAGGCGCCGGGCACCAGGTCCAGGTCAATGCTGGCCAGGCCAAGTTTTCGCTGCAGCGGATCCTGGTTGAAGGTCAGTTCCTGAATGTGTGGGACGTCCACCATCTGGAACCAGCGCCCGATCCGCCCTGCCGTTGTCGTGACCGCGTCGGCGCGGACCTTGACCGTTTGACGTTTCCAGTCGAACGGCGAGATCCACCGGGCGCTGCGCGGGGAGCGGAAATCTACGTTGTCCAGATCGGTCAGTTCTGCGCCGGTAAGCGGACCGACTGCATCGATCACGGCCATCGCCTGTTCCCACGTCCCCACTGGCAGAATCTTCGACGTGCCGGTTTGCTTGTTACGTTCCGAGCCATAACCCGCCGCCACGACAGAGACCGTCCACCATCCGAACGGGCGCCAGAACATTGGCTGGCGCAACTGCACCGCGTGGATACGCGAGCGAGGCATTGCTTGCCGACGACGATTCGCCAACCCATACGTCAAGTGGAACACCTCCCCGTCCTTCGTCGCGTTGAAGCGCCACGACTGGTCGATCGTGCGCCAAATGCGCGGCATGAAACCCACCACAACCGGGATGATCGCCGCGGCGGTCACATCCGTCCACAGTGGAATCGTCGACCACGCCAGTGTGAATACGGTCGACATTTGCAATGTGGTGCCGATCAGCGAGCGGCGAATCGGGATCGGCGGCACCAACATGTTCGGTGCGTATTCGGCCCCGGCAGCGGCGGCGCTCTCAAGCGAACGCTTTACTGGCCCGTCAATGCGGGCCAGGATCTGCGCGCGGACCTCTTCTGCTTCCTCGCGCGGAAGGTATGTGATGTCCAAACCTGAACTGGCACTGCCTGCGGCCTCGATACGCACGGAGGCAAGCCCAAACAGTCGCGGTGCAAAGGATTCGACTACGTCAACTGCCTGAACACGGTCGTAGCGCGCGGTGCGGATTTGGTTGGTAAGCACACCGCGGCGGGTCTCCACTTCTTCGTCGCCTACCTTAAATCCGCTGCGGCGCCACCACACCTGGGACACCGCGAAAACCACCACGAGCGCAGCCACAAGGCCTGCGGCTGCCCATGCAATGTCGGTGGGGCCGACGTTTTCGCGCTGCATCCACCGATAAATCGGCATGGTGAAGTTGAACAGGGCGAGTGTCGCTAGAGCCAGCATGAACGTCCACACACGCAACAGTGGCGTGAGCCTATGGACGTGGCGGTAGCCCTCCATGCCGGGAATCGTCGATACGCGTCCGCTTGTCACAGCCCACTCATCCGCTCACGAGCCTTCAGCGCAAGGCGATCCCGCAACGCATCTGCATCCGCCGCAAGCAGTCCCGGCAGATCCGAGTTGGACGAATTCGACGCCGTATGCACCGTCAGCTCCTTCAGCCCCAGGGCACGTGTGATCGGCCCCGACTGCACATCCACGAACTGAATGCGCCCGTACGGAATCACCGTGATCGTGTGGAACATCTTGCCGGTGCTCAGCACCAGTTCGTCCTCGGTCTCCAGCCAGCCCATGTTGCGGACCTGGTACGGGATAAGGAAGAAGCGCCAGATGAAGATCACCGTGAAAATCCCCAGCGGGATCAGGAATCCCCAGCCCCACTCGCGGTAGGCCAAATACAGGCCACCGCACACGCCGATGGTCCACAGGGCATTCGACACCAGCATCGGCCACATCAACTTCGGCGACACTTTGTGCATCTCCTCGACCGAGGACGGCAAAGGCTGCACCGGGCTATGCACGCCGGTAGTGGGCTGGACTGCAGTGTTCGGACCTGCAGTGTTTGGTCCGGGGTGATGTTCAGGGCTTCCGCTGAGCGCTTCAGACATGGCGATCACGCTACCAGCAGCCCCAGACACGGCCTTGCTCATGACAGGGCTCATCGAAGCATTCATCGGAAGTCCCTCGATCCCCGGGAGAGCAGCTCCCCTACCTCCAACGGTTCGAACCGGTCCGCCACCACGGACACTGCCCCGGAAGCATTTTGCACAATCCCGCGTACGACGAGCGCTTTCGCAGTGCGGGCAAGGACGCGTTGCTTCTTCCACAACCCGACTGAGATAACCACGTTGACCAGCCCGGTTTCATCCTCCATTCCCAAAAATGTCACACCACCTGCAGTGACCGGATGTTGGCGGTGCGTCACCACTCCGGCGATGCGCACGCGAGTGCCGTCCTCCACGCCATGCAGCAGTTGTGAAACCGGAACAACGCCTCGCTCCTCCAGCGATTCGCGCACCATCTCCACCGGCATGAGCCCCGGGGTCACCCCTGTGGCTGCGATGTCAGCCACCATGAGTTCGAACGAGTTCATGCCAGGCAGCGCCGGCGCCGAGATCGCCGATAATCCGGGCAGCATGCCGTGGCGTTCCGTGGCAGCGATACCCGCTTGCCACAATGCTTGTCGACGAGACACCTCAAAGCAGTCCAACGCCCCCGCCCGCGCGAGCGCCTCGACGTGGTCGACGCTCAGGTCAGCCCGGCGCGATAGATCCGCAATATCGGTAAACGGTGCCGCCGCTTCGATCCGGTCAGCGGCATCCGCACCTAAGCCACGGACGAGCCCGAGCCCCATCCGGATCGTTGAAGAATCAATGCAGCGCGCCTCGCGCCCCGACGCGTTGACCGACACTGGCAGTACCTCTACCCCGTGCCGGCGCGCATCCTGTACCAGCGATTGTGGTGAGTAGAACCCCATCGGTTGCGCCCGCAGCAACCCCACGCAGAACTGCGCCGGGTAGTGGCATTTAAACCAGGCGGAGAAGTACACCAAAGAGGCGAACGACTGGGAGTGCGATTCCGGGAATCCGTATGCGGCGAACGCCACGATCTTCTGCCACAGCCGTTCTGCGACTTCTTCGCTGATTTGGTTGGTGGCCCAGCAGCCTTCGAAAAACCTCGCGCGCAACGCGGCCATCTTGGCCGGTGAGCGTTTCGATCCCATCGCGCGCCGAAGCGCATCCGCCTCACGTCCGGAAAAACCAGCCGCGTCGACGCAGATCTGCATAAGTTGCTCTTGGAACAGCGGGATCCCCAGTGTTTTGCCAAGGGATCGCTCGAGCACCGGATGGTCGTACACGACCGGCTCTAGCCCGTCGCGACGCCGCAGGTACGGATGCACCGAACCACCCTGGATTGGACCAGGGCGGATCAAGGCCACCTGCACGACCAGGTCGAAAAACCTGCGCGGCTTCAACCTAGGCAGCGTGCCCATCTGTGCGCGCGATTCAACCTGGAACACGCCGACGGAATCGGCGCGGCAAAGCATGTCGTACACGGCGTCGTCGTCAAGCGAAAGCACCCACAAATGCACCTTGCGGCCTGTGGTTTCCTCCACGAGATCCACCATGTGGTGCAGCGCTTCGAGCATGCCGAGCCCCAGCAGGTCGAACTTGACCAGACCAGCGGAGGCACAGTCATCTTTATCCCATTGCACCACCGAGCGATCTGCCATGCGCGCCCATTCGACGGGGACGACGTCGGCGATGGGACGGTCACAAATCACCATGCCACCAGAGTGAATGCCCAGGTGACGCGGCTGCCCCTTGAACTGTGCTGCAAGTTGCTCCACAGCCTCGGGCGGATCTGAAAGCCCCTTCGACCAACTATCCGCAGCGCCCTGTGCGTATCCGAGCGCACGCGCGGCATCACGGACCGCCCCTTTCGTGCGGTACGTAATCACGTTAGCTACCTGCGCCGCATTGTCGCGCCCATATGTGTCGTAGACGTACTGAATGACCTCCTCTCGCCGGCCTGACTCAATGTCTAGGTCAATATCTGGTGGTCCGTCACGGTCGGG
Organism: Corynebacterium sp. HMSC11D10; assembly: GCF_001806995.1. NCBI lineage: Bacteria > Bacillati > Actinomycetota > Actinomycetes > Mycobacteriales > Corynebacteriaceae > Corynebacterium > Corynebacterium sp. HMSC11D10. The sequence goes on from NZ_KV787028.1 coordinate 71,023, forward strand.
AGATAGGAAACGCTCGAACAGGAGGCCTGCCTCGATCGGCTCGACATTCGTGATCCCGAGGGCGAAACACACCGCCGAGTTCGCCGCCGAACCACGTCCTTGGCACAAAATGTTCTGCTTCGCGCAGAAATCCACGAGGTCGTAAATGATCAGGAAGTAGCCGGGAAAGTTCAGCTCTTCAATCACGCTCAGTTCGTAGCGGATCTGCTTCATCGCCTGGTTGCGCACATCCGCACTCCGCGTCGCGTACCGGAACTGCGCGCTCGCCAACGTCAGATCCCGCAGATGATCCATCTCGCCTCGCCCGCTTGGCGTTGGGTAGCGCGGCAGTTCAGGCGCGACAAGATTCAGCGTGAACGCGCACTGCTTTGCCAACTCAACGCTGTAATCCAGCATGTGTTTGCATCCCGGCAGCATCCGTTCGAGCTGCTCGCCAGAGCGCAGCCAGTTCGCCCCCATCGGATGCAAGTCCCCGTGTGCTTGTGCAAGTGCTTCTCTGCGAGCCAACGCACGCTTCGCCGCAGCCAACCTCGCCTGCTCACGCGTGGCTGCCGCCGGTATCGCGGTGACGATGGCGGGGAGGTGATCAAAACGATCGAGCATTGCGTGCCGGTCAGCGTCTTCAGGAGTCATCGAAACTTCATATTCTCGCACCACATTGTCCTGGCCAAATGTTTCGACCAGGTGGTCGATTTCCCCTACCCACTGCCAGCCGGCGAGCACGACGCAGGTGCCGCCCAGCTGGTCGCCGATGAGCTCCAGCGGCGGATAGGCCACCTTGTCCTTTTCCCGGGTGGCCATGTGCGCGTCCGCCATCAGGTGGGAGAGTCGCTTGTACCCCTCCGGCCCGCGGGCGATCACGGGCAGGACGGTGTCACCCAACGTCAGCTCCGCCCCGAAGACGGTGTCCAGCCCGGCCGCGGCGGCCGCCTCCGCGAACTTCACCGCGCCGTAGAATCCGTCCCGGTCCAGCAGCCCCACCGCGCTCAGTCCCAGCTCAACGGCCCGGGCCACCAAGTCCTCCGGTTCGCTCGCCCCGCCGAGGAAGCTATACGAGCTGACGGTGTGCAGCTCGGCGAACGGTGTCGTCGATAGGCATTGTTTTTGCGGCGGGGGCGCTGGCTCCGCCTTGCCGTACGCGGCGCCTGCGGGCGTGCCGGTGTGACCGACCGGCACCGGCTCCGGGCCGGGGCGGCCGGAGAGGATGCGTTCGAGCCGCGACCACGACAGTGGCGCTCCCCCGTTGAACCTCATAGCGGGAACGCTACCACCGTTCGAAACTCTGTGCTAGTTACTCCAAGGGGTGATGTATTCGTTCGGTTCCCACCCCTCGATCGCCGCAAGCAACTCTGCAGCCTGCGCACCGTCAATCTGCTCCCGAATGATGTCCGCATGCCCGGCATGGCGGGCGAACTCCTCCACCGCATGCACATAGATGTAGCGCAACTTAGCTACCTGCGGCTCATCCATGCCGTACCACGGGAACGGCCCCACCGGCAGTTCCGCCTCAAGGTCACCGCCGCGACACATCTCCATATAGTCAGCTCGCACGCTATCGAAGCGTTCCAAGATGCGATCCAGCGTCTCTTCGGCAGTCGGCGTAAAGCTGGCTGCAAAGTCGGCCTGTGAGTGTTCATACCCGGCAACACCGGCACCGGAAAGCGACCTCACCATGACAAACGTGACGTGTTTGAGCAGTCCGCTAATGCTCAGCGCACTGCGGAGTGGAGTGCGCCTCGCAGCATCGTCGTCAAGCCCAAACGCGCTAGCCCGCAGCGCATCTAACTGCACGTCAAGATAGTTACAAAGCGTGTCTAGCTCATTGTCTTTGCGCGGAAAATACATCGATATTCCTTCCTGTTGATCACTTTCCAACCGGAACCCTAAGCCCCGTTGAGGACAGCTTTTGTCCGCAGTATGGAGAAGAATGACTGCATGGCAAATACGACGCAGCGCGTGCTCCAGCTTTTGGGACTATTGCAAGCGCGAACCACGTGGCAAGCAAGCGCCCTCGCCTCTGAGCTCGGCGTCACAGAGCGCACAGTGCGCCGCGATATCGCGCGGTTGCGCGATATGGGCTACCCGGTCAATTCCAGCAGCGGGATCGAGGGAGGCTACCAATTGGGCACTGGTCGCCATTTACCGCCCCTACTCCTCGACGACACCGAGGCCGTCGCGCTCGTCGCGAGTCTGCGCATGATGGCCCTGAACGGCACCGACAACGCTGGAACCGCCGCACTTCGTGCCTTGGCCAAAATTGATCATATCTTGCCGCCCCACCTGCGAGCCCTAGCATCAGCGGTTGATAACGCAACTACGGCGCTCCCCCATGAGCGCCCGACCGTCGAACTACAACTACTCACCCAACTCGCCACTTCACAGCGGGACCACACGCTCGTACGTTTCACCTACAGCAAGCCCAACGGCACATCATCCACGAGGGAAGTTGAACCAGCCCGGCTCATGACCCAAGGCGAGCTCTGGTACCTCCAAGCATTTGACAAAAGCAGAGACGACTGGCGCACTTTTCGCCTCGACCGAATAAGCAACGCACAGACAACATGCTGGGGTTTCACCCCGAAGATTCCACCACCCCCGGACTTCAGCAGCGATATCGCAAAACGCTATCCCTGCGTCATCCGTGTGGAGCTGGAAAGCTCACCCGATCTGGTGGCCGAACGGATCCCCCCTCCCTATCGCACCGACCTAGAGGTAACCAAAAATGGATGTACTTTCGTCACCGGCGCACCAGATTGGGACGATCTTGCATGGCACCTTCTTTGGGTATGCCGCGACCTGGACTGCACGATGAAGTTGGACGCGAACGCAGAGTCAGACCACCTTCGAACGGCGTTGCACAACATCGGACAAGCTGCGCTTTTATTGGCCCAGGCATAGAAGCGCAAACTGCTTTGTTCTAAAAAATAGACTAAGCGGTACATAGGGTGCTAGATTCTCACCCGTCAAACTTTCCCAATAAACAAGGAGACATCATGCGTATCAAGCGCACCCTCGCAACCGTTGCTGCTGCAGCGCTCGCCACCACCGGCCTGGTCGCTTGCTCCAACGAGTCCAACGACGCCACCGAGACCACCGCCGCAAACGGCGAGAACGTTACCGTCAAGATCGGCACCACCGAGGCCGACCAGGAGGCCTGGACTGTATTCAAGCAGCTCGCAGCTGACAACGGCATCGAGCTCGACATCGTGCAGTTCTCCGACTACTCCCCGGTCAACGAGGCGCTCGCGCAGGGTGAGCTGGACGTGAACAAGTTCCAGCACATTAAGTACCTCGCCGAGTACAACGCTGCTTCCGGCAAGGACCTGAAGGTTGTCGGCTCCACCGAGATCGTCCCGCTCGCACTGTTCTGGAAGGACCACGACTCGCTCGACGGCATCGAGGGCCAGTCCGTCGCTATCCCGAACGACCCATCCAACCAGGGCCGCGCCATCAACGTGCTGGTTCAGGCCGGTTTGCTTACCCTCAATGACAACGTCGCTGACCCGCTGACCCCGACCCCGGCCGAGATCAACAAGGACGAGTCCAAGGTCACCGTCACCCCGGTCGACGCGTCCCAGACCCCGAACGCTTACAACGAGGGCAAGCCGGCCATCATCAACAACACCTGGCTGGACCGCGCAGGCATCGAGCCGAGCCTGGCCGTGTTCGAGGACGATCCGGAGTCCAAGGAAGCAGAGCCGTACATCAACGTGTTCGCTGCTCGTTCCGAGGACATTTCCGATGAAACCCTGAACAAGCTGGTCGAGCTGTGGCAGACCCCGGAGGTCGCTGAAGCTACCGCTAAGGACTCCAAGGGCACCTCGGTTCCGGTTTACCGCGACCAGAAGGAGCTCAACGACATCCTTGACCGTCTGCAGAACAAGTAAGCACAAGAAGCAATAAGGAGCGCGTAGTTCATGCGTACCAAGCGTTTTCTCGCAGCGGCGGCAGCCTCTGTCATCGCCGCAACCTCTTTGGTGGCGTGTTCGTCGGAGACGGAGTCGTCGACAAGCAGTGCTGATGGCGACGCTGTGACCGTCAAGATCGGCACCACCGACGCAGACCAGAAGGCCTGGAGTGTCTTCGCGGACGAAGCCCAGAAGGCTGGCATCGAGCTCGATATCGTGCGTTTCTCTGAGTACCCGCAGGTCAACCCGGCGCAGACCGAGGGTCAGATCGAGATCTCGAAGTTCCAGACCATCAACTACCAGGCCCAGTACAACGCCACCTCCGGCAAGGACCTGCGCATCATTGGTTCTGGCGAGATCAACGTGCTTGGCCTGTACTGGAAGGACCACGACTCGCTCGACGGCATCGAG
>NZ_KV787028.1:75361-183318 GCF_001806995.1 Corynebacterium sp. HMSC11D10
GAAGGACCACGACTCGCTCGACGGCATCGAGGGCACCGAAATCGCTGTCCCGAACGACCCGTCCAACCAGGGTCGCGCGATCAACGTGCTGGTCCAGGCTGGTTTGCTGAAGCTGCGCGAAGGCGCGCCGAAGCTCACCCCGACCCCGGCGGACATCGATAAGGATGCCTCCAAGGTCAAGGTTGTCGCTGTGGATGCGTCGCAGACGCCGAACGCCTACAACGAAGGCCGCCCGGCTGTGATCAACAACAACTGGCTGGCACGCGCAGGTATCGACCCGGCTTCCTCGGTCGCGGCCGACGATCCGAACTCCGAGCTTGCGGAGCCGTACATCAACGTATTCACTGTCTCAGGCGATGACCTGGACAACGAGACGTACGCCAAGTTGGTCGACGTCTGGCAGTCGCCGGAGGTCACCGCAGCGCTTGACGAGGATTCCAACGGCACCGCCGTGCAGGTCCAGCGCAGCAAGGAGGAGCTCAACGAGATCCTCGACCGACTTGTGGAGGAGTACAAGTAAATGACAACAACCGGCACCCGGATTGAGTTCCGGAACGTATCCAAGGTTTTCAAAACCAAAGAGCGCGAGGTCAAGGCCGTCGATGACGTCACCTTGACCGTCGAGCCAGGCGAAATCCTCGGAGTGATCGGCTACTCGGGTGCCGGCAAGTCAACGCTTGTCCGCCTCATTAACGGCCTTGACATGCCAACCTCGGGCGAATTGCTTCTCGACGACACCAACGTCGCCGGTATGCCCGAGCGCAAACTCCGGGAGATCCGCCGCAACGTCGGCATGATCTTCCAGCAGTTCAATCTCTTTTCCTCCCGTACCGCAGCGGGCAACATCGAATACCCGCTGAAACTGGCCGGTGTGGACAAGAAGGAACGTAAGCGTCGCGTTGCTGAACTGCTCGACTTCGTCGGTCTGTCTGACCGTGGCGAGAACTACCCGGAGCAGCTCTCCGGTGGCCAGAAGCAGCGCGTCGGCATCGCGCGAGCACTTGCGACCAACCCGTCGCTGTTGCTTGCCGACGAAGCCACGTCCGCCCTCGACCCCGAAACCACCCACGAGGTGCTCGGAGTGCTGCGTCGCGTCAACGAAGAACTCGGTATCACCATCGTGGTGATCACCCACGAAATGGATGTCATCCGAGCCATCGCCGACAAGGTTGCCGTAATGGAGAACGGCCGTGTTGTGGAGTACGGCGGTGTCTACGACGTCTTCGCCAACCCGCAGACCCCCGTCGCGCAGCGTTTCGCAGCGACGAGCCTGCGCAACACCCCCGATGATGTTGAGCGCGCCGAACTGCTGACCAAGCCTGGCCGCCTGTTCACCGTGGATCTTTCCGAGGACTCCGGGTTCTTCGGCGCCGCCGAGACCGCCCGCACGCGCGGTGTTGTCATCGAGCCGGTCCACGCTGGCATCACTACTCTGCAGGAACGTTCGTTTGGCAAGATGACCGTCCGCCTCAATGGCGACGACGCCGCTATCAACGAGTTCCTGGCCACACTGCAGCGCAGCACCGAGATTGAGGAGATCACCCGATGACCGAATACCTGCTCGCTGAACCGAACTGGGACAACCTCGGCCCCACCTTCCTCGACGCCATCGGCGACACCCTGTGGATGGTCGCCATCACCATGGTTGTCGGCGGATTCCTCGGCCTGGTGTTGGGCATGTTGCTCTACACCACCCGCCCGGGCGGCATCCTGCGCAACAACGTGGTCTACACCCTGATCAACGTTGCGGTGAACTTCTTCAGGCCAATCCCGTTCATCATCATGATCGCGATGCTGTACCCACTGACCCTGGAGGTCGTGGGCACTACCATCGGCCGCGCTGCCGCAACGTTCGTGATGTGTTTCTCTGCCACGTTCACCGTGGCGCGCATCGTGGAGCAAAACCTCGTCGCCATCGACCCCGGTGTTATCGAGGCCGCCCGCTCCATGGGTGCCGGCCCCTGGAAGATCATCACCTCGGTGATCCTGCCGGAGGCACTCGGCCCGCTGATCCTGGGCTACACCTTCATCTTCATCGCGGTTATCGATATGTCCGCAATGGCCGGCTACATCGGCGGTGGCGGCGTTGGTGACTTTGCCATTGTCTACGGTTACCGCGCCTTCGAACCGCAAGTCACCTGGGCTGCAGTCCTGGTCATCGTGGTCATCGTCCAGCTCGCTCAGTTCCTGGGCAACTGGCTGTCCAAGAAGGTCATGCGCCGGTAGATTGAAGTGCCATGAAGGTAGCGGCGTTCGACTTCGATGGCACTCTCCACCACCCTCCCCACGGTTTCGACCAGGAGGATATCGCCGCGATAGATGCCTGGCGTAACGCCGGGCATCTTGCCATTTCTGCCACCGGACGCTCCCGCACAGCACTCGCCCACGGCATGGCCGGCAGCACGCTAGCGTTCGACTACCAGGTGCTGTCCAACGGTGCATCAGCTACCGACGGCGCCAACCGCGACCTGCTCTTCAGCCACGAACTCGACGGTGCCGTCTTGCGCGCCGCCGTGGAACATTTCGGGGAGCGCGAGGGACTGGCTATTTTCGGCACCACCATCGGACGTGTCGACGGCGTGTTTGCCAACAACACCGGCCGTACCCACGACTTCACGGCTCACTTCACGCCGATGGGGATTCGCGACATCCCGGACCACCAGTTCGCTGTCATTCCGTTCTGGATTCCTGACAACGACGCGCTGCGCGCCGAAGTCATCGCCTGGGCCACCAAACTCGGCGACGTAGAAGTTGCCCAAAACCAGGACTACATCGATCTCATGGCACCGGGCCGGTCGAAAGGCTCCGGCATCCTCGAGCTGTTCGAGGTACTCGGCATCAACCGCGATGACGTTGAGCTCTACACGTTCGGCGATTCCTGGAACGACCTGACCATGCATACCCTCGCCGATCACTCGCACAGTTTCCACCACTCCCCCGCCGACGTGAAAGCAGCCACCGACCACGTCATCGGGTCGGTGTCTGAAGTCCTCGGCGAGTACATGTAGGGCCTAGCTTCCCTAACGCTCCTGCACGTTTACCGCGACCCAGGCGGTGCCTTCCTTGGGGGCCTTGCCGCAGGAATCGACAATCCCGCTGACCGGACGCTTTTCCAGTTCGACGACGTATTCCCTACCGGCGGTGGTGACGTTGACGGTGGCGGTGGTGTCGTCGATACGCACAGGCTCAACGTCGAACTCCCCGTAACGAGGCTCAGCGACCTCGCTGGCAACAGCAATCTCGGCCACCTGCTCCACCGGACTGAGCGTGCCGCGCCCGCGATTGCCGGGTACGAAGTATTCGCCCCGCTTCGCGGCTGTGAGCATCGCGTCGGTGGCTTCCACGTTCATGCGGCCGAAACTATACGCCCACGGCATGAGCAGCATGGTTGCGGCAAAGCGGTGGCCCTTGATGTGGGAGACCTCCCACGCAACGTCGTTGCCCGGGCCGAATGGGTAGCGCTCGTGCAGCGCGTTGACCAGCGGGCGCCCCTTTACGGCGCAGCAGACATCGCGCTTGGCATGGGTGCAGATCAGCAGCAGCGGACGTTCCCGTCGCTTCCCACCGTTTTTGCCAGGCCCTGACAGGTCGAGATCCAGGATTGCTTCTGGTCCGTCGACGTGGAGGACCTCGGTGATGCCTTCGTCGGCAAAGACGAGGTAGAGGTGGTGGTCCTTAATGTGTCGGCCTTCGCGCGTTGGGTGGCGAATGAGCAGCAAGGACGCGTCGTATTCGTCGAGGTGTTTGGAGATTTTGGGGGTGATTTCTTCGCCAAGTGCGGCGTTGGAAATCACGTCGCGGGGCCACGGGTCGGGCCACTCAAAGATGACGTAGGTAGCGCCGGGCTTGGCGGTGCCGGGCAGCGGTTCAACCTCAACATCTGAGCAAGGCAATTGTCGCATGTCACCACCATAGCCAAGCTTGGCCTAACTTATTAGATGACCCATTTGAACAACATTCACTTCTGTAACAGTTAGATAACCTTTTGGGTATTTCGCTCTGAGGCTTTTGTTCTGATTCCTCCTGCTGGTTACGGTGGCTTAATGCAAAAAAATTCCGGTTCCTTCCGCGCTGCGGTCGTGGGCGCTTGCGTAGCGACGATCGCTGCCTGCACCGCCTGCACCACACCCAGCTTCGGGGCCGGCGAAACGGTGGCCAGCAGCTTGTCCGCCAGCTCTCCGCGTCTGAAACCGTTGGGCAACGCTGACCCGTCTCCGAAGACGCAGCGCCCGTCGGCACCGTCACAGCTTGTGGTCACCGCGGTCCGTGTTGGCGCACATGAGGGATTCGACCGCGTCGTGGTGGATCTTGGGGGCGACGGGGATCCGGGTTGGTTTGTGGATTACACCTCCACCCCGATGCAGGAGACCACCGGCCAGCCGTTGAAGGTTGCGGGTAACGCGTTTTTGAACATCAACGTCGACGGCACCGTTTATCCGTTTGAGATGGGTAAGGATTCCGATGTTGAGGTGAAGATGGCGGGCGATACTGGCAACGTCATCGACGTGATCAGCGCTGGCACCTATGAGGGCCGTAGCCAGGTCGTGGTGGGTCTGCGCTCTGCTTTGCCGTATTCGGTGCAGGTGTTGGAGGACCCGAAGCGCGTGGTCGTCGACATCGTCCAGAACTAATCGCACCGCTCACCCCACCGTTAGTACACCGCCTCGACACGCCAGCTGCGTCTGCTCCACACAAGGAGCCACCCTGTCACCGCGCCGTCTGGCCCGCCTTCGCGCCCGACCACCTGCATGCGCGCAAGCCGTCCTGTGGCCCCTTCGGTTTGGGCCCACCATCCTTCATCCACGGGCCACGGCCCGGCCCAGCCGGTAACCAGAAACCGGCGATCGCCCCAGGCCAGGGCGTACGGCGTGGTTGAGAGCAGTACTTCGGCGGTGACGATGACGGGGGTTGCGGTGTCGTCGATAAGCGCGATGCGCGAGGCGGGGTGCTCGATGCCGCCACCGAGGCGCGCAGGCAGCGGTGCTGGGATTGCTCCGGGCCAGGACAGCTTGTCGACGACCGGCCCCGCCTCCCCGTACGGCACCATCTGCACCCGTTCTGCCACGCCACGGCCGCCGACGAGCCGGGGTTGGAGCACCGCGTCGATGCCGAGTTGGGATTGCACGCGTTCCACGACGCGGCGGGCGGTGTCGGTGGAGGCGCCGTCGGCCCACAGTTCGCCGACGGGTTCGGGCGCGGCGAGTTCGAGTGGTTCCAGGATGAGACTTGTAATTTCGCCTGCGCCGCCGCCAGTGAGCCAGCCGTCGAGTTGCCAGCGCACACGGTCGGCGGTGGCGGCCTCGGTGAGTGCTTCGCGGGTGCGCCAGACGCGTTCGACGCGGGTGCCGTCGCCAAGTTCGGCCGTCACTTTCAGCCGCAGGCAGTTCCGCCCCGTTTCTTTCAGCCGTTCGTGCAGGCTAGCGGCCAGTGCACGGGCGGCGAACGCGGCAGCATCAACTCGGTCGATCGGGTCCTCCGGAGTGATCGCCACCGCGAGGTCCTCCACGGGAATTTCGGGCGCGACGCGGCGGTCCGGCGTGGCTGCGGCGATCCGGTAGATGAGCATCCCGGACTGGCCGAAGCGCGTGGTGACAGCCGCCGGAGGCAGCGCCGCCAACTGCCCGAGCGTGGAAATCCCCAACTGCCCCAACGCCCGCACCGTGTCCATGTCCGCGCCAAGTGCTTCCTCAGCAACGAGCACACCGAGCGGCTGGTCTGCCAGGAACGTCGCCGATTGCCCCTGCGCCACCACGTCAGACGAGCGCGAGGCGATCACTGCGGTGGCGATCTCGTCGGCGGCACCGGCAAGGGCGTCGATGCCGCGGCGCGAGGCGGCGTCGATAAGCATCTCAAGCGCACGGTCCTCACTGCCGTGGAACTTCCCCGCGGCCTCAAGGTCTGCAACGACAAGGCCTGGACGCAGTACTTCTACGCTCGCCGCGACGTCGTCGAGCCCCGCTGCAAGTGCTGCGAACATCCGGCCGTCGCGGTCGGTGTTGTCCTCCACCACCGTCAGCTCCGGCGCTGCCGCCTGTGCGTTTCGCACCCGCATCCCACGCCGGATGCCCACTTGGCGGGCTGCCTGCGAGCACGCCTTCACTCTGTGGTGCGCAGCAATCGCAATGGGTTCTACCAACTCGTCGCCGGACTCCAACTTCGCGGCCTGCACGGGCCAGTCCGGGAACCACAACGCCGCAACCCTCATGTGACCAGTCGCAGCTTTCGCCTATCGACGACCCGCTCACCACCAGCACCCAACGTCACCCGTGCACTCGCCGGCCGGTACCCCTTGCCCTCTGCGCGGACATCGAAATCGATCCCGGTAATGCGCCCTGTCCCTCGGCCGATGCCGTGAAATTGTGCGAGCGTGCCCGTCAGTGTGAGCGCCGGCGACGGCACCGCAACGTTGACGCACACAAGCGCTGCCTGGCCTTTCCGTATCCTGGCCAGCAGCGGCCGGGCGCGCACCGGCGACAATTCCAGAGCACTACGAGTACGCAACACCACCAGGTCAAGCCCTTCGGCGAGCACGCCCGCCACCGAGAGGTCGTCAATACCCGGCTCTGGCACCGCAACGACCCGCTCAAGTGCATCGGCGCCGATCGCGGCATACGACAACTCCGGCCAGCCCACCACGCCAGCGCGCCCACCGGCTTCCACCACCTGGCCGATGAGCTCCACGATCAGCGCCGGGGTGTCGCTGACGTGCGTGACCGCCCTTCGCGCCAAGCCACCATTCGGCAACACAGTCGAAAGACCACCGCTGATCGTGAGCACCTCAGTATCAGCCGCAATCTCCTGAGGGACCTCCCCGCCGAGCGCAGCCATGCGCGCACGCAGCTCCGCGATCTGCTCAGCACGCGTCGGCTGAGCAGGCGCTTCACCCGCTTCATGCAGGTGCGCCGCCGCAGAAGACGCTCGAATAGGTGTTCCACTCACGTCAGTTAGTATGCACCCCGGGGTCGACGCAGGCAACGCCCCTGGTCGAACAGGCTTGCTAAATTATTTTCAACTTCTTTTCGCTGTTCAAGGAATGAAAGTCTTTCACGCGAATCAGCTTTTGTATACGCATTGAACCAGATTGAGTACGCTCAGCAGCATCATTTCCTATCCGAACATTCGCACAGCTGAAGGAGGCAGACTGATGGAGCGGGTTCCAATTCAACCGCAAACGCTCGCATGGGCACGTCAGGTATCTGGTCTCACAGTAAGCGAGCTAGCAAATGCAATCGGAGTGAAGGCAAAGCAGATTGACGCCTTTGAAACCGGCACCGCGAAGCCAACGTTCAAACAACTGGTCAATGTAGCGAAAAAGCTCGACCGCACACCCGCATTTTTCTTCACCGAACCGCCAGCCCAAGCAGATGTCCCCCCTACGGTTGATTTCCGGCAGTCCCCCGAAGCCGATGGGCTCGACGCAGCCACCACTAAAGCGCTGCGAAGGGCGGAACGCTACCGCGAGATCATGCTGGAGTACAGCCAACCTTCTCACGCCGGAATCACATTCCCTACCGCTTTTCACTGGGGCACAGAGCAGCAGGCAGCAGCAGCGATGCGTTCTCTGTTGGAGCTCGAGCCTTCTTTTGTTCCTACCGGACCAACAAAGGACGCTGGCTTCAAAATGTGGCGCGACCTTTTGGAAAACCATGGGATCATGGTGTTCCAAACTTCGGATGTGGAACGTGGAGTCTTCCGCGGCCTCTCTGTCTATCACGACGTGTTACCGATTGTTCTACTCAACGGAAAAGACAGCTCTGCAGGAAAGACGTTTACCCTTTTCCATGAATTGGGCCACCTCATCAACCGCAGCAGCGGGTTGTGCTTGCTCGAGGAGACCGACACTGAAGAAGCGTTAGTTAACTCTTTCGCTGCACACTTTCTTATGCCAGGGGCAGCAGTTTCGGAGAAACTATCTGGTCTAGATAGCGATGACCTCGTCGGCGTAATTGCCACCCATTTCAAGGTAAGCCGGATTGCTGCGGCTATTCGGCTCAAAAACCTCGGTGTGGTCAACGAATCGGCCGTGAAACGTGAAATGTCGTTAAGCAATTCCACATGGAAACAAGAACACGACCAGATGAAAAAGAAAGAAGCCGGGCCAGCATATTGGCGGATGCGTTACCGGGATCTCGGCGCAACGTACGTGGGCACGGTGGCTCGTGCGTTAGAAGAAGAGAAAATTAGCATTCTCGATGCATCGTATTTCCTCGATTCGCGTGTACCAACCGTCGACAAGCTGATTGATACCTATCGAAGTGAGGCAGGATGACTTCCTACACCTTCGATGCCAACATCTTGATCAACATGGAGCGTTGGTATCCCCGCGAACATTTCGCGAGTGTTTGGAGCAATGTCGAAGAGTTGATCACAGATGGTCGCGCCTGCATTTGCGGGATGGTCGAAGAAGAGATCAAGCGAGGCACCGACGACCTTCACAAATGGACAAGATCCATTGATGAATTCGTCCATCCACACACGGAGCAGGACTATGAGATAGCAGCCAAAATCTCAACCGTTCACCCAGACTGGGTAGTTGAGAAACAAAACGCCGCTGATCCCTTCATCATCGCGCATGCAGCAACCGAGGGGTCGATCCTCGTGACTCAGGAAACAAGAAAGGGACCCGGAGTTCAAGGCCGGAATTTGAAGATTCCCAATGCCGCCGACGAGCATGGTGTCACATGCATCAATTTTTTCGGCCTACTCAAGGCTGAGAACTGGAGGTTCTGACATGATCCCGATCAGCGCCAACGAGGTCCGTAGCCGCGTCACTCCGATCCCCACGCCCGCCGTCGTGCGCGCGCTGGGTTCGCTGGCCGTGGGTGGTTCCGTCGGCGTGATGGTGTCCGAAGCACCGCTGGGCATCAAGGCGATCACAGCGCTGGTCTGCGTTGTTGTTGCTATCGCGGTGACGTGGCTGCACCCCTACCGGAAGCAGATTGCGGCGTTTGCTGAGGAGAAAAATGTCAGCAGGGTGCCGTCGATAAGCATGGTTGTGCCACTCATGGTGTGGTGGCTTGTGCTCATGATGGGCCCGCTGGTGCACTGGTCCGCAGTGGCGGGGCTGCTGGTCGGCATCCTTGCGGCAGTGGCGGCGTGGTTGCTGTACCCGCACGTGGACGGCACGCGGCGCCTCGCGTACGCATAGAACTACTAGAAAGAATCTACTCGAAAGGCTTTCTAGTAGACAAGTTTTCGCAGCTCAACCTAGAAACATTCCCTTTCGAGTAGCTTTCGAGCTACCGCAAAGGCCCTTCCAAAAGCCATACCGCCCGAGGGTCCCGCGGACCCTTACCGCGCCATTGAATAAGGCCCTCCTCCCGCAGCGCTTTCAACGCGCGGCGGGCAGGGGGATTCGAAATCCCCAAAGCATCTGCAACCTCTCCCGTAGACATTGGCCTGCCTTTCGCTTGCATGACTGACAGGACGCTGCCGGCGTGAGGCGGGAGGGAGTCCGCAGTCTTCGGATCAAGCCGTTGAACCGCCTTCAACGTGAGCAGAACACTTCCGCTCGTCTGCTGGTAAATCGGGTCAGCAAACCCCACTCGCCGCATACCTGCAAACATACGGCGGATACCCTCGCCGAGTTCTTGACCAATCCGAAGCTCTGCCGTCACCCGCGCAATGAGAGGATTGCGTGCAAATCGAGCAATAGATTCTGGTCGTGTGGGGTCCACCAAACCGGGAAAGCGCCCCGGACTCGAAACTTCGATGCGAGATGGATAGATCTCGAACCGCACATGGTCACCAGCCATGCTGTACGACCGGTGAATGACAGCATTTACTAATCCCTCAAGCCAAACGTCGTTCGGGATGAGATTTTCATCCTCGAACAACCCCGAAGCACCCAGGCGCCGGACTTGCGGCAGCATCCCCTCAATCGCCCGCTGAGCAGCCCAAATTTGTTGTGGCAACGGCCCCTCAAACCGATCGTCGGCCAAAAGCTGTTGCTGATGCCCCGCGAGCCGCTCATCCTCACCGAACCGCAGAACACGGACATGCGCATTAGGGAAGAACTCTTGCGGGTCTTTACCGAAGAGCAAGAGTGCTGCTGTGCGGGGCCTACCTTCGCGGTCGATGAGATTTCTTGCTTTGAGAGCGTCTTCAGCGGAAGAAGAACCAATAACGTTGGCATATTCACCAACGACCTCCATATCGAGATCACCCATACCGACACGGGGCAGCACCGTCGCGTCGAACTGTTGCTCACCCTTGGTGTAACGCAGTTCGAGAATGCCGTCTGCATTCAGCAACCGAGATTCGTCGCCGACACGCAGGAAGCAGTCCCCCGACCGCAAATAATGCACATGCTCACTCGGGTCTACATGAAACAGGTAAACCTGCGCACCGTCGCCGATATCGAACGGCTCGATTCGAACGCGCACGGTTGGATCCGTGTGGTCGAGCGATGTTTGTCTCAGATCATTGTCCTGTTTAGGCGTCGGTGCCCCATCAAACTCCCGGTCAGTAATTCCGACAGCAATAATGCCGCCCTCCGCATTTGCCATGCCGACGATGGTTTTGGCGAGATCCTTCGGCTTGATGCGGAAAGACTTTCGCTCGAACCATTGATCTTCCGGCAGACGCAGAAGAAGGCTCGGGTCATCTCGGTAGTTTCTCTCTGGACGCACAGAAGGAATTCTACTCGAAAGGCTTTCTAGTAGACGAGTTTTCGCAGCTCAACCTAGAAACATTCCCTTTCGAGTAGCTTTCTAGTAGCTTTCTAGTAGCTTTCGAGCTACCGCAAAGGCCCTCGCACAGGCCCCGCCATTCTCGAGACCCCTGCTGCGAAGTCCGCCGGAGATACGGATAATGGCACGCATGGCTCAAACCTCATCGACATCGCTCAAGCACATGTGGGAAACCCGCCCGCGGCGCATCACGAAAGACCAAGGTGGTCGGGCCGTATTCGGCGGTGTGTGCACCGGTTTCGGTGCCCGCTACGGCTACGACCCGGTGGCGGTGCGTATCGCGTTTGTGCTCACCGGGTTTATTTTCGGCGGCGGCATCTTCGCATACCTGCTGTGCTGGCTGCTCATGCCGCGTCTTGGGGAGGACATGAGCCCGGGCCGGGCGATCTTTACCCGCAAGGATCAGCGCAGCCCCATCGAGCAGAAGGAGTGCCGCACCGGCTGGCTGCTTCTGCTCGGACTGATCATTTTCATCCCGGCGGCGGCTGACGCAGGCGATAACCGTGTGACCTTTGGCGTGTTCGTGGTGTTGCTGTTCATTTGGTTGTTCGCCTACGCCGAAAACCCGACGCCACCCGAGCAATGGCGTGCCGACGACCTCGTGTGGCGCGACCAGAAACGCCGCCGCAGGTTCAAGCGCTAGCGGTAGCGCTTCGGCACATCCGGCGCGCCGAGCGTGAGCATGAGACGGTTGGCCCAATTGAAGAAGGCCGACGAGTTGATCACGTCGATGATCGCCAGATCATCCAACCCGACCTCGCGCAATACCTCGACGTGCTCGGCACCGAATTCAAACGGGGTGCGGGTCAGCGCAACCGCAGCCTGGCGGATCGCGTCCCAGGCATCAGAGCCAAGGTCCGCCTCCACGCCTTCGTCCAGCAGGCGGTCGATCGCCTCCGCGTCGCCGCCTTCCTCCTTCGAACGTGCCTGGTGCACTGATGCGCAGTACTCGCAGCCGTTCAAACGGGAGGCGACGGTGGCGGCAAGTTCGCGCTCGGCACGGCCCAGGCCACCTTCGGTGTTGTAGAAGATGTCCAGGTCGGTCAGGGTGCGGGCTTTCAGCGCCTGCGGGTCGCGGGCGAGCAGACGGAAGTACTCCATGCCGATGCGTTCCGGCTTGATCAGGGCGTCGCGTTGCTCGTCGGTGAACTCGGAATCTTCAAGTGGTGCCACCCACGGCTTCCACCCCAGGGAGTGGTTGACAAACTTCTCGGGTGCGACGACCTCGGGTTGCAGGGTCACCGCAGCGGGCGTCCAGCCGGGATCGGCGACGCCGGCGGTGCGCTCAACAGCAGCATCCGCAACAGCAGCACCCGAACCACCCGCAGCCGCTCCCCCAGCCAGCACCTGCACACCGTGCACGACGCGCAGCTGGAACGCCACAAAGGAGATGAGTTGGCCGAGTGAGACGATCGCGTCCTCGGTGTAGCCAGTGGTCTGCAGGTGCCCGATCGCCGCGGGCGAGGCGTCCTTCGGGTGGAAGGTGAGCAGGTGGGCGAAGTCAAAGGCGGCGGCGAGCTGCCCCTCGCCGAAGGTGACAAAGTCCCCGCCTGCATACGGACCGGCGGACACACCTGCGCGCACCGCGTCTTCGACCACGGCAACGAGCGCCTCGTCTTCGTCGGCAAGCAAGTCCGCGTAGAACGCCGCGGCGCGCTGCGCACCGGAAATGCCGGCGACGAAAGCGGCGACGGCGTAGCGGGTGGATACCGGCAGGGCCTCGATCAGCGCCGGGTTGGCGGGCTCAAACAGGGCTGCGAAGCTGCGCTGGGCGTTTTCTACGGCTTCGGGTCGGCGGCGGCGCAGTTCGGCAAGGTCGGCCGGGGTTTCTGCGAGCAGGTCGATAATGTCGTTAGACAACAAACTCTCCTAACTGTCGGGCACGGAAGACGGTGCCGGGGATGGCGTCGATAAGTTCACGGGTGACGTCGTGGCGCGGGTGTGAGAACACCTTGTCGGTGGGGCCATATTCCACTTGTTGGCCGCGGCTGAACACGCTCACCGTATCCGAAATCTGGCGCACCACCGCCAGGTCGTGGGAGATGAACACGTAGGTCAGCCCCAGCTCGCGCTGGAGGTTTTCCAGCAGTTCCAGGATCTGTGCCTGCACGGTCACATCGAGCGCGGAAACGGCCTCGTCGAGCACCACGAGTTCCGGCTCAACGATCAGCGCGCGGGCGATAGCGACGCGTTGGCGCTGCCCGCCGGACAGTTGCGCAGGCGTGCGCGACGCAAAGCGTTCCGGGTCAAGCGCCACGCGCTCCAGGTATTCGTTGGCGCGCGCAAGGCTTTCGCGTTTCGACGTCCCCGCGAGGTTGCGCAGCGGCTCCGCCACAATCTCGCCGACCCGCATCTTCGGATCCAGCGATGAAAACGGGTTTTGGTACACCATCTGGATGCGGTTGCGGAACTGCCGCTTCTGCTTCGGGCTCAGCGTGGTCAGTTCCTCACCGTCGAGGGTGATGCTGCCCTCAGCAGGCTGGTTAAACATGGCGATCGTGCGGCCTGTGGTGGTTTTGCCGGAGCCGGACCCGCCCACCAGCGCGTGCGTGGAGCCGCGCGCGACCTCGAAGGAGATATCGGATACGGCGGTGAAATCGCCGTACTTCACGGCAAGGTTGTCCACGTGCAGGAGGGTGTCGGTGGTGACAGGGGGGCGTCGATACGCATTTGCCACGGACAGCGACGGCACGTTTGCCAGCAGGCGCTTGGAGTAGTCCTGTGTGGGGTTGGTCAGCACCGTGCTCACAGGACCGTGCTCGACGACGCGTCCGCGCTCCATGATGACCACGTCATCGGCGCGATCGCCCGCCACGGCAAGGTCGTGGGTGATGAAAATGACGCCCAGGCCCAACTCGGCACGCATCTCGTCGAGCAGGTCAAGGATGGTTTTTTGCACGGTCACGTCGAGTGCGGACGTGGGTTCGTCCGCAATGAGCACCTCGGGCTCGAGCGCCACCGCAGCCGCGATAAGCACGCGCTGCTTCATGCCGCCGGACAACTCGTGCGGGTACTGGTTGTAGCGCTTTTCAGGATCATCGATGCCGACGCGCTCAAGCAGGGCAATTGCTTGACGACGACGCGACGCCGCGTCCCCCACCCCATGAATCTCCAACCCATCCTCCACGGATGCGCCGATGGTTTTCAACGGGTTGAGCGAGTTGTTCGGATCCTGCGGGACCAAACCAATCTTTGCGCCGCGCAGCTGACGCCACTCGGCCGCGCTCAGGCTGGCAAGATCCTGGCCCTTAAACCGGATGGAGCCCGCGCGCACGTTGCCGGTGGGCCCCAACAAGTCGAGCGCCGCCATGGCGGAAGTGGTCTTGCCAGAGCCGGACTCGCCGACGATCGCGGTCATCTTGCCTGCCTCGACAGCAAACGCGATGTTTTCCACGGTCGGCTCGGCATCACCGTACGCAACGGTAAGGCTGTCAACTTCAAGCAGCGGTGTGGTTGCGGTACTCACTTCGCATCACCTTCTGTCTGAATGACCTGGGAGATGTGGTTGGTGGACATCACGGTGGCCACAATGGCCAGACCCGGCAGCACGATCAGCCACCAGGCGGTGGACATAAAGTCGCGGCCTTCCGCGATCAACAGTCCCCACTCCGGCACTGGTGGCGGTGCGCCGTAGCCCAGGAAGCCGAGGATGGACAACTGCAGGATTGCGGTACCAAACTGCAGCGCAGCCAGCGCCAACACTGGGGTCAGCGAGTTGGGCAGCACGTGGCGGAACAACACCTGGGTCTGGGTTGCGCCAGAGCCGTAGGCAGCCTCGACGAAGTCCGCACCGGCAATCTGGATCACCTGCGAACGGGCCAAACGAGCGAACGTGGCCACCGATGTCATACCGACCGCAAACGCCGCCTGCAGCGAACCGAAACCGGTGACGATGATGATGGACAGCGACAGCAAAATGCCCGGGATGGCCAGCAGCACGTCCACGAACCGCATCAGCACGGTCTCTACCCAGCCACGCTGCGTACCTGCAACAAGGCCAATCAAGGTGCCCAGGACCAGGCCGACCACCACGGCGATCAGTGCGCCGAGCAGCGACTGGCGTGCGCCGTAGACCACGCGGGAGTACACGTCGCGGCCCACGGCGTCGGTACCGAAGATGTGCTCACCGTTCGGTGCGAGCAGCGCCACATCCACGCCCTTGTACGGGTCGTAGGTGGCAAACACGCCCGGCAGCAACGCCCACAGGGCAGCGATGACCAGGACGATCAGCGACAGGATCGTCGCCGGCGAGCGCCACCGGCGGTTCTTGCGCGACTTCGCCCGCACGCCAGCGCGCGTATTCGCCCGAACAACAGGATTCGTTGCTGCTTGTGTTGTTTGTGTTGTCATCGGGCGCCCTCCTTCACGGCAGCCTGAGCGGTGCTCTTCTTAGCCTTGTTGCTCTGTGGCCCCGCATCCCGCAGTCGCACATCAAGCACCGGGTAGAGCAAGTCGACGATGAGGTTGATCAGCACGTACGCGGTCGCGGCGATAAGCACCACGCCCAGCAGGACCGGCATGTCGCGGCTGGACACCGCGTTGACGGTCAGGGAGCCCAAGCCTGCGCGGCCGAAGACGGTTTCGGTCACCACTGCTCCGCCGACAAGTTCGCCGAACAGCAGGCCGGCCATGGTGATGGCGGGCAGCAACGAGTTGCGCAGCACGTCGCGCCAGAAGATGCGGGCCTCGCTGGCACCGCGGGCGCGGATGACTTGGACGAATGGTTGGGCGCGGACGTCGTCGATAGACCGGATGAGCACCTGCATCAGTGGCGCCGCCATGGGCACGGCCAGGGTCAGCGACGGCAGGATGAGCCCCTCGAGCGGGGTCGGGTCGACCACGTTGACCCAGCCGAGTTGGAAGGAGAAGAACTGCAGCAGCAGGATCGCAATCCAGAAGCCTGGCAGCGACACCATGAACGACGGCAGCGCGCGGAAGAAATTACGCACCGCACCGCCGCCCGGCAGCGTGGCCACATAGGCGGTCAGCAGCGCGACGATGACGGCAAGACCGATCGAGGTCGCGGCCAGCGCAAAGGTGTGTGGTGCGGCGTCGACGATGAGGTCGAACACCGGCGTGCCCGAGGCAACCGAGAACCCCAGGTTGCCGGTAAACAGCCCGGCAAGGGTGGCCAGGTACTGCTCGACGAGCGGTTTATCCACGCCCATCTGCTCGCGGATCTCCTCGATCTCTGCCTGGGACAGCCCAAGCGCGGGGTCCGCATAGCGCGCAGCCACGCCGTCCGACGGCAGCGCAGACAGCAGGAAGAACGCAAGCGTGTAGGCAAGCAGTAGCACGAGCAGCGCCTGCCCAACGCGTTTCAGCACAGTGGTACTCATTTAGTTGTCCTCCCCATCACGGTCGAAGTACACCGAGTAGAAACTCGGGCGGGCCACCGATTCGGTAACAAAGCCCTTCACGTGTGGCGCAAGTGCGTACACCTGCGGCTCCTCAAACAACGGCAGCACGTAGGCCTGTTCTGTGAGGTAGTCCTGCACCGCCTTCGACGCGGCCGCACGGCCCGCATCGTCCGGTGTGGAAACCACCTTTTGCAACAACTCCTCGAGCTTGGCATCCACTGGGGTGCCATCTCCTGCGTTGTTCAGCAGCGAGTCGCGGCGGTTCACCGACAAGTGCGACTCAATCACGTCATAATCCGCACGCCCCACCATCGTGTGCATCAACTGCACGCGGTTGATGTCCTTCTGCGCTGCGTTTTGCGTGGCACGATCCCCGGCCACCATGTTCAGCTCAATACCCAGGTCACGCAGGTCCGACTGCACCATCGTGACAATCTCCTTCGAGCGCGGCTGCGGCAGCGCGTGGTTGACCGACAGGCTCAACCGCTGCCCGTCTTTCACGCGGATGCCGTCGGGGCCGGGGGTCCAGCCGGCGTCGTCGAGAAGCGCACGCGCCTGATCGGGATCGAACGTGTACGCGCCGGGCTGCTCCGCGTAGCCAAGGGCACTCGAGGTCATCGGCGCGGTGGCTAACGGGTAGGAATCCGACAGCAGAATGCGGACGATTTCCTCGCGGTTCACGCCATGAATAATCGCCTTGCGTACTCGAATGTCCTGCAGCAATGGGTGGTTGAAGCGGAAGGCAAACTGATTGTTCATACCGTTGGCTGCGGCAGCGACAATCTGCACGCCCTGGTCTTCCAGGTGGCGCTCTACCGGTGGGGAGATCGTGCGTGCGATATCCGCCTGGCCGGACAGCAGTGCGCCGGAGCGGACGGCTTCTTCGGCGGCCAGGGTGTAGTGGATGCCGTCGATACGCGCAGGTCCTTGGTGCTCGAGCGATGGTGGTGCCCAGTCGTAATCCTCGCGCGTTTTCAGCACGAGGTCAGTACCCAGCGTTTCACTATCGACGACAAAGGGGCCCGAACCGATCACATTCGCCGCCCCGCCTGGGCCGAAGTCCTCGTTGCGCAGCTGCAGGGAGGAATCCGCCAGCAGGCCCGCGTTGTACGAGGACGTAGCCTGCGCGAAGCCCGGAGAAGGTGCGGTGAAGTGGAAGCGAACCGTGTCCTCGTCGACGACTTCGCCGTAGTCGTAGTTGGAGATCTGCTCCGAGACGTTGAGCAGGCGATCCTTGTCGCCCTGGCCGTAGAGGTCGAAGTTGTCCACGATGTTCTGCGCCGTCATCGGTGTGCCGTCGGAGTAGGTCACATCCGTGCGGATATCGAAGGTGAACACGGTGGCGTCCTCGTTGATCTCCGGCAGGTCGGTGGCAATCCACGGCTGGAGTTCGAGCGTTTCAGGGTCTTGGTAGAGCAACCTGTCTGTTAGCTGATTGATCACACCGCCGTTGGGGTAAAACCCGGCAGCCGGCGGGTAGAGGCTGTTAAACCAGTTGGATTCCAGGTAGGTGAGCACATTGTCACCCTCTGCGTGAGATTCAGCGCCACCCCCTGCGGTGCAGCCGCTCAGCAGGGCAACTGCACCTACAAGTACAACTGGGGCCGCGACCGTTTTCTTCGGCACGTTATCGTCCTCTTTTCCCTTGTGGTTTTCGGCACCATACCACTTTTAGACAATTCGGTTCTTTCTTAATAGACTGCGCAGTCTATACACGTTATAAAGATTCATCGAAATCGTGGAGGTACATCGCTGTGGAAGCAGACATCGCCATCGTCGGAGCAGGACCGCGAGGCATCTCCATCACCGAGCGCATCGCAGCCTTCCTCAACGACCGTGGCGCTACACCACTGACGTTGCACATCATCGACGACGCCCAGCTCGGTGCCGGCCGCATCTGGGACACCGAACAAACCCGCACACTGTGCATGAACACCCTGGCTGGCGCGGTAACCCTGTTCACTGAGCCCGGCGCGACCGTCACCGCACCTGTGCTCGAAGGCCCCACCATGTTTGAGTGGATCCAGGCGCTTCGCGGCGAATTCGCGCATCCGCTTATCAGCGCCCCCCCGCCGGCCGTCCCCAGCACCTTCGACGCTGAAATCCGTGTGACGCGACCTGAATCTAATCCTTCGCGTGCGTTGTATGGCGAGTACTTGCGCTGGGTGTGGCAGGTTGCGCTGGCCGAGCTGCCGGACTCTGTCACCGTGGTTGAGCACCAGTCCCGCGCGATGTCGCTGTACAGCGACGGAGGCCGCGACGCGATCTTGCTTGCAGATGGCACGCTGATCCACGCCGACGCCACCGTGGTCGCCTCCGGCTGGGTGTTGCCCGCCCCGACCCCGGCACAGCAGGCCTTTGCCAAATCTGGCCTGACCTACATCCCGCCCGGCAACCCGGTTGAGCAGGAGGTGGACCGCATCGGCGAGGGCGAGCGCCTGCTCGTGCGTGGCATGGGCATGGGCTTTTTCGACCTCATGGCGCTGACCACCATCAACCGCGGCGGCCGCTTCTTCGAAGACGACACGGCCCGCTCCGGTTTGCGTTACGACGCCACCGGCGAGGAACCCCACTTCATCGTTACCTCTGGCCGCGGCTACCCCTACCTGCCCAAGTCCGAGTACAACTCGCTGCCGCCAAAGGCCGATCTGTCACGCCTGCGCGCCGCTATCGATGCCAACCCTGCCGAGCCCGGCAGCGGCACTTTGTCGTTCGGCCGCACCCTGTGGCCAGCGCTCGCCCGCGATGCCTTCGCCGAGTACTACCGCACCCTCGCGCGCGTGCACCCCGAGGCGCTGAAGGTGCCGCTCGAGGAGATCATCACGCGTATCGACGACACCGACCTGGCCGTCCACGCCTCCCCCGAGGACATCCTGCCGGTCGCCCGCGCGCTGACTCAGGCACTCGAGGGCACGAGCACCGAGCCGTTCGACATGGCCGCCTGGGTCGACCCACTCGCCGGCACCGAAGACCTCAGCCTGGACGAACTCCAGCAGGTCGTTACCGACGCCATGGCGCGCGACATCGCCGAGGCCGTCGCCGCCTGGGACTCCCCGCTCAAGGCCGGGCTGTGGGCGATTTCCGCTGGCCGCAAACCCAGCGCCATCGCCACCGAAAACGGCAAAGGCACCCCGGAGGTGGCCCGCTCGCAGTACATGGCGTTCGGTCAGATGGTCGGCTCCGGCCCGCCACTGTTCCGCACGCGCGAACTGCTTGCACTTGCCGACGCTGGCCTGGTGACGTTCCTGGGCCCGCAGCCGGTCGTCGATACGCAAGATGGCGCATTCACCGCGACCAGCCACGGGCGCAGCGCCACCGCGACCGCACTCGCCGACGCGTTCCTGCCTGGCCCGGACATCCGCAACACCAAGGACCCGCTGGTGCGCTCGCTCGTCGACGCCAACCGCGTCCGCCCCTTCGCCCACACCGCCTCACCCGAAACCGACGCGGACACCCGCCGCGCCGTCCACCCCGACGGCGCCCTGGATCCCCGCCTGCACATCGTGGGCATCCCGACCGGCAAGCAGTGGGCGGACACGACGATCTCGCCGATGCCGGGCACGAACCCGCTCATGCTGCAAGAAACCGACAAAACTGCGTTGTCGCTGCTCACCCAGGCGCGCGTGCTCTAGGCCTGTTCTAGGCCGGCACTAGATTAAGCGAACGTGATATAGTCTACCTACATTCATTCGTTTTCGAGAATTCAGAAAGAGGTTTTTCCTTGAAGTTTGGAACTAAGCTTGCTACTTCTATCGCTCTAGCTTCTGTGCTCGTACCAATGCCAGTCGCTACGTCCGCAGAGATTTCTCAGAACGAGGTTCAGCAGCCAACTAGCACCGGGGCGGGAAATGATGTCCTTGAGGAAAGGATTGCTAAGGCACAAGAGGAGCGACAAGCGCTTCTCGTAATCAATGACGCTGATGAGAGCGGATATTCCGCTGAAGTAGTAAACGGTAACGTTCGCAAAGAAGCGGACACAGTATTTGTAGAAAGCCCGAAGGGCGAAGAAGAAGCTCTGCCCACTTCAAAGACTCTCACTACTGGAGAGAAAGTAAACATCGAATACTCGGTTGAAGGTGACCAGATCACTGCAAAGTATTCAACGAACGTTGATCCAGAGTTAGTCGATGCCGCCCTCATTCAACCTCGGTCTACTGCTGGGTGTGTGGGGGCCATCCTCGTAGGGATCGGAGGGACTACAGCATCTGCAGTCGGAGTCGCCACTGCGCCGCTCACAGGTCCTATTGGCCCTATGATGGCTGCAGCTACCATGGCAACCGCATCTGGTTCTATCGTAACCGCTGCTGATCAGTGCGGATAAATATAAGTACCACGAACAGTAAGGAACGAAATGAGCCTTGGACGCAGAATGCTGATCATTGCGTTGAGTACGAACATTGCCATGCTTTGTTTAGTGAGTGCTGTTCTCCAGATAGTTCTGCCGAACGATGCACCGCAGTGGCTCATCTTTGGAAATATTGTTGTCTTCGTAGCGTGTGTCTACTACACATACAAAGCAGTGACGGTGTGGCCGGATGAAGAAAAGGCAGCCACAATTAGTTGATTGCCAAATTTCCTGGAGCGCTACCCTAAGTCGCGCGCAACCGCCCACCGGGTCAACTGGTGGCGGTTCGACGTCTGCGTCTTGCGCAAAATGTTGGAGGCGTGCGTCTCCACCGTCTTCACCGAGATAAACAGCCGCTCGGCGATCTCCTTGTAGGTGTAACCACGCGCAAGCAGCCGCAACACCTCCAGTTCGCGCCGAGTGAGCGAATCGACTGCCGGGTCGTCCTCCTCCACGACCGGCCCGGAGGCAAACGCGTCGAGCACAAACCCGGCAAGCCGTGGCGAGAAATATGCGTCTCCGCCGCGCACCCGCTCAATCGCCTCCGCAAGCTCCTCGCCTGCGATGTTCTTGGTCACGTACCCGCGCGCCCCGGCACGGATCAGCGCGATGACATCCTCGGCAGCGTCGGAGACGCTCAGCGCCAAATACGCAGGTCCCGGCGCGCGCTTGAGCACAGCCAACCCGCCGCCGTCGGGCATGTGCACGTCCAGCAACACCACATCCGGGCGCTCCTTTTCGATCCCGCGCACCGCCTCCGCAACCGTGCCCGCCTCCCCAACGACGTCCAGCTGACCGTCGCCTGCGGCAGCCAGCTCGGCCTTCACCCCGGCCCGAAACACCGAGTGATCATCTACGAGAAACACGCGCGTCATAGGTCCAACGCTAGTTCGATCTCGGAGCCATTGCCTATCGACGACACCACGTGCACCTCTCCCCCAACCCGCTCAACCCGGCCCACGATGGAATCGCGCAGCCCGTGCCGGTCCGCCGGCACAGCCTCCGGGTCGAAGCCAGCACCCCGGTCACGCACGAACACCTCGAGCCTTCCCGCGAGATGCTCGGCGTAGACGTCGATCGTGTCTACCCCCGCATGCTTTGCGGCGTTGACCATCGCCTCCCGGGCGGCGAGCACGACCGCTTCGGTGCGCTCGTCGAAAGGAATGTCGTCTCCCACCGTGACCGGTTGAATCACGACCCCGTAGGCGTCCTCCACCTCGCCCGCGGCTTTCTGCAACGCGGCGAAGGCGGTGGTGTGGTTGGACACGGTGTCGTCGAAAAGCCATGCCCGAAGTTCGCGCTCCTGACCACGGGCAAGGCGCACCACCTCGTCCGGATGATCCGCCTGGCGCTGAATCAGCGCCAGGGTCTGCAGCACCGAATCGTGCAGGCGCGAGGCGATCTCCGCGCGCTGATCCGCCACCGCCTTCGCCTCACGCTCCGCAACAAGCGAGTTGGTCAACTTGGCAATCAGCGGCACCACAAGCACCCCGACACCCAGCACCGTCACCAGCACAGAAACGACCACACCGGCGACCCCGGCGCTCTCCCCGAGGAGTGCCACAGCGAGCACCCCGCTCATGATCAGCAGCGCGCCTAAGGACAGCGCGGCGATGTTGCCCCACGAATCCGTACCGCGGTCGTACGCCTGCAACGCAATCACCGCACCGACGATGAGCACGCCGATGATGAACACCACCGTGGCCCCCGCGCCGGAGGAAATCTGCAGCGACGTCAACGCACCCGCGAAACCTGCAAGCACCAGGAAGATGTCGAGCGCACTCGGGCGCTGCCGCGGCGCAGCACCTTCAGCAACCGGGGTAAACACCCACAGACCTGCGTACAGCAGCACGCCGAAGCCACCAGCGAAACTCGCCGCAACCAAAAACAGACGCACCCATTTCACGTCCACCCCGAGCAGGTCAGCCGCCCCGGACGCCACGCCAGCAATAACGCGGCGGGAACGATCACGGGTCAGCCGAGGATACAACGCAGACATGTCCCCTATCGTTGCACGGCAACCCCCTCAGGCACATCGGGGTAAACCCTGAGATGAAAAATCAGGGTCGTTCCCGATACCGCGCTTGGCGTTGCCTCGCAACAATAGAAGCCATGGAAACCAACACACTCAAGCGCATGTGGGAGAGCCGCCCGCCCCGCATCCCACAAGACCAGGGCGGCAAGGCCGTCGTCGGTGGTGTCTGCGAAGGCATCGGTGCCCGCTACCAAATCGACCCAACGCTCATCCGCGTCCTGTTCGTCGTATTGTCAATCGCCTTCGGCGGTGGCCTGTTCCTCTACCTGCTCTGCTGGATCAATATGCCCCGCTTCGGGCTGACCCGCACCCCAGCAACTTCGATCGCCACCCCGAAAGAGCAGCTGACCAAGGTAGAGAAGAAAGAGCGCGACACCGGCTGGCTGCTGCTCCTCGGTCTTGTCATCTTCTTCCCGTCCGTTGCTGTTGCCAGCGACCTGCGCGGTGTTTTGGTTACCTTCGCGCTCTTCGCGCTCGGCTGGTACCTTGCCTACCAGCGCCAGCCGGAAGCACCGGAGGGACTCGTGGTGGGCTTGGAGTCGCAGACGAGCAAAGGCCCTGTCGTAGACACCTCCCACCTGACCGTACCGGAGGGCTACGAACACCCCGGGCAGAAGCCACCGGCATGGGACCCACTCGGCGCGGCACCGGGCCTGTGGCACCTGCCGGACCCAGTCGAGCCAGCTCCGGAGCGTGCGCAACCAAAGAAGCGCTACTGGCTGTGGATCCCCGTCACGCTGGTGCTGACAACGGCAACGGTGTTTGCGCTGGGGGTCACCAGCGAAGTGCGACTTGGCAATTACAGCCGCTTCGGCAGCGCATACATCACCGTGTACGACGTCGACGAGCTACCAGACCAAATGGGCACCAGCGGCTTCATCGGCGAGTCATACATCGACTTCACCGATCTCGAACCGCTGAGCGAGCCGAAAACGGTCAACATTGCGAACAACACCGGCAGCACCGATATCATCCTGCCGGAAAACGTCCCCGTCGACATCAACTGCAAGGTGAACATCGGCGAAGCCGCATGCCCCGAAGAACGGCAAAACGCGGACACAGACAGCGCGCTACTCACCATTAACGTGTCGCAGCGCGTCGGATCCGTGTCCGCGTACTACGCCCGCGAGGGCGCGGACGAAAGAAACTGACTTACTCCCACTCGATGGTGGCCGGCGGCTTGGACGTCACGTCCAGCACCACACGGTTGACGTCGGCCACCTCGTTGGTGATGCGGGTAGAGATCACCTCAAGCGTCTCGTACGGGATGCGCACCCAGTCCGCGGTCATCGCGTCCTCGGATGCGACCGGGCGAAGCACGATCGGGTGGCCGTAGGTGCGGCCATCGCCCTGCACACCAACCGAACGCACATCGGCCAACAGCACGACCGGGCACTGCCAGATCTGGTCATCCAGGCCGGCCTTGGTCAGCTCCTCGCGAGCAATCGCATCAGCAGCGCGCAGGGTTTCCAGGCGTTCCTCGGTGACCTCACCGATGATGCGGATACCCAGGCCCGGACCCGGGAACGGCTGGCGGTTCACAATCACCTCAGGCAGGCCAAGCTCGCGGCCAACTGCGCGGACCTCGTCCTTAAACAGCAGACGAAGCGGCTCAACCAATTCGAACTCCACGTCGTCCGGCAGGCCGCCCACGTTGTGGTGGCTCTTGATGTTCGCGGTACCGGTGCCGCCGCCCGACTCCACAACATCCGGGTACAGGGTGCCCTGCACCAGGTAATCCACCTTGTGATCCGACAGCACATCAGCCACGGCACGCTCGAAGGAACGGATGAACTCCGCACCGATCGCCTTACGCTTGGCCTCCGGCTCGGTCACGCCGGCGAGCTTGTCTAGGAAGGCCTTGCGCTCATCCACAGTGACCAGCTTCGCGCCGGTCGCGGCGACGAAGTCCTTCTCCACCTGCTCGCGCTCACCCTGGCGCAGCAGACCGTGATCCACGAATACACAGGTCAAACGGTCGCCAATAGCGCGCTGCACAAGCGCTGCCGCCACGGCAGAATCCACGCCGCCAGACAGGCCGCAGATGGCGTAGCCGTCGCCGACTTGGTTGCGGACATCGTCAATAAGCTGCTGCGCAATATTCGACGCCGTCCAGTTCTGCTCCAGACCAGCGATCTCCGTGAGGAAGCGGGTCAGCACCTCCTGGCCGTGCGGCGAGTGCATCACCTCCGGGTGGTACTGCACACCAGCAAACTTGCGCTCCGCGTTCTCAAACGCAGCAACCGGCGCACCCGGTGTCGAGGCAGTGACCTCAAAGCCCTCCGGCGCCTGCGTCACGGAATCACCGTGGGACATCCACACCGGGTGCTCATCCAGGCCAGCGTGCAGCACGCCACCCTTGACAGCCATCGCCGTGCGGCCGTACTCGCGGGCACCGGTCTCCTCGACCTTGCCGCCGAGCGCCTGCGTCATCACCTGGAAACCATAGCAAATACCAAAGATCGGCAGCCCCAGCTCAAAGATCTCCGGATCGAGCTGCGGGGCACCATCCGCGTACACCGACGACGGCCCACCGGAGAGCACCAACGCCTGCGGGTTCTTCTCACGAACCTCAGCAGCCGTAATAGTCGACGGCACAACCTCCGAGAACACATGCGCCTCGCGCACACGGCGGGCGATCAACTGCGCGTATTGCGCACCAAAATCAACGACAAGAACAGGGCGTTTCTGAGCGGTAGTCACGGCCCAAATACTAGCTGATGGCATATAAATCCGAATATATTGTCCATCCTTCGACGTTTCGTCCCAGAATGATCTGCATGACATTGCGTGCCCCCTCCCCGGTTGAACCCAATGCCGACCGCACCGCCGTGTTGTGCATCCTTGGGTCCTGCCTGTTTCTGCAGCTTGGCGCGGCACTTGCCACGCAGCTTTTCCCCCATGCCGGAACCTGGGCGACGAGTTCATTCCGACTACTCATCGCCTCCGTCATCCTGCTTGCAATCTCACGGCCAGCGTTTTGGCGCTGGACCCCCGAACAATGGGGTGCAGCGATCGTGCTCGGAGTGTCGTTAGGCTGCATGAACGGCTTCTACTACGCCGGTATTGCAACTGTGCCACTCGCATCCGCGGTGACCATCCAATTCCTCGGCCCGCTACTGCTCGCCGCAGTGTTGTCCCGTTCGGTACGCGACGGCATCTCCGTCGGGCTTGCGCTTACAGGTATGGCGCTGCTTGGCGTTGATTCGCTCTCCGGTGAGCCGCTCGACCGCCTCGGTGTCTTCTACGTCCTGATCGCAGGCGCTGCCTGGGCGGTGTACGTCCTTGCCAACAAGCGGACTGGTCGCCTCATCGCCGGCCAAGGTGGGCTCGCGGTTGCCCTTGCAGTTGGTGGTTTGGTGACGTTGCCCTTCGGTTTCGAAGGTGCACTCGTCATTGTTTCCGATACCAATCTGCTGCTCCTCGCAATTGGTACCGCAATCTTGGCGTCGCTGCTCCCAACATCACTGGAACTGATTGCTATGCGACGACTCCGCCCCCAGGTATTTTCCATCCTCATCTCGTTCGAGCCTGCATTTGCAGCGCTCGTTGGATGGCTTGTGCTCAGCCAGAACCCCTCCCCGCTGAAGCTTGCGGCGATTGCCTTGGTTATCGGTGCTTCCGTCAACCAGACACTCGCCGGCAAGCGACTCCGGCGTCAGGTTTAACGGACCGCAGCGCTGAGGCTGTCCAGAGCCTCGCGCACCTTCTCCGTCGAGGGGGCCTGTGCGAGGCGCTCAGCAGAACGGTGCAGCTGGTTAATCGAGGCATCAGCAGCAGCCATTGCCTTGTTCACCTGCTCCACCAGCGGTGCGACCTCTTCGCCCATGTCGTTGGTGTTCTCAGACCAGCGACGAATCATCTCGAGCGGAATCTTGGTCAGCTCCGTGATGGAGTTAACCTTCAGCTCCACGCGGCGACGGAAGGACGAGTGCAAGAACACGGCGTCATCCATGTGCTTGACGTCAGCCTCGAGTGCGTCGACGAGAAGCTGCATCGACTCCTGCACGTTAGCCTCCGTGGAGAACTGTGCGGTCTGTGCGGTGTGCAGACGAGCCAGAGCAATCGCCATACGTGCGTTGGACGTCTTGGCGTAGAGCTCCTGAGCGGTCTCCTCGAGGGTCCTCGCGTTCTCGTCGATAATGCCACGCATCGTCGCCCACACCTGCAGCGGTGCGAGCAGCAGCGTACGCGATGCACCCTCGGTGACCACGTTTTCCATCTCGGCCTTCACGTTGTTGGTCACTGCGTTTTCCTCGACCAGCGTCGCACTGGCCTTGCGCAGCTCCTCAGCAGCGTCCTTAATGGCGGTCTGCACCGTCATGAACTCGTCGAGTTCACGGTAGAGCGTCACAGCAGCATCGTAGATGTCGCCGGAGCCCTCCGGAAGCGTAAAGCCTGCATCCTCGAGTGCCTGAACCTCAGCAGGAAGAACTTCGCGCAGGAATGCGTCGTAGTCCGGCAGCAGCTCCGTAACCTTCTCCGCGCCCATCACTGCACGCTCGCGGCGGCCAACACCGTTGGCCTTCGCCTCGTGCTCAACGATGTTTGCTTCTTGGTAAATACCAGCGGCTGCTTCGAAGTTCTCCGTCATCGGACGGGTACGCACCGACAGGTAACCGCCGTTTGGCAGCGGCGTAACAGTGGCAAACACGTCGTACGCGGAGCCGCTCTTCGCCTTATTACGCACATACGCGGCGAAAGGACGGCCATCCTCGATGGTGTCCCACATGAGTTTGAACGCCGCACCAGGCATCTCCTCATGACGGATGAGGTTGTGCGGCTTACCGATCATCTCTTCGGCGGAGTACTGCGCGTACTTGATGAACACATCGTTCACATGCGTCATCACACCTTTGGCGTCAGTCACCGAAAAGAAGATGTCGTTCACATCAACTTCGTGGAATGGGCCCTCAGGGGCGTCGCGAAGAATCGTTACACGGCTAGACATAGGTCGATTTCATCCAGTTCTTAGTTACGGATTGCCAAATCGGCTTTCTGGAAAGCTTTGATCCCAGTATAGCCACATTTCGCCATAATTCTTTTCAGTCCACCAATGAGATTCTTCGCACCCCACGGATCGCTCGATGGACCGAAGAGCACGACCTCCAGTGGCGTCGAAGAAGTGAAGTCAGGTTCCTTCCGCACGCTACCTCGCGGAAAACGTGGGTGAGCAGTCTGAGCTTCCCAATACACGCCACCGGCAGCGGCCTCAGTTGCCTTCGTTAATGGGTTGCCAAGCATAACGGCATCTGCACCACAAGCGATGGCTGCAGCAATCTCGCCTGCCCCCCAAATAGTGGTATCCGCAAGAATGTGGACATAACGTCCACCAGTCTCATCGAGGTAATCCCGACGTGCTGCCGCGACATCTGCGATAGCGGTAGCCATCGGGACATTCACCACCGTGTCGGCATCGCCCGAACCGACAATGACACCAGCAACGCCAGCGCGCATCAGGTGGGTCGCGGTCGTGTAGTCATACACACCACCGGCAATGACCGGCACGTCGAGCGAACCGACGAACTCTTTCAAGTTCAACGGTTCCCCACCTTTTTGCACGTGCTCTGCAGACACGATCGACCCCTGAATGAAGAGGATTTCTGCACCTGCGGCGATAACTACAGGCGCCAATTCGCGCACGTTCTGAGGGCTCACGCGCACCGCAACAGTCACGCCAGAGTCACGCACCTGGGCGATACGTTCCGAAAGCAAGTCGTGATCAAGTTCTGCGGCGTGCAACTCCTGCAAGGTGCGCACGGCACGCTCACCTGCCTCAACAAACTCCTGGTACTTCTCAGCCGTATCGACGTTAAAGGGGTCCTCGCATGAGTCCACCACCTTCTTCACCGCAGCCTCCAGATCAGCGTGTCGGCCCCACAGGCCTTCCGCGTCAATCACACCGAGGCCACCCTGCTTGCCCATCTCGATAACAAACTCAGGGCTTGCCAACGCGTCCGTCGGGTGGGACGCAAGCGGGATATCGAACGTGTAGGCATCAATATGCCAGGAGGTGTCCACATCCTGCGAGGAGCGGGTGCGTCGTTTCGGAACGATCGACAAATCACTCAAGCCGTAAGCCTTGCGGGCTTCGCGCCCAATGCCGATTTCCACGTAGTCACGCATGTTGTGCTGGTTCTCCTACTGGCGGTAGTTCGGTGCCTCGACGGTCTGCGTGATGTCGTGCGGGTGGGACTCACGCAGGCCCGCGGTGGTGATCTGGACGAACTGCTTGGTCTGCAGCTCCTCGATAGTGGATGCGCCTGTGTAACCCATCGCAGCGCGCAGACCGCCAACGATCTGGTGGGTAATGGAATCCAGGTCACCGCGGAACGGCACGCGCCCCTCAATGCCTTCCGGCACGAGCTTGTCCTCGCTCGCCACATCCGCCTGGAAGTAACGGTCCTTGGAGAAGGAACGCTTCTCACCAGTCAGTCCACGGCCCTGCATTGCACCCATGGAGCCCATGCCGCGGTAACGCTTGTACTGCTTGCCGCCGACAACAACAATGTCGCCTGGCGCTTCCGCCGTGCCCGCCAACATGGAGCCGAGCATGACGGTGGATGCGCCGGCAGCCAATGCCTTAGCCACGTCGCCAGAGAACTGCATGCCACCGTCGGCAATGATCGGCACACCTGCAGCCTTCGCCGGCACGGCCGCCTCGAGGATGGAGGTAATCTGCGGTGCACCAACACCTGCAACCACGCGGGTGGTGCAGATAGAGCCCGGACCGATACCGACCTTGATGGCGTCTGCGCCAGCGTCGATCATGGCCTTCGCAGCGCTACGGGTAGCCAAGTTGCCACCGACAACGTCGACGCGGTCGCCGAATTCCTTCTTCACACGAGAGACCATCTCAAGTACACGGTTGTTGTGTGCGTGCGCGGAGTCGACAACGAGCGCGTCTACGCCCGCCTCAACGAGCAGACCAGCACGCTCAAATGCGTCCTCACCGGTACCGACGCCTGCAGCGACAAGTAGACGGCCGTTCTCATCCTTCGAGGCGTTCGGGTACTGCTCGCTCTTGACAAAGTCCTTCACCGTGATCAGACCGGCAAGCTTGCCTTCGGAGGTCACAATCGGAAGTTTCTCCACCTTGTTGGCGGATAGCAGATCGAGCGCTTCCTTCTTGTCCACACCCTCCTGCGCTACAACCAGCGGCATCGGGGTCATGACCTCTGCGACCTTGCGCTGAGCATCCGGCTCGAAGCGCATGTCGCGGTTGGTGATGATGCCAACAAGACGGTCAGAGCCGTCAACTACAGGAAGGCCCGAGATGCGGAAACGGGCGCACAGTGCATCGACGTCGGCGATGGTCATATCGGGGGTGGCGGTAACCGGGTTAGTCACCATGCCGGATTCCGAGCGCTTGACCACATCGACGTGCTCCGCCTGGTCCTGAGCGCTCAAGTTACGGTGCAGCACACCGATACCGCCCTGGCGCGCCATCGCGATCGCCATACGGGATTCGGTCACTGTGTCCATCGCCGCCGAAATAATCGGCATGCCGAGACGGATATTGCGGGTGAACTGGGCTTCGGTGCTCACCTCAGATGGAACAATGTGGGACTCCGCCGGAAGCAGCAGCACGTCATCAAACGTCAGCCCCCTCAGCGCCACCTTGTTCGGATCGTCGCCACCCGTCCATACTCGTGCCTCAGACATCGACATGTTCTCCTCTCCCGCGCGATTGTTTTCAGCAATGATATAACGCCGCGCAAGCTCTGGGGCTATGCGGGGATGACGCCCTGATTGGCCTAGCAAGCGGCCACTTAATAGGCTGGGCACCGTGAATTACGACGACATGATGCCGCTGGACCCGTTCGCGGACGACCCAAACGATCCGGCGTCGTTCATCGAAGACGATGAGATCGTGGAGCCCCTCTCCTCTGAGGAGCGCGTCGCCGTCATCCAGGACCTTGCACACGTACGCGACGCACAACGCATGCTAAAGCCGCGCGGAATTTTGGGCATCCATTTCCTGTGCGAGGACTGCGACCAAATGCACTACTACGACTGGGAGATCATGGAGCAAAACATGATCGCCACCCTCAACGGGGAACTTCCCCCGGTGCATGAGCCCAGCGCGCAACCGAACGTCACTGCGTACGTTCCGTGGGATTACGCGATGGGCTACCTCGATGGTCTCGAGGCACGCTAGCTAGAAATTTTCCGACGAGCCCGCCCCGCCCGGCACTACCGGCGCGGGCGTTGCTGCGTACCGCGATGCAGAATCAACTGGGTTCGACGGGACATTATCGCGGACCGTCGGCCGTGCTGGCG
Organism: Corynebacterium sp. HMSC11D10; assembly: GCF_001806995.1. Lineage (NCBI taxonomy): Bacteria > Bacillati > Actinomycetota > Actinomycetes > Mycobacteriales > Corynebacteriaceae > Corynebacterium > Corynebacterium sp. HMSC11D10. The sequence goes on from NZ_KV787028.1 coordinate 106,076, forward strand.
GCTGATCTCCTGGGATCGGAGTTTGCTCGCGCGAATCGGACGGCTCCACCACCGTCGGTCGCGGTTGCTCCTGCGGCTGGCGCGGCGGCAAGCTCCCGTTCGAAGGTGCCACGGCATCCGACCCCGGCGCCGGTGCCCCAGCCGGCGGCTGCGCATTCTCCGGAGCAGGCGCAGGGTTCTGCTCCGGCGCCGGCGCAGGCTGCTGCACGCTCGGCGGAACTTCAACTTCATGGACCTCCACCACAGTCGTGGTTTCAGTAACCGTGCGTGGCGCTGGCTGCACTACGTCTTCACCGTTGCGCGCCTCACGCATCTTGATACCTGCCATAAGCCCCCTAGCCTGCTCAAGCAGGCTTCGGGCGGCCTCCATATCCCCGCTTTGGTTCGCTGCCTCCAGCTCGTCGAGCGTGGTTGCCAACTCCACCATCGTGGTTTCGTTCGCGGAGCTCTGCGTGCCATACACCGCAGCGCCAGTGCCGACGATAGCCACAGACGCAGCTGCAGCACCGACCACACCTGCGACCCATGGGTTGGCGGTCCGGCGGCGCGCGCGGGCGTCGTCAAGCGATGCAACCGGCGCAACCGGGATCACCGTGGGAGCCGCTGGCATCGGGCGATCGACGTCCTGCTTTAGTCCAAGCAGCGCCGCAGCCAGTGGGTCACTGCCGTCACTGGGGTCTACACCACTCGAAAGCGCATCAAGAAACGCATCGTCGCGAACGCACTCTTCTCCAAAGTCGCCGCCACCAAAATCACGCGTCATGGCCTGAATGGTCTCCTTCCAACTGCTCACGCAACTTGGACAGCGCCCTATGCTGCGCGACACGCACCGCACCTGGAGTACTGCCCACTACCTCTGCCGTTTCTTCCGCCGAGAGGCCCACAAACACTCTCAGAATCACAATGTCGCGAGCCTTATCACTTAATGAATCGAGTAATGCGCGAACTTCGTTACTTCCGTCTGCAACAACGGCTGCATCCTCCGGCGTGAACGCAACAACCTCCTGGTCAGGGACATCTTCAGTAGGCGTTGTCTTGTCACGCACCAGGCTGCGGTGCGCATCGGCGACCTTGTTAAACGCAATGCCGTACACAAACGCCATGAACGGCCGCCCGGTATCCACGTAGCGGTCAATGGACGTCGCTACCGCCAAGCAGATCTCCTGAGCGACGTCCTCCGCAGTCGGCATGCGCCCGCCTCCAATGCGCGCCCTGGCGTAGCGCAGCACCCGTGGATGGACGATGGCAATCACACGCTGGAGAGCACGCGCATCCCCTTCGGCGGCACGTGGAACGAGGGTGACAAGTTCATCTTCCTCGTCACCCGCTGTCGCGCCGGTATTGCCAATCACAAGCAAACACTATAAACACCCATTCCCCCGCCATATGAGTTACCGACGCGTATTCAAGAATTCACCAACCTTTAACTCTTGCCATTTTCCCTACTAATTGCGCTTTTATTCACAAGAACGTCCGAGAAACACCCGTGCCGTAACCGCGCGGCAACCCTTTGTTCACCCACCGCCGGAACACTGCACTGCTGGTTGTGTACATCGCGTTTTCCACGGCAAAGGAGATCTCACACCATGACGTTGCCACAGCAACTCCCCGGCCCCAATGCAGACTTTTGGGATTGGCAGCTTCACGGCGCCTGCCGAGGCGAAGCCTCGGAAATCTTCTACCACCCCGAGGGTGAGCGGGGCCGCGCCCGCACGCAGCGTGAGAATCGAGCGAAGGCTATTTGCTTCAACTGCCCGGTGCTTACCCAGTGCCGCGAGCATGCCCTGCGTGTGGCCGAGCCCTATGGCATCTGGGGCGGCATGAGTGAATCTGAGCGCTCCACTGCCCTGCGCCGCGGCCTTGGCAGCGTGAAGTACGTCGCCGCCGTCAAGTAAGCGCACGACCGAAGAATCACGCCAAAAGAAAAACAGTGCCCTACCGAAGTGGGGCACTGTTTTAGCGTATCGACGACACCCTAGTGGGCGTGTGCGTGACCTTCCTCGCCTTCTTCGGCCGGCTTGGTCACCACGGATACCTCCGTGGTCAGCACCATGCGAGCCACGGATGCGGCGTTGACCACAGCGTTGTGGGTCACCTTCACCGGGTCGATGATGCCCTGGTCGATGAGGTTGCCGTACTCGAGCGTGGCGGCGTTGAAGCCCTCGCCGTTGTTCATCTCGGCAACCTTGGACACGACGACAGCGCCGTCGAGGCCCGCGTTGTCAGCGATCCAGAATGCCGGCTTGGACAGTGCACGTGCCACTGCCAGCACACCGGTCTTCTGCTCGCCTTCGAAGCCTTCAGCAAACTCCTCAAGCTGCTTGGCAATCTGCACCAGTGCGGAGCCGCCGCCGGCGATGATGCCTTCCTCTGCTGCCGCGCGGGCAGCGTTGATGGCGTCCTCGACGCGGAGCTTGCGCTCGTTTTGTTCGGTCTCGGTCGCTGCACCGACGCGCAGCACCGCGACACCACCGGAAAGCTTGGCCAAGCGCTCCTCGGCCTTTTCCTTGTCCCAGGTGGAATCCGTGGTTTCGATCTCGCGGCGGATCTGCTCGCGGCGCTCCTCGACTGCCTCTGCCGTGCCGGCACCGTCGACGATGACCGTGTCGTCCTTCGTCGTGGTTACGCGGCGTGCGGAGCCAAGGTGGTCCAGGGTGGCGTCCTTGAGGTTGATGCCAACCTCTGAGTCGATGACGGTCGCGTCGGTGACAACAGCAAGGTCATCCATGAACGCCTTGCGGCGCTCGCCGAAGTACGGCGACTTCACAGCAACGACCTTGATCACCTTGCGGATCGCGTTGACAACGAGCGCCTGCAGCGCCTCGCCTTCGATGTCCTCGGCCACGACGAACAGCGGCACCGACTCCGATGCAACCTGCTCAAGCAGCGGGAGGAAATCCGGCAGAGAGGAGATCTTGCCGCGTACGAGCAGCACGCGGGCGTCCTCAAGCACGGCCTGGCCGGCATCCGGATCGGTCATGAAGTACGGGGAGAGGAAGCCCTTGTCAAAGGAAATACCCTCAGTCAGATCCACGTAGGAATCGATGGACTGAGACTCCTCGACGGTAAGCACACCGTCCTTGCCCACCTTCTCCATGGCACCTGCGACCATCTCACCAACCTCAGGGTCGCGAGAGGACACGGTGGCCACGTTGGCGATCTCAGCGGACGACTTCACGTCGGTCGCGCGAGCCTTGAGCTCCTCGACGACCTTGTCGGCTGCCGCCTTGATGCCCTTATTCAGCTCGATCGGGTTCGCACCAGCAGCCACGTTGCGCAGCCCTTCGGCGACGAGCGCCTGGGCGAGCAGCGTTGCGGTGGTGGTGCCGTCACCTGCAATGTCGTTGGTCTTGACTGCGACGGACTTCACCAGCTGCGCACCGAGGTTCTCAAACGGATCCTCAAGGTCAATGTCGCGGGCGATGGTCACGCCGTCGTTGGTGACGGTCGGGCCGCCCCAGGACTTTGCAAGCACAACGTTGCGGCCACGGGGACCGAGGGTGACCTTCACCGCGTCGGCGAGCGTGTTCACGCCGCGCTGGATGCCCTCGCGAGCTTCCTGATCAAATGCGATGAGTTTTGCCATAGCGTTTTACTTACTTCTCGACGACGGCCAGCAGGTCACGAGCGGACAGCAGGAGGAACTCCTCGCCGCCGTACTTCAGCTCGGTGCCGCCGTACTTGGAGAAGATAACCGTGTCGCCTTCCTTCACGTCCACGGTGATGCGGTTGCCGTTGTCGTCGAGACGACCCGGGCCAACTGCGATGACGACGGCTTCCTGCGGCTTTTCCGCAGCGGAATCCGGAATAACCAGGCCGGAGGCGGTGGTGGTTTCAGCCTCAGCGATCTGGACGAGGACCTTGTCCTCCAGCGGCTTGATGTTGACGTTTGCCATGATCAAAAACCTTTCATTGGTGAATGATTTAAGAGTTCAGGTCTCACGAGGCGCAGCCGTCGTCGCGGGTGAACAACTGTGCTTCACACAACCTGCTTTGGCACTCTACCCGTGAGAGTGCCAGCCAACAACACTGGTGGCGTTTAGCGGTTTTTCACCGCGTTACGCCACAGCTCGAACTCTTCGGGATTGTCGTTGCGGAAGTTTTCCACCGCACGGATCGCGTTGACAACCTCTTCGACCGTGCCTTCGCTGATGCTGCCGCCCCCGCGCGCCGCGAAGATCACTGGCCCGCAGATCGACCGGGTGGGATCCGTAAGAAACTCCGGGGTGTCCGTCTCTGCAGTGTTACGCGCAAGGGACGCAACAGGGTTCGGCTCCGCTCCGACAATTCCAGCGTCAACCCGGTAAATCGCGTGGAACCGGTTGCCGTCGCGGTCAAACGCCACTTCCACAACTCCATCGGTTCCGCCACCGAGCATCTCGCGCGCAGAGTCCTCATCGAACACGATGCGACGGTACGTCAGATCTGGGTTGACGAGCAGCCCGAAACGTTCGCGTTCGGCCTGCTCTTGGCTAAATTGCTCGGTGGTCACGGAGGATTTCCTTTCACGGGATACAGTTCAGGTGCTCAATATAGCCCCACCCTGGTGACCTCGCTCGGCGAGCGATTACACGAGCGGAACCTCTACCTCGAGCGACGTGTCCGTGCCTACGCCCAAATCAGACGGCGTGGCCCCTTCGTGGATGAGCTGACCCGCAAGCGCTGCGATCATCACACCGTTGTCGGTGCAGAGTTTGAACCGTGGCACACGCAGTTCGATGCCGCGGTCGTCGCAACGCTGCTGCGCGAGTTCACGAAGACGACTGTTGGCCGCCACACCCCCGCCGAGCAGCAGGGTGTTCGCGCCGGTGTCCTCGCAGGCCATGATCGCCTTGGCGGTAAGCACGTCGCAGACTGCCTCCTGGAAGGACGCGCACACGTCCTCCAGCGAGATCACGCGGCCCTCACGCTCGGCGGCCTCAACGTGGCGCGCGACCGCGGTCTTCAGCCCAGAGAACGAGAAGTTGTAACGGTGTTCGCCGCGCAGATCCTCCGCACGCGACAGCGCCCGCGGAAAACGCACCGCATTCGGATCCCCCTGCGCAGCTAACTTGTCGACGACCGGGCCACCCGGGTAGCCCAACCCCAGAAGCCGGGCCACCTTGTCGTAGGCCTCACCAGCAGCGTCGTCGAGTGTGGTGCCGAGTTCCTTCATCGGCTTGCCCACCGCGTCAACCTCGAGCAGCTGCGTGTGCCCGCCAGAGACCAACAGCGCAATCGAGTGCGGCAAGCTTTCCCCCTCGAGGTTGGCCACAGCGACGTGGCCGCCAAGGTGGTTCACGCCGTAAAAGGGCACGCCCCAGGCGGCGGCGTATGCCTTCGCGGCGGAAGCGCCAACCAGCAGTGCGCCTGCAAGACCGGGCCCGATCGTGGCTGCTACGGCATCTGGCTTCTCAATACCAGCGTCCGCCAGCGCCTTTTCCATCACCTGCGGCATCGCCTCAAGGTGTGCACGGGAGGCGATCTCCGGCACCACACCACCAAAGCGGGCGTGCTGTTCCATCGAGGACGCGACGACGTCGGCAAGGATTTCCATCGTGCCGTCGTCATGAAGGTTGATGATGCCTACGCCAGTCTCGTCGCAGGAGGACTCGATACCGAGGACAATCATTGCTTACACCCTTTCGCTCTTGCGCGGGCGCGTCATGGTGTACGCGTCCATGCCGGAGGCCTGATAGTAGTTCTTCCGCACGCCGGCGGTGAAAAACTCGAAACGTTTATACAGCGCGATCGCGGGCTCGTTATCCACCCGCACCTCAAGATAGACCGGACCATCCATGAGGTCAGCGGTGTGCATCATCTGGTCCATCAACGCCCGGCCCAGGCCGCGGCCCTGCTGTTCGGGGTCCACCCCGATGGTGTGGATTTCAAACTCTGGGTCGTCGCGCGGGCCCAGCATTGCAAGCCCCGCGTACCCAAGCATCCGGCCTGCTTCAAACGCACCGAGGTAAAACGTGTGGGGCGCAGCAATCTCTGAACGAAATGCTGCCTCCGACCACGGGTTATCCCCGGCGAACAGGACAGCCTCTATCGCTGCCGCCGCGGCCGCATCGCCGACTGTCAGTTCACGGAACTCCATCACGGCAGCGCGGGCGACTTCGGAGCTTGCTTCGGTGGCACCGCATCCGGCCGACGCAAATACAGCGGGACGAGAGGCTCCGGGGTGGCGCTCAGATCCGCCACAGCAACCAACCCAGCCGGGGCCGGCGCATGGTACGCAATAGTGCCTGCTACGACCGTGACCTGCTCTGCAAGGTTGTCGGGCACGCTCAGCACGTCCACCTGCTCCACTGGCAGATCCGCCGGCTTACATACCTCGGGGCCTGCAACACGGGCACCGTCGTTGTACCGGGCCCAGTACACCTCGCGGCGGCGGGCGTCGGTCACCACAAGCACATCGCCTTGGCGGTCTACCGCTACCGCATCGTGGGTGCATACCCCATGCACCGGAATGCCAAGCGCCTGGCCAAGCGCAGAGGCGGTGGCCATCCCGACACGCAAACCGGTAAACGGGCCCGGCCCGCAACCGACAACGATGGCGTCGAGGTCGGCGAAGGTGAGCGAGGCTTCGTCGAGAAGCACCTGCACTGTCGGCACAAGCTGCTCGTTGTGCGCACGCGTAGCAACGGTTGCCTCAGCAAGCGTTTTCGCCGCCTCGGTATCCACGACACCTGCGACCAAATCCGTAGTCGCCGTGTCGAGGGCGAGCACCAGCATTACTGGCCCATCCCCAGAGCCCACTGGCCCTTCGTGTTGTAGAACGGCATTGCGGTGTTCAGCGGGAAAGTCTCCGACTGCGGAACAGTGCAGATGTCGACCTTCTTCAACTCAACCGGGTCGATCAGGGCAGTCTCACCCTCCGCTGGGATCAGCAGCACGTAACCCATCTCGCCGTTGAGGTCCACATCCTCATCCGTCAGCGCGAAGGCTTCCTTCTTCGCCTTCACCAGCTCCTCCGGCTCGCCTGGGCACAGCGTGGTGTACCCCATGTACTCGTTTGCGTCGTACACCCTGGACGGGTCAACGAGCTGCGCGGCAACCATGTCGCCGCCCGGACGGGTCTGCAGCAACGCACGCGTCAGCGAGTTCGTCGGCTTCACCTCGTCCACAGCGTTCGAGCCACGGGACTGCGGAATGAAGATGATCCCGATCAGGATCACCAACCACAGCACCGCCGCAAGAATGATCCAACCACGGGCTTTGCTACTCGTTTTCAGCATGGGTGTAAGCCTACATCCCCTCTACGACACGCCAGGAAACTATCCGCCCCTCAGTCTCTGCGAGAGTCTCCCGATCCAACTGCACCAAGATGTGGCGCGCCCCCAACTGCTCCATCAAACCGCCGCCCCATTCTGCGACCACCACGGCATCTTCCAACTCGGTATCCAGGTCGAGCGCATCGAGCTCACCCAGCGGATCGTCGCCGAGACGGTAGGCATCCACATGCACCAACGCAGGCCCACCCACAGTGGAAGCGTGTTGGCGCGCGATGACAAACGTCGGGCTGGTCACGCGCCCCTTCACCTGCATGCCACGCGCAATACCTTGTGTGAACGTGGTCTTGCCGGCGCCGAGCGGGCCATCCAGGATCACTAGATCCCCCGCCTCAAGTGCTGCGCCGAGCTCCTCACCAAGCTGCTGCGTATCGACGACCCCCTCACACACCCGCTTTCCTTCACACGCAAACGTGTCCTTCACTTACTCCTCCCCTACATAGGTGCGAAGCGTTCGGCCCTCCGGCGCGCAGACGACCTCGTAGTTAATCGTGCCGGCAGCCTTTGCCAGATCCGTCGCGCTGCGACCGTCGGCGCCGAAGATGACCGCCTCGTCGCCTGCCTGGACGTTGTGTTCGTTCGCGCCGAGCCACACCACAATCTGGTCCATGCTCACACGCCCAACCTGGGTGTAGGTCTGGCCATTGATGGCGATCTCCAACGCACCCTGCCAGCTACGGTGCACGCCGTCTGCGTAACCGGCCGGAATCACTGCGGTGTAGCCGTCCTCGGGCGCTTCCCAGGTGCGTGCGTAACTGGTTGCTTCGCCCTGCTTCATCGGCTTAACCGCGATGACCTGGCCCACCCACGTCATCGCCGGCTTCAGATCGTGGTCAAGTCCCGCCACCGGCTCGAGCCCGTACAGGCTCACGCCCGGGCGCACCATGTCAAAGTGCAAATCTTTGCGCGTCCAAGTCGCTGGCGAGTTCGCCATGTGGTTTCGCTCCACACGCAATCCGGCCGCACGCGCCGCCTCGATCGCCTTGCGGAAGTTCTCCGCCTGGAAATCCGTGTAGGGGTCGACCGGGTTGTCGGCGCACGCCAGGTGCGTCATCAAACCAGCAACCTCAATCTTGCCGGCCTGCTCCGCCTCAAACGCCATCTTGAACGCCGCTTCCCACTCCGGTTCGTCGATACCGGAGCGGTGCATGCCCGTATCCACCATGAGGTAGACGGTGCGGTGCGTGGGTTCGTCGATAAGCAACTGCAAATGGGCAACACTCGGCGCGCCAAGATCGATGCCCTCCGGCAACTCCTCGTGGATACTCCACAACCAGGCGAGCACAGGCTTCTGCGTGACCTTACGGACACGACGAGCCTCAGCCAACGTGGCCACGCCGAACGCATCTGCGCCATTGCGATCCATCACCGGAACACACTTTTCGACGCCATGGTTATAGGCGTCCGCCTTCACCACACACATGAGTTTCGCCTCGCCTGCCTGCTCTTTCAGACGGCGAGTGTTGTGCGCAATCGCACCTAGATCAATCGTTGTACGGAGCGGAAACATACGCCCCATTGTGCACCACCTACAGCAGGTGCACGACACCCAGCACAGTCAGCATTACTGCCACAGCCCACGTCGCGGCTGCCGTCACCTGCTGCGGGTGGCTGCGCGCCCACGCAAACCCCCTGCCTGCGAGACTTTCAGGACGAGCGCGCACCAACCCGACCAGCAGCGCACACAGCGTTGGCAGCGACAACGCCACCGAGGCGTACAGCGGAATCGCCGCGTAACGCACCTGCGCGTCAATACCCGAGGCGGACAGCAACGCAAGCCCGCCGAAAAACGGTCCCGAGGTTGCGGACTGCACCAGCCCCAAGACAAAACCCGTCAGCACCGTCAGCGGACCGGGCGTGTTCAGGTGCTGCATGATCTTCTGCGTCAGCGCCTGGTTGTCACCGCCACGCATGGCAAGCACCGCCGTCAGCAAACCCGTTGCGATCAGCAACACACCGAAGACAGGGCCGTTGACAAAACGTTCAACGGCGGAGCCCAACCCGTCGAAAATGACAAGCATCAGCAGCGCAAGCCCCGCCACCCCCAGCCAGTCACCGGCAATCAGCAACGATGTCGTCTTGGCGTAGCGGCCGTTTCCCCGTGGCACCGCAATTCCTACTGCAACGATGACCCCGATGAGCAGAAGGTTCACCGAATCGACGAATGCGAGCTGTAACGCGCCGAGCATCCTGCCTCCTGAGTAACCCCGCCTGCAACGATGGACTCACCCTAGTCCAGACAAGGATGCAGTAGGATCGTCGGCGTGTCTGCGAAGCTAAAGAAACTCTCTGACCTGTCCAAGCGTGGCCCCCACCGCGTCCTTGAAGGCGACTTGGGCTACACGGGCCTGCCCGGCAAGGTGTACACCCCTGCCGAGGGCAAGAACCTGCCCGCTGTCGCGTTCGGCCACGACTGGACGAAAGACATCGACGACTACCACGGCACACTGCGCCACCTGGCCAGCTGGGGCATCGCAGTCGCAGCACCCAACACCGAAACCGGGTTTAGGCCAGATCACCGTGGCTTTGCTGCAGACCTGGAGACGAGCCTGCAGATCCTCGCCGGCGTGCGACTAGGCAACGGCAACATCTCTGTCTCCCCAGGCAAACTCGGCATCGTCGGCCACGGCATGGGTGGTGGCGCCGCAGTGCTTGCGGCGGTAGACAACCCGAAGGTGAAGGCTGTGGCGACGGTGTACCCGGCAAACGTCGCACCGTCCGCGGTGGAAGCAGCCCGTGCGCTCTTCGCCCCCGGCATGGTCATCGGTCCCGGCGAGGACGGCGATTCCTTGTTCGACCCGGGCAACCCCGCAAAGCTTGCCTACAACTGGGCAGGCGACGTGGTCTACCGCGCACCGAAGAAGGGCGATCAGCAGTCCTTCTCCGAAGACGGCATGATCAAGCGCATCCTCGGCTTGGGCAAGTCCGACCGCGCACTGCAAGAAACCGTACGTGGCTTGCTCGTGGGCTACTTGCTGCACGTGCTAAACGACGAGAAGGCCTACGCCGGCTACGCCGAAGCCGACGCCGAAGGCTCTGGCGTGGTCTCCCTTTCTGGCGAGAAGCTCGCCAAGGCCGCGGGGCTGGCCCGCGACAACGCCGGTTTCTCCCTGTTCTAGGGCGGCGCGCTTCCGCGAGGTTCTCACTCGCGGGTTAGGCCTCTTCGCCCACGCCGGGCTGCTCCGGCGGAGTCCCCCGGGCCTGGCTTTGCAGCACCGCATGCACCTGCGCCCTTCTTGCGCGACGCGCCGCAGACACACGCGAGCGTTCCAAGGTGTAATCCCCACGCGGCGCGACCGGCTTCGGCCGTTCCATCGTCTCGCGCGCTCTGGCGTAGTGCTTCGCAGTTTGTTCCATCTTGTTCTGGTGCTCGCGCATCATGGCCTCAAAATCAGCCATGCGTTTTTGCGTCCTACGTTGGAACTGGAGCACAAACAACTCGTAATCCATTGGTTACCACTCCCCCGTTTTCTTCATTGCCCACGGATCCTGCCCGCCCTGAGCGCCTGATTGTGCCCCGTCTGCGCCACCTACGGAAGCAGCCGTTGTATCGACGTGCTGTGCCTTCTTCGGCGGTGGTGGCGGCTCTTGCACCTGCGACAGTTCTGGCGGTGGGGCGATAACCCCATCCTTAGTCGGTGCAGGTGCAGGCGGTGGCGGTGGCGGTGGCGTTGGCGCCGGTGCTGGAGCAGGTTTCGGTGCTGGTTTCGCCGGCGGTTCAGGCTCCGGCTTCGGTGCTTCCTCCGGCGGGCATTCCACCTCGCCCTGTGCCAGGTCGAGCTCAACGCCCAGCTTCAGCCCCACATCGACCGAGATATTCACGCCGGCGGCCACAGTGCCGACCGAGGAGCTTGCAACCGTGTCGCATGGTTTCTCCACCGCAGGCTCTGGCTGGGTTTGCGCCGCCTCACCAGTGCACTCGGCAATGCTGTCGAGGCACTCCCGGATCACCCCATTTCGGTCCGTGGTCGTTGCCGTTGCACACCGCAGCGCTTCGATGATCACCTCTACGGCGATCTCCACAATCTGAGTGATCCCGCAACGCTGCGCGATTTCGAACACACGGCGCGCAGGTTCCAAGATCGCACGAATCGCCATATCAGCTGAGCGCACGATCGCTTCTATCGCCGAAGAGCACTCTCCAATACGCTGGCCTACCTGCTTGACGTGTTCAAAGTGGTCGGTCTCGCGGGCTTCATTTCGGCACTCCCGATCCCGGATGCCCACCTCTTCAAACCATCCGCTGTTATCTGCCGTGCACGTGCGCGCTGGCGTATCCGGACGCTCACAACTCAACGCCAATTGCAGGCCGATCTGTGCGAACACCGAAAGGTCGAGCCCGTTGATACAGGAGGACTCGGACATCAACTCACCGGCAAGGCCTCGCACGGCATTGCGCTGGTGTTCTGGCACCTCAGGTGCAACCTCGACTGCTTCGACGAGGGTGCGGACATCATCTTGCACTGTCGGCATCATGGCTGCTCCACCCCCTCAAGTACCTCGGCTGCGAGTGCATCGGCGGCCACGATGTCGTCGGTAAGCGCGAGCACCTGCTCCCAGTTCTCGCTACGGACCTCTAAAAACCGCTTCGACGTACTGTGAAGCGCCTCAAGTGCCTCAGCAACACGCCGGCCTTGCTCCGCGAAGCCATCGCCGAAAGCAGACGGGTCCACCGTGATGCGCCTCGTGTCGAGGTCGTGCGCCGCAGCACGGTACGCGTTAATCGCGGCACCGTACTGCGTTCGAACATTGTCAACGTCAACGTCGACAGCACTGACATGTCGTGTCATTTCCCACCCCTGAAAAGATTCCAGTCCAACTATTTCTACTTAGTTAGACTCCCCCAACGCCCCGGCGGTTCCCTGCCGGGGCAAAAAACTTCTTACTCAGAAGTTACACGGCTGCGACGGCCGCCGCGAGCTGTCCGGCAACCTTTCGTGCCTGTTCTTCCTCAGCTGCTTCCACCATCACGCGGAACAGCTCCTCGGTACCCGACGGACGCAGCAAGACACGGCCGGTATCGCCCAGCTCCGCTTCAGCTTCGCGGATCGCGGCGGTAACGGATTCGTCGTCAAGAATGCGCGACTTGTCTGAGACCGGAACGTTGATCAGCGTCTGTGGCAGCACGGTCATCACACTCGCCAACTCAGCGAGCGACTTCCCGGTTTCAGCCATGCGTGCCATGAGCATCAAACCGGACAGCACGCCATCGCCCGTGGTCGCATGCTCCGGAACCACAATGTGGCCGGACTGCTCGCCACCCAAGGAGAAGTCGCCACGGTTGAGCTCTTCGAGGACATAACGGTCGCCCACTTTGGTCTCCCGCATCTCGATGCCCTCGCGCTTCATTGCCTGCTTCAGCCCCAGGTTGCTCATCACCGTGGCCACCAGCGTGTTGGAACGCAGCGAGTTGCTATCGCGCATCGCGGTTGCCAGCACAGCCATGATCTGGTCGCCGTCGACAACATTGCCCTCGGCATCCACAGCCAAGCAACGATCCGCATCACCATCGTGCGCCAAACCAAGGTCCGCGCCGTGCTCAACCACTGCGCGCTGAATCTGCTCCATGTGCGTGGAGCCTGCGCCGTCGTTGATGTTGTAGGCGTCGGGCTTGTTAAAGATCGCGGTCACGTCAGCTCCCGCTGCCGCATACGCCTTCGGGGCTACCTCGAACGCTGCACCGTTCGCGCAGTCCACCACAACCTTGATGCCCGACAGGTCGGTGCTCACCGCATCAGCCAGATGCGCCAGGTAGCGGCTCTGCGCATCTGGGGCCTCCTCGATCACACGGCCGATGCTGGTGCCGGTCGGACCGGTTTCCTCCAGCTCGTCCATGGCGCGCTCAATCTCGTCTTCAATATCGTCCGGCAGCTTGTGACCACCAGCGGAGAAGAACTTGATCCCGTTATCCGGCATCGGGTTGTGGGAGGCGGAAATCATTACACCGATGTCGGCTCCGTAGTCGTCCGTAAGAAACGCCAAGCCAGGCGTCGGAATCACACCGACACGCAGCACGTCCACGCCCTTCGACGCCATGCCGGCTGCCATCGCTGCCGCCAGCATCTCACCGGAGACGCGCGGGTCGCGCCCAATGAGCGCTACTGGGCGACGCTTCCCGGAGCGACGGTCCTTCGTCAGCACCGTTGCCGCAGCCGCGCCGAGCTTCAACGCCAACGGCGCTGTCAACGCCTCGTTGGCCAAGCCGCGAACACCATCAGTTCCAAACAATCGAGTCATGCCCACAATTATGCATGCTTGCTGCAATTGCTTATCGACGAACCCTCGCAACCGGTCCGCTCACCAACAACGACAGAAGAAACGGCAAACGCCGCCACCCAGAACATGGGCGACGGCGTGTGGAGTAAGCCAGCGATTAACGCTTGGAGTACTGCGGTGCGCGACGGGCCTTGTGCAGACCAGCCTTCTTGCGCTCCACGGCACGAGCGTCACGGGTGAGCAGGCCGGCCTTCTTCAGGGTCGGGCGCTCAGCCGGGTTGTAGATGTTCAGTGCGCGGGCGATAGCCAGACGCAGAGCACCGGACTGGCCGGTCGGGCCACCACCGGAGATGTTGGCCTTGATGTCGAACTGGCCCTCGCGCTCGAGCAGCGTCAGCGGGGTCAGGATGTCCTGCTGGTGCAGCTTGTTCGGGAAGTACTCCTCGAACTCACGGCCGTTGACCGTGATCTTGCCTTCGCCCTCGACGACGGTCACGCGAGCGATTGCGCGCTTACGACGACCAACAGTCTGGATCGGGCCCTCGTGCAGCGGTGCGACCTCAACGGTCTCCTCAGCAGCGTCAGCCTCCGGCGCAATTGCGTCACCGATGGTGTAGTTGAACTCCTCGGTTGCTGCGGTTGCGGCATCGATGTCGGTGTCGGCAGCGAGGTTGTCGTAGTTGTTCGGCTCGGTCATTACTGTGCCACCTGCTTAAACTCGTAGGTTTCCGGCTTCTGAGCAGCGTACGGGTGCTCGGAGCCGACGAAGACGTGCAGCTTCTTGATGGACTGGCGGGAGAGCTTGTTGTGCGGCATCATGCCCTTCACAGCTTCCTCGATCACGCGGTCCGGACGCTCGTCCAGTGCGCGGCCCAGGGTCATGGACTTCAGACCACCCGGGTAGCCGGAGTGGCGGTAACGCATCTCGCGATCGCGCTTGTTGGAGGAGATGTGGATCTTGTCGGCGTTGATCACGATGACGTGATCGCCGGTGTCAACGTTCGGTGCGAACTGCGGCTTGTGCTTACCGCGCAGCAGGTCTGCTGCGGTGGAAGCAAGCTTGCCCAGCACCACGTCGGTTGCGTCGATGACGTACCAGTTACGGGTCACGTCACCGCTCTTCGGGTGGTAAGTAGACATGCATGACTCCTTAAAGTCTGTCTAGATTGCTGCCGGCCATACTTCGCATGTTCCTCGACGGTTCCGGCGGCCGGTGGAGACCCGAAACGCGCGTCAGGCGGGACACACAGGGGTTAAACACTACGGCAATCTGGCCACAAAACAAAAACGCCGCCGCAGGTGTTCCCCATAGTCACCTGCGGCGGCGTTTCCCCCGAGTCCCCCTTTTTTCTTTTGTGGATGCGCCGGGGACGGGTCTGCCGCGCCCTATCCCCCGATGGTCGGCGTTGTCGCCCCGACGCAAGTCTGTTGGTTAGCCCCAGCTGTTCGCTGCAGCGTTGTTGACGGCCAACATGGTGGAGTTGCCATCCTCAACGGTCTGCGCGATCTGGGTGAGGATCTGGTTGAGGTCCTCTGCTGCCTGGTCCCACTTGGCTTGGTGTGCCTGGTAAGCGGTGGCGGCGGTACCTTCCCAGGTCTGGACCATGGGCTGGAGCATCTGCTTCAGTTCGGCCAGGTCGCCGTTGATGCGGGATGCGGATGCGCGCATATCTTCGGATGCGCCGGCGATCTGAGTGAAGTCGTATTTGATCTGCATGGTGGTTCCCCCTTGTGGTTAGAGTGCGAGTCCGCCAGCGAGCTGACGGAGGCTGTCGGTGTTGGTTGCGTCGGTGGACTCGTAGTGCTTCGCGTTGTCGCGAATGTTCGCGGAGATCGCGGTCAACGCCTCCGACAAACGCTTTTGAGCGTCGTCGTAGCGCATCATCAGGTCGTCGAAACTGCGCTGCGCGTTGCCCACCCAGTAGTTGCGAGTGGATTCGACTACCTGTTGGATGCGGTCGATTTCGCGGTTGACGTTTGCGTTGGTGTCGTCGGTACGGTCTGCGGCGGCGCGCATGACCTCCGCTTCAGTGGCGAACAGCTCCATGGTTTCCCCCTTGTGTGTTTAGGTTGGATGAACGGTGTGTGTTTGCCGTTCATATATCTGACTGACATTTGATGCTTTCGGTTCCATCGAATTCAAAAGTTTTTCATGTCCGCATGTCAGCCCCCTTAAATTCAGCGGTTTCCATGGCCATTCGACACGTTGCGCGTTGCACTGTGGTGGGTTCATGGCGCGTGTGGCAGCCCACGAAAAGCTGGGTGGTGCCGTGCGGCCAGGTCTTCCAGAGCGCCTGCGATCCATCCGCGGCGCGCTCCAGGTAGGTCACCGAGGTGCCGTCCGTGTCCACAAGTTCTGTTTGCGGGTCCGCCTCAACATCGGCGAGGAGTTGCTCGGCCATAGTCTTGGCCGGTAGTTGGTACAGCCTCTCAACGGCGATGTGGAGGCGGAAGTTCGGATCATCGCCGGTTGCGCGCCATGTGCCATCGTCGGCCTCAAGAGCGAACCCGGCAGGCAGTTCCACTTGAAGGCCGTCTTGTTCAAGCAGGACGGTCTGCGGTGCTTCTTCGCGTATCGACGACTCCACCGCCACAGACGGCGTTGCCCCCGCAGCAGCTTCAGTAGCCGTCGGTGTCGCAATTGAACTGTCCGTGTTCGCTGCACTGCTGGCGCTGCCGGCACTGCCAACGCTGCCTTTCCAGACAACGTTGAAGATGACCACCGCACACACGACTGCGACCACCACGACGACTGCGGCGATGATCCAGACGCCGATGTTTGACGAGCGGTTGTCCGCAATCGCCGCGAACGTGTCTGTCGGCGGGTCCCGTGGCGGGTCCCGTGGCGGATCCCACGGCGCAGGTGGCGCGGAGGGTGCGTTGAGCGAACGTGGCACGTCTGCCGGATCGGGACCAAGGAGTTCGGTGGTTAAGTCAATGTCGTAGTCCGCCAGGGCGTACTCGAGCTCGCGTAGGCGCGTGTCGTCTGCGGTGATGTGCACGTGTGCCCCATCTGGGTTCGGCCCCAGCACAGTGCGGATCGTGCTCGCGATTTCACGGCTGCTTGGCGCGTCGAAGCGGTGGACGTCGGCCGCACCGGTGAACACGGTCGACGCATCGGTCGCGGTAATACGCAGGTCTGTCATTTAGTCCCCCATATTCAGCATCGGCAGTTGGATCATGCCCTTCGGCTCGCCCTGTACGAGCGTTGCGCGCCCTGGTGGCTGCGAAGCCGGTCGGACGCCGAAGAGTGCGCCTTCGTCCTTGGTGCCGTCCATAATCAGCACGTCTGGGTGAAGGTCTTTCACAGCGGAGAGGAACGGGCCAAACATGGCACGCCCAACACCGCCGAACTTGCGCGCCACCACGATGTGCAAGCCGATGTCACGTGCGTGGGGTAACAAGTCGATGATTGGGCGCAGTGGTTCGTCGCCGACCAGGTCGAGATCGTCGATAAGCAAGTAGAGCTCTGGGCCTGCCCACCAGGACCTGTCTGCCAGTTGGGCGGGCGTGACGTCGCTGCCCGGCAGTCGCGAGGTCAGCGTGGTGGCCAGCGAGCGCACCGCATCGGTGAGCGCACTCGAGGAAGCTGCGTACGCCGCGACCATGTCGCTGTCCGCATGAGCCAGGTGTGCCCGGCGCGGGTCGCAGATCACCATGCGGGCTTGTTCGCGTGGCATCGCTGAAATAGCCGCAATCGTGCTGGCGATGAAGGCGGATTTGCCCGCGCCGCCTGCACCGATGGCCAGGATGTGGCCGGTGGAGTACAGCGGTGCAAGGTCCGCTCCGCCAATGCCGAGTGGGATGCGGGTGCCGTCGATAAGCGGTTGCGCGTCGACTCTTGCTGGCAGCACGCGCAGGCGTGGCACCGGCGTCTGGCTCGCCGCCTGGGCTGCGATGTGTGCGATGTCTTCGGCGCTGGTCAGCGCGACATGCATGACTTTGCCGTCCGGGGTGAGCGCACGTCCCGGCACGGCGGCGAGACGTTCTTGGGCCTTGCGGTCGATCAGCGAATCCATCGGCTCGGTCAGGCGCATCTCGATGCGGGTGCCGGTGAGGTCGCGCACATTCGCACGCACTGCGTTCCACCGCTGTGTGGTAACCAGCAGGTGCACGCGTGCAGCAGGGCCTTCGGAGGCGATCCGTGCCAAAGGATCGCGCAGGTCCTCAAGTTTGGAATCGTTGGCCAGCAACGCATGCCAACCATCGACAACGAGCAGTGTCGCGCGCGAGGCAGGCACATCCAGAAGTCCGGTGACCTCGTCGATAACACGACGCGTGCGTTCTTCATCCTTCGCGTTCGCCACACCCGCCACGTGAGGCAGGGACTCGATGTCGCTGTAGTCGCCGCCGCCAGCGTTGATGATGTAGATCGCCACCTCATCGGTTGTGCGACACAGCGCTTGCTTGGCGACGATCGACCGCACCGCCATCGACTTCCCCGTCTGCGGCGCACCAGCAATGGCAACATGCTCACCGGCACGGGAAAAGTCCACGGCGAAGGGGACTTGGAGTTGGCGATAGGGCTCGTCGACGAGGGCGATGGTGTCGTCGACAAGCGAAGAAAGCGCGAGCGTATCCGGCAACGGTGGCAGCCACACCTGGTGGGCGCGCATGCTCCGGGTTGCGGCGACGTCGCGGGCTTTCTCCACAACGGCGTCGAACAGCGTTGTCGAATAGTCGGTATCGGTAACAGTTTGCGGGGCGATTTCTATCTCGTCGCCGGTAAACAACCGCACTGTCGGCGCGTCCGCTGGGTGCGACAACACCTGGCGGGTCAGCGGACCGGACACGTAAGACCCCCTGAAGCGGGTGAGTTCCATACCTGACTTGAGGTAACCCGAGCCCGGCTCACTGGGCAGTTCATAGGCATCCGGCACGCCGAGGACTTGGCGCGACTCCCCTGCGGAAAACGTCTTCAACCCGATGCGATACGACAAGTGGGAATCGAGCCCGCGCAGCTTTCCTTCCTCGAGCCGCTGCGAGGCGAGCAACAAGTGCACCCCAAGTGAGCGGCCCAGGCGCCCCACCGCGACGAAAAGGTCCGCGAAGTGCGGGTGTTGCGAGAGCAGTTCTGAAAACTCATCGACGATGATCACCAGCGACGGCAGTGTGTGCCCAGCGCGGGTGTAGTCGGTGATGTTGGCAAAGTTGCCTGCGGCACGCAGCAGTTCCTGGCGGCGGTTCAACTCGCCGGAGATGGCATCAAACATGCGCTCGACCAGCACGGCCTCGTCTTCAAGGTTGGTAATCACAGCACTGGTGTGGGGCAGGTCTTCGCAGCCGAGGAAGGTTGCGCCACCTTTGAAGTCCACAAGCACCAAGTTGAGCTCGTCCGGCGAGTGCGTTGCGGCAAGCGCAACAACGATTTCCTTAAGCAGTTCGGACTTACCACTACCGGTAGCTCCGATGCAGAGCCCGTGTGGGCCCATGCCACCGAGCGCTGATTCTTTGAAATCCAAATACACCGGCTGCCCATCGGGGGTCGCGCCGATGGGCACGACAAGCTTGTTGCGCATCCCCGGCCACATGGTGGTGGCATCGAGTGCGTCCAGGTCCGTAATCCCCAGCATGGCAAGCAGATCGCCAGTGTCCTCACTTGCGCCTTCTGGGCGTCGGTAGAACCCGAGGTGGCGAGCGATGAACTCGGCCTGCGCGTCAGTGAACGAGTCCGGAAGGCCGAGTTGCTCCATGCCCTGTTCGGTGACCGCAGCGAGCGTATCGGTGCACACGAGGTGGAAGGCATCCGGGTCCACAAAGTAGTGCTCGTCCGGGTGGACGACAATCACACAGTCGGCGTCGGGGGCGTGGAGGTGCTCCACGGTGGCGTCGATAAGCACCACGCGAAAACGTGCATGTTCCGCGCGAGCGTGCGGCAGCCACTTCGCCCACGCGAATGGCGCGTCGATGCTGACCAACTCGGGCCCATGAAAAAACGCGAGTTGGCACACGATGGAACGCGCCACCTCATGCGCGCCGGGACCAGCCAAGGTGACCGCGGGAAATGCATCGAGCTGCACAACAATCGGCATGCCAGGCACGGTGCTTACGGCAGCGACAGTGCGACGAAGACTCACCGCGCACACCGGGTCAAGGTCCTCTGGGCTTCCCGGATCCTCTACATCGACAGGCGTGCACAGCGCACCGCTGCCGGTCCCCAACCGGACGGTCAACGCCAGCGGTGACGCCGCAGTGCGCTCCCAAACCCGCTCCACCGGTGTCGCAGCAACAAGATCTGCCGGAGCCGGGTGCAACCCTGTCGCGTGCGCGCGCTGTTGCGCTGCGTTCGCGCGCGCCTTCCGGGTCAACGCATCCAGGTGGCGCAGGTACACCCGGCGCGTTTCGTTGATATCTCCCTGCCGATCTTGCGGATTGATCATGCCCAACAGTCCGAAAAGCATCATCAGCGGGAAGATCAACATCATTGGGCTCACAGTGCGCCCAGATGTCATCATCAGCGCCATCACCGCACCAACGGCAACCACCATCACAATTGGCAGCAAAATCTTGATCACCGGCTGCGTCTGTGGCTTTTGCGCTGTTGGGACTGGCTCTGCACGCAGTTGTCCTGTTGGCAGTGCCGGCACGTCAGGTGTGCCCGCAGTTGGTGCGAGCACAGCATCGTAGTCTAACCCGAGCATTCGTGGATCCCCCCTTTTCACCCCATGTGGCCACAGTTCCCCCGAACTGTGTTGGGCATAGTGTTGAGCGCAGTGTAGACCATTTGCCCGCCAAAGGGGTACGAAAAGCTGGACTGCAGCGTAACGGTGCGCCATACTGGCCCAAGTTGCGTGGCAAATGGGGGCCACGCGTTGAGACTTCCGGGGGAAGAGTTTTGGTTGCTACTTCGGCGCACCACATTGTGCGCGTAACCGTACGTGTTTCTGTTGCGGCGTTTCACCGCGATATCGATGTCACACTGCCGACATCCTCAACGTTTGCAGAGGTGCTGCCCGAATTGGCGCGTCTTGTGGAACTGCCGCAGATCCACCGCCCGTGGGAAATCTCCACGGCAGGCGGACGCCCACTCGACATGCACACGCCGTTGTACGCGCTCAAGCTTCACGACGGCGCCGTGATCGCCCTGCGCCCCAAAGAACCCATCGCACCTCCCGTGGTACGCGACGCCGCCGACGCCCTCGCGCACGCAGGCCGCAATGCCCGCAGCGTGCGCGGCCTCGACACCGCCGCAACCCTCGTAGGGTTAGCGTGCATTGCGTTGCTGCTCAGCATGTTTGCCCCATCTCCCGCGACCTTCGCCGTCACCGGGTTATGCGCGCTCACCCTCGCTGCTGTTGCGAAATCGCCCGCCGTGTTTGCTGCAGCGCCGTTGTGCCTCGGCTGGGCCGCCGCCACATGGGTCATCGGTGGCACAGAACCGAACCTGCACAGCACAGACGTTGCTCTTGGCGCCCTCGCAGGCGTCGTCACAGCCTTCATCACCGTCGGCATTGGAGTGGCTCTGCGCCTTGCGGGCCCTGCATTGGTGGCGTTTGCTGTCACGGTTGGTGTGCTCAGCGGCATCGGCATGTTAGGCACCTGGCTGCCCGCCGCAAACGCGCCTGCCGCATTATCCGTCCTCACCGGCCTGTTTACGGTTGCCGCCACACCCGGCATCGCCACCCGTGCTGCAGGCCTTGCCGTGGCGCACGTGCCCACCGCCGGCGAAGAATTCGATCGCGCCGACGAATACCAACCAGACGTCGACGCACGCAGCCGAGTCGCCACCACCATCGCCAGCGCAGTCACCGCCGGAATTTCCACAGTGAGCATCCCTGCGCTCCTCCAGATCGGCAGCAGCGGCGGTGCATGGAACTTCGTGTTCTGCACCTGCATCGCCGGCGCACTCGTCGTCTACGCATCGCGCCACCACTGGGCTGCAACCCGCATTGCGCTGATGGCGATAGCACTCGCGGCAGTCATTGCTTCCGCCATCAGCATCGTGCGTATCGACGACCCGCATCCCGCCCTCATCACCATCGCCGTCCTCACCGCACTGGCTGCTACAACCACCGTGCTGTGGGCCCGGCGCGTACCCGACCTAGAACCGACAACCGTTGTCTGGTTCGAACGTGCCGAAATCGCCGCCCTCATCGCCGTCATCCCACTCGCGGTACACCTCACCGGGGTCTTCGACCTGATTCGAGGGCTGTAACAATGCGCACACGTTCCCTGCCCGCTTCCGCACTGTTGCCACTGTTGCTCGCCATGCCTGTACTCTGCGCACCTGCAGCACTCGCGCCGGGCTCGCTTACCTACGCCTCCGCCCAAGACATCGCCTGCGCCGTGCCTTCGGCAGCACAACCACCAGGTGAGACACCTGCGGAGCTCCACGAGCTCCGTCGCTTCGCCACCGGAGCCGGCGTGCGCGTCGCCGTCATCGACACTGGCGTCGCTCCACACTCGGAACTTAATCACCTGCGCCCCGGAGCCGGCTTTGTCGGCGACAACGCGCTTGCGGACTGCGACAGCCACGGCACCGTCGTCGCCGGCGTCATCGCTGGGCGCACGCTCGGCATCGCACCAGATGCGGAGATCCTGGCGGTGCGTCAAACGTCAGCCCATTACCGCGGTGGCCGCGACCAATCTGTCGCGGGGGACCTTGAGACGCTCGCTTCTGCAATCAACAACGCGCTCGACGAAGGTGCGCGCGTGCTCAACGTCTCTGTCGTGTCCTGTGTGGACCCGGGGCTTGCCTCACGCATTGATCTCAATGGACTGCGCGGCGCGTTGCACCGTGCCGAGGCCGACGGCGCAGTCGTCGTCGCCGCATCCGGCAACACCAGCGCCGATTGTGAACCAGGCTTTAGCGTGATCCCGGCTCTGTTTCCCACGGTGCTTGCTGTGGGGGCTCGCGAGGACACCCACACGCTCGCGTCATACTCCATGCCAGCGGAAATCTCCGCAGCCGGTCTTGTCCCACACGCGCTCGCATCCAGCGGCAACGGCTGGGCCGACGGCACGCTCACCCGTGACGGGTCACGCCCGTACGTTGGAACCAGCTTCGCCGCACCGGTAGTCAGTGGTGCGGCCGCGTTGCTCATGCAGCGCTACCCCGGCATCACGCCAGACCACGTGCGCACGCTCATCACCGCCGCAGCACAACACGGCGGCGGCGCCATCACCCCGCACAACGTGATCAGCCAACTCACCCCGGACGACATCGCGCCACGGGACACCGTCACCGTGGCCCCAACAGAGCGCACCGCCTCCTTGGCCGCGAAACGGTTCAGCAGTGTCGGCCTCGGCGCAGTTGTGTTCGCTCTACTGGGCGCCCTTGCGCTGTGCGCTGCTAGTACGTGGCGGTCAAAGCCGCAGCCCGGGTCAGCTCCTCGCCCTCCGGCAAGAGGCTGACAATCTCCCAAGGCACGCGCTCGACATGCACCGCACCCACCGTGGCAAGTGTTTCCGCATCGGGTGCACGGTGGCGCAACCCGTTGCTCGCCACGACGTGGAAGCCATGTCCGGAATCCACACCGATCGAGCCATCCGCAAGCCCCGCAAAATGTGTCGCCACCGACGCCCCAGACAACGCAATCGCCGAAGCATCACCGGATCGCACTGCGCCGTACCGTGCTGTACCGGCGTGTTCTGCACCGTCGTGTTTTGTACCGTCGTGTTCTGTACCGGACTGCACCGCGCCACCACGGTCCTGGTCCACGCATACCGTCTGCTGCACCGGGTCAACCCACTGCGGGCGACGCTCTGGAATCGTCAGCCCTAAGTCCCCGTCCTGATACGTGGCTAACTGTTCGCGGCCGATGCTGCGTTGCTTCGCGCCAGCATCCAACAGCACTGCCTGCTGCACCTCACTGAGCGGCTCGATTCTCCCGTTGAACAGCGCCCACGCACCGCTCTCAGCGACCAATACTTCTGGCAGCCGGTCGGGCGCAGGTACTGATACCGGTGGCAATTCCTTCAGCGCCGTCATCACCTGCAACGGTGGCTCCCACATCGGAGTGGTGTGCCCGACCCCCAACGCACGGCGCACAATACGCCCCTGCGGGGACGCCGCATCAGGCAGCAACTGTCTGCCCTCACCAGTCACCAGCCATTGGCGGGTGCCGTCGGTGGCCAGCACGGTATCGTCGCCAAGCAAAGGCTCCGGACGCTGCCCCGCAACCACCGTCACACGGCCCGGCACCGCACACACCGACCATGCAGCATCAACCGCACCCTCCGGCGCAAACATCGCCGGCGCAGCCACAATGCCCACCTGAACGCCACGTGGCATCGCCGCCAAATGCTCATCACCCACCCGCGACGGATCAGCCGCCGCACCAGCAATCAAGCGTGCAGAAGAAAGATTGGTCACCGGATGAACAGTGTCATCAACACGCACATACAGCGTGCCGTCCGACGCCCGCAGAATCGGGGCATCCCCCGGATCTGCATTCGGACGCATCCACGCAAACAACCCCATCACCCCGGCGATCATCACCACCGCAGCAACACCAAACACCGTGGCGCGATGGCGCGCCGACAACGGGTCATGAATCATCCGGATATCCCCGAACAACAACCCATGCTCCATACGACGGCGCATGAACTGGTGGCCCGAAACCTGGGCACGTGTAGTAGGCAAAAGTTTCGCCATAATTCCCCCTCCCCCGAGTAAGTACTCAACAGGCTACAGCCTTAGCACCCCGCGCGCATCTACCAGGCGGCTACACCGGCATCTTCAAGCTCGAATAGCTCATCCGAGCCGTGGTCCTGTCCGTCTTTGCGCATCGCCCGCAACTGGGCGGCAGAAAACTCGCTGTTGACCGCAAACACCGACGTCGTGCCCTTGCGATACACCGGCGTCACCCCGTTTGACGCCCAGAACGCTCGCAGCATCGGATACTGCGGCTTCTGGTACGCCCAAAACGAGCCCGGGCTGAGAACAAAGAACCGCACATCCAGATCCTTCAGCGCCCGCTCCACCAACTCATTGTTGTCTTCTCCGATGAAGTCCGCGTGCTGGAAAATTGTGTCGTGCGCTGAGCCAATCCCGCCGGTCGGCCATAGGTAATGGCGGGAAACCGACGGCAACCCGTTGTAGGCATACATCCACGAATATCCATCCGCAGGATCACCCATGATCGTGCCTTCCCACGCTGCGTCCTGGGTCGCCAACCAGTCAAACACCTGGAGGTCATCCGCGCTTACCATCCGTCCGCTTTGGCGCGGGGTAGCAAACGCGTCCTGTGCACCAGCCTCAGTGTGGTTGCGTACCTGTGGCACCGCCGCCGACCCGGCGATCACCGCCACCGCGATCGACGCCAGCACCGTGGCTCGCTGCCCCGTACCGGTTCGTGCTGCGAGTGGAGCGAAGGTGACAAGGCGGATAATCACAGCAATGCCGATGGCGGCCGCTACCCACACGCACATCACCACCGGCATGATCAGCCGGTGCCCCGTGCTGTAGTGCAGGTTGCCCACCATGGCCAGTACATCGCCCCACGCGTTATCGAATGGTGTGAGCGCATTTGCGGTCACCGCAAGCGAAACCACATACAACAGCACAGGCCACACCTGGCCGCGCCACAGCACCAACGCCAGCGCGCCTGCACCGGCGAGCCACAGCATCACCGTCGGGTCGAAGTCCGGGAAAAACTGAGAGACGTGCCGGGTGTCCATCCGAAACGCACTCCCCCACGCGCCGCCGCGGCCTAGTTTCTCCTGCGGCGCCCACGAGGCAACCTCACTCGCCTGGTCCGACCCCGCCAGCACTTGGGGCAAAAACACAAGCGTTGCCGCGGCTGCCGGGAGTGCCATCCACACCGTATCGCTACGACGCGAGCGCACCGGGCGAACCAGCAGCGACGTCGCCCACGCAAAGATGACGCCGAGCACCACCACGGTCACCGCAGCCGGGTGTGTGCACAACACGCCAAGGAACCCGATCGCAGCAGGCAGCGCACCCGCATGTCGTGCCGGAACTCCAAGGAACTGCCAAACCACGATGCCGGTCAGGGTCATCGCAAACAGGTACGGCCACATCCCCACGTAGTCGGGCACCCACAGCAACTGCGGGGCCGCGTACGCCATGATCGCGGCAAACGCGGCGGCAATCTGCGCGGTGAGCCCAGTCGAGCGCATAAACGCGAACACCAGACACACCATGGTCAGCGGCAGTGCCACCGCTGGCAGCACCGTCGACGCGATGTTGACCGCCCGAATCGGCTCAAGACCAGCAGCCTCCGCAAAGAGAGCAACACCCGCGTGGAATCCCGACGGGTAGAACAGCCGCGCGTGCGTTTCGAAGTTCTGCAGCTCGCCCATGCGTGTCGACGACGCCACGCCCGTCTCCATCACAAACCGCACCGCATTCGCATGCCACTGCGAATCCCACCCCTGGACGATATTGTCCGCACCGTTGGGCATCTGAGCCAACCACGACAGCCGGTCCGTAACTGCCATCCACGCCGCGACCACTACCCCGACAAACGGAATGCCCCAGTGCGTCCACTCCACCTTGCCGGGAAAAAGCGCACGGCGCCACGGCACATCACCACCGCGGCGGGCCTTGCGCGCAAACGCATAGCGCCACCCGCCAGCCACCGCGAGGGCAAACACCATGCTCACCCCGAACGTCCACAGGTTAAACGGCGCACTAGTCACGCCCCACATCCACGACGACACTCCGATAACACCGAAGGTCACCGGCAGCGCCGCGGTCACCGCTGCAGGAACTCGGAGGCCTGCAACCCACGCCACCAGGAATCCGGGAAGCAGGAAAAACACAACTGCAAACCATGCTGCGGCTGCTGTGGTCATCGCACCTCCCAGATTGTCAGTAACCCAAGCATGCTACATCTCGCGACGCGCGCGGGTAGCTTCGGCGCGGGCAGCTAACTCAGAATCAGCGGGATACTCGACGCCGACCAACGTCAGGCCACGAGCGGGAGCGAGTGGGACTTCGGGCGCGCGTTCGTCGCGAAGCAAGAGCACCTTTGGCCAGTCACTCCCCCGGCGGCCCTCCCCGACGGTTAAACACGTCGCGGTCAGCGCGCGAACCATATTCCAGCAAAACGCATCCGCAACAATGCGCGCTTCGTACACGGTGTCCTCGACCTGCGACCACTCGAAAGAATGCACGTCGCGGATCGTGGTGGCATGCTCCTTCGGGCGGCAAAACGCCGCAAAGTTGTTCAAGCCCACAAGCGCATCGGCACACGCCTGTGTCGTCTCAAGGTCGATAGGTTTTGGCCACACCGCCGTATCGCGCGCCCGTGTTGGCAACGCACCTGCCGGATGCGTAGTCACCCGATATACGTAGGTGCGAGCCAACGCCGAGAAACGCGCGTCAAACCCCTCTGGCGCTTCCACGACATTAAATACGCGGACGTCTTCCGGGAGCAGTTTTGCTAATCGACGAACCAACCGTCCCGGGTCCCCCTCAATCGAACGCTGATCAAGGCTGCTGCGAGGAATATCCACATGGGCGGTCTGTCCCGAGGCATGGACTCCTGCGTCGGTGCGTCCAGCGACGGTAAGGGAGACGCTACTACGCAGCACGAGGCTCAACGCCTCTTCGATGGTCTGTTGGACTGTGCGGATGCCGCTTTTCTGGCGCGCCCAACCGTGAAAATCGGTGCCATCGTAGGCGATATCCAAACGCAGCCGCATCGTCTCATCCATGGCGATCAATCTTATCTGGGCAATACAAAACGCCCAGCTACACGGGGTAGCTGGGCGTTACGCGAGGAAGGAAGTGAGTTTACTTCTCTTCCTCAGCAGCGGTCTCCTCTGCCGGAGCCTCGGTGGTCTCCTCTGCCGGAGCCTCCTCAGCCTTGGCCTCCTCAGCCTGGCGGGATGCAGCTGCGCGTGCAGCGCGGGTTGCCTCGGTGGTAACGGTCTCCTCGAGCACCAGGGAAATCTGGGTCATCGGAGCGTTGTCACCGGAGCGGTTCGGGAGCTTGATGGAGCGGGTGTAGCCGCCCTCACGGTTCTCGAACTTCGGCGCGAGCTCGTTGAACAGGTAGTTAACAACCTGCTTGTTCGGCAGCTCAGCGAGGACTGCGCGGCGGTCAGCCACAGTGCCCTTCTTCGCCTTGGTGATCAGCTTCTCAGCGTACGGACGCACGGCGCGTGCCTTAGCGTCCGTCGTCTTGATAGCGCCGTTCTCGAAGAGGGACTGCGCCAGGTTGGCCAGAATGTGCTTCTGGTGCGAGGCGGACCCTCCGAGGCGGGCACCCTTCTTGGGGGTAGGCATATTCGAACTCCTCGTATGCGGTTAGTTGAGCGCGTGCTCTGTTGTGTTACTCGGTCTCGTCCGCGCCGTCGTCCACGAAATCGCCAGTTTCGGCGTCGTAGCCTTCGAGCTGGGTCGGGTCGAAATCTTCCGGAGCGTCCTTCAAGGTCAGGCCCAGGTTAGCGAGCTTGATCTTGACCTCGTTGATCGACTTCTGGCCGAAGTTGCGGATGTCCAGCAGGTCGGTCTCGCTGTACTCAGCAAGCTCGCCCACGGTGTGGATCTCCTGACGCTTCAGGCAGTTGTAGGAACGAACAGAGAAGTTCAGGTCCTCGATCGGCGTGGAGTACGCAGCGATGTACTCGGACTCCTGAGCCGACGGGCCGATCTCGATGCCCTCTGCAGCGGTGTTGAGCTCACGAGCCAGGCCGAAGAGCTCCACCAGGGTGGAACCAGCCGACGCGAGCGCGTCACGTGCGGTCATCGAGTTCTTCGTCTCAACGTCGATGATGAGCTTGTCAAAGTCGGTGCGCTGCTCAACACGAGTTGCCTCAACCTTGTAAGCAACACGGGTCACCGGCGAGTAAATCTGGTCGACCGGGATACGGCCGGCCTCTCCACCGGAGTTCGGCATAGCCGGGACGTAGCCACGGCCGCGCTCGACAACAAGCTCCATCTCCAGGCGTGCCTGCTCGTTAAGGGAGGCGATGTGCAGATCCGGGTTGTGGATCTCCACGCCTGCCGGTGGCTCGATGTCACCTGCGGTGACGTCGCCCGGCCCCTCGACTGCAAGCTGCATGACTACCGGCTCGTCAAAGTCGGAAGACAGCACGAGGTCCTTGATGTTGAGGATGATCTCGGAGACATTCTCCTTGACACCGTTGATCGTGGTGAACTCGTGGAGCACACCGTCGATCTTGATGGACGTCACGGCTGCGCCCGGGATGGACGACAGCAGCGTGCGACGCAGGGAGTTGCCCAGGGTGTAACCGAAACCAGGCTCGAGCGGCTCGATGACGAACTTCGAGCGGTTGGTATCGATGTACTCCTCGGTCAATTCAGGACGCTGAGAGATGAGCATGAACTTCTCCTTTGGCTCCCGCTATATGAAGCCGGTAGGGACTGATATGGAAGATTCCGTGCACCGTGGACGGCGCGCGGGGTGAAGCAAACGTGTGAAAGTTTACTTCGAGTAAAGCTCGACGATGAGCTGCTCCTGCAGCGGCACCTCGATCTGAGCGCGCTCGGGCAACTGGTGCACGAGGATGCGCAGGGTGTCCGGAACGACCTGCAGCCAAGCCGGAACGACAGCGTCCAGGAGGTTGTCCTGAGCCTCTTCGAACCACAGCATGTTGCGGGACTTCTCACGGACGTCGATGATGTCGTACTGCGTTACCGCGAACGACGGAACGTCGATGCTCTTGCCGTTGACCGTGAAGTGGCCGTGGGACACGAGCTGACGTGCCTGACGGCGGGTCTTAGCCAGACCAGCACGGTAGACAACGTTGTCCAGACGGGACTCCAGCAGGATGAGCAGGTTGTCGCCGGTCTTGCCCGGGCGACGGTTCGCTTCTTCGTAGTAGCGACGGAACTGCTTCTCCATCACACCGTAGGTGAAGCGGGCCTTCTGCTTCTCCTGCAGCTGGAGCAGGTACTCGGATTCCTTGATGCGAGCGCGACCAGCCTGCCCCGGAGGGTACGGGCGACGCTCGAAGGACATGTCGCCGCCGACGAGGTCGACGCGGAGGCGACGGGACTTACGGGTAGCAGGGCCGGTGTAACGAGCCATGTCTCTTTACCTCTTTTCCTTTCAGCCTTAAACGCGACGACGCTTCGGCGGACGGCAGCCGTTGAACGGCTGAGGCGTCACGTCGGAGATCGAAGACACCTCCAGGCCGGCAGCCTGGAGCGAACGGATAGCGGTCTCGCGGCCGGAGCCCGGACCCTTGACGAAAACGTCGACCTTCTTCATGCCGTGGTCCATTGCCTTGCGGGCAGCGTTCTCTGCAGCCATCTGCGCAGCGAACGGCGTGGACTTACGGGAGCCCTTGAAGCCAACGTGGCCGGAGGACGCCCAGGAGATGACGTTGCCCTGCGGGTCCGTGATGGACACGATGGTGTTGTTGAAGGTGGACTTGATGTATGCGTGGCCTGCGGCCACGTTCTTCTTGACGATGCGACGTCCGCGACGTGCACCGGAACGAGTCTGAGTAGCCATAGGTTACTTCTTCTTTCCTGCGATGGTCTTCTTCGGGCCCTTGCGGGTACGCGCATTGGTCTTGGTGCGCTGGCCGCGGACAGGCAGGCCACGACGGTGGCGCATGCCCTGGTAGGAGCCGATTTCGATCTTGCGGCGGATGTCTGCCTGAACCTCGCGGCGCAGGTCGCCCTCGACGGTGTAGGAGGACTCAATCGCGTCACGCAGAGCGGAGAGCTGGTCATCGCTCAGATCGTCCGTGCGCAGGTCCGGAGAAATGCCCGTCTTCTCGAGCAGTTCCTTGGATCGGGTTGCACCGATGCCATAGATGTAGGTGAGAGCGATCTCCATGCGCTTATTGCGCGGGAGATCAACACCAGCTAGACGTGCCATGAGGTACGTACCTTTCGGGTTGTTACGGTGGTTTTCTCCCCACCCGTCCACGTCAACCAACGCTTTATCCGGACCGTGCCGGAGGATGGGTTGGGATTACACGCGGCTCCAGCCACCGTGGCCGGAGGTAAACGACCCACTATGAGCAGGTCTGGGTGAGGAGGCTGAAATGCTTACTTGTAGCGGTAAGTGATACGCCCGCGTTCCAGGTCGTAGGGAGAGAGCTCCACCACGACACGGTCCTCAGGGAGGATGCGGATGTAGTGCTGGCGCATCTTGCCACTGATGTGGGCGAGAACCTCGTGCCCATTGTCGAGTTCGACACGGAACATGGCGTTCTTCAGGGGCTCGACGATGCGGCCCTCAACCTCGATTGCGCCTTCTTTTGCCATACACTCCACTTCCTACACTGCCCGCAAATGTGCAGGCAGAAACGTTTTCTTACCGTGACAGTCGGTACATGCCAACACTTCGTGGCAGCACCGCTGGACTACTTTATCCGCTCACCTGCGAAAACGCAAAAGGCCCCAGCATTTCGCCGGGGCCAATATGCAACAAAGATGTCTAGTAGACGTAGACCTTGTCACCGATCTGCAGATCACTGAAGTAGCGCTGTGCATCACCGCGGTACATGCGGATGCAGCCGTGAGACAGAATGCTCGGGTCCCCCTCATGGAACGCAATACCGTTGTAGGTGAAGTACGTGGCGTACGGCATCGGTGCGTTGCCGAACTCCCAGGAGATCTCGTCCTTGACCTTACGGTTGACGTAGAAGGTGCCGCGCGGCGTCTCGTAGCCCGGTCGGCCCGGACCAATCAGGCCCGACTGGTAGTACATGACACCGTTGTTCTGCAGCCAGGAACGGCGACCATCAATGTCAATGCAGGCCTTGGCATCGGCCGGGCACGGACCGTAGTCAAAGCCAGCACGCGGGTTCGGAGCCGGCGCCGGAGCAGGAGCTGGTGCCGGAGCGGGAGCCGGCTTCGGTGCAGGCTTCGGCTTCGGAGTCTTCTCGGCGATGAGTCCGGGGAAGAAAACCTCCACGATCTCGTCGATACGCTGCTTCGCCTTCGCCGGCAGATCCGGGCTGATATTCGCCAACCCGTCTGCCTGCAAGCGCAGGTTGTTGCGAAGATCCCAAGCTGCATCCCGTGCAGACTTATCCAGGTTTGCAAACGCGGTGTTTGCCGACGAGGACAGCGCATCAAGGCTGGAGGTCGCAACCGGATTCGGGGCCGGAGCAGGCGCTGCCTGCGCAGTCACAGGTGCGGCGAGCGTAGCGACGACACCAAAACCGGCGGCAAACGTAATTGCACGTCGCTTCAACGGCGACTGCTTTGCATGGCGAGGACGGTAAGACATGCCGGAAGTATAACCGTATAGCTATGAATCACGCATCGACGCGCCAGCCGTTTATACGCGCGGAGTAAGAATTCGTGGTCCCTGAGCGGTCGCCGCCACAGTGTGTTCCCAGTGTGCTGCCGGCGAGCCATCGAGGGTGGTAACCGTCCATTCGTCGTCAAGTACGCGCGTGTCGTAGCCACCACCCAGGATCAACATCGGCTCGATCGCCAACACCGAACCTTCCTGAATCACAGGACCCCGATTCGGCTTGCCCTCATTGGCCAGGTACGGGTCTTCGTGCATCGTGCGGCCAATTCCGTGCCCGCCGTAGCCATCCACAATGCCGAGCTCAACGCCGAAACACTCCTCGGCGGCGTAGGTTGCCAACTCCAACGCGTGAGACACGTCAGTGAGCTTGTTGCCCGGAACCATGGCTTTCAGACCTTCTGCGAGCACCCACTCGGTTGCGCGGTTGAGCGCGTCCACATCCGGTGCAAGTTCACCGATACCGAACGACCAGGCACTGTCCCCTACCCAACCGTTGAACGTCGCGCCGCAGTCGATGGAAACCAGGTCCCCTTCATTGAGCACCACGTCAGCGGATGGAATGCCATGGACCACCACATCGTTGACCGACGCACAAATCGAGCCAGTAAAACCGTGGTATCCGAGGAAGGTCGGCACCGCGCCATGGTCGCGAATGACGGTTTCCGCCACCTTGTCAAGGTCAAGCGTGCTGACACCCGGCTTTGCCGCAGCACGGACCTCCTGCAGCGCGACACCGACAATGCGGCCGGCTGCCTCCATCGCATCGAGTTCGTCGGGGGTTTTGGCAACAATCTTGCGTTTGCGGAATGCCATAGCGGGGTGCTCCTTTGTGGTGGTCGTCGATAAGCAAAAAGCGAAAGGCCGGTGCGAACACCGGCCTTGAGCGTATTCGGACTACTTGCCCAGCTGCGCCATGGCGCGCTGGTTGATCTCGTCGACGTCGCCCACAGCGTCGATAGAAATGATCTCCTCACCGTAGTGATCGATCAGCGGTGCGGTCTCATCGCGGTACACGGCGAGACGGGTGCGGATGGTCTCCTCGTTGTCGTCTGCACGACCACGGGCGAGCATGCGCTCCACGACAACGTCCTCATCAACAACGAAGTTGAGCACGCCGTCGAGCTTCTCGCCCTTCTTCGCCAGTAGGTCGGTCAGGATCTCAGCCTGCTCCACCGTGCGCGGGAAGCCGTCCAGCAGGAAGCCGTCCTTCGCGTCGTCCTGGTTCAGGCGATCCTCAACCATGCGTGCGGTGACATCGGTCGGCACAAGCTTGCCGGCGTCGATGTAGCTCTTTGCCTCAACACCGAGCGGGGTGCCCTCGCCAATGTTGGCGCGGAACAGATCACCGGTGGAGATGTGCGGAACACCGAGCTTTTCGGAAAGGATAGCGGCTTGGGTGCCCTTGCCGGCACCGGGAGGGCCAAGGAGAACGAGACGCATTATCGCAGAAGTCCTTCGTAGTTGGATTGCAGAAGCTGGGATTCAATTTGCTTAACCGTGGTCAGGGCCACGGAAACCATAATCAGGATGGCTGTACCGCCAAACGCGCTCATACCCATCCGGCCGGAGCCGGTGATACCGGCGTCCATTGCCAGGTTCGGCAGCACTGCGATCAGCGCGAGGTAAATCGCGCCGACGAACAGCAGGCGGTTCATGACGAACGCGAGGTATTCAGCAGTCGGACGGCCCGGACGGATACCCGGGATAAAGCCACCGTACTTCTTCATGTTCTCTGCCTGATCGACCGGGTCATACTGGATCGACACATAGAAGTAGGAGAAGAAGATGATCATCACGACGTAGGTGAGGATGTACTGCCACGAACCCGGGTTCTGCAGCCATGCCATCACGTGGTTCATCCACCAGTTGTCCGGCGGAGTCGGGTTATTCATGGTCACGATCTGTGTGATCAGAACCGGCACGTACATCAGCGACGAGGCGAAGATGACCGGGATAACGCCAGCCTGGTTGACCTTCAGCGGCAAGTAGGTGGAAGAACCACCGTACTGGCGACGGCCCACCATGCGCTTGGCGTACTGCACCGGGATGCGACGCTGGCCCTGCTCAATGAAGACAATGCCGACGACCAGCGCAACAAGCGCGAGGATGACGAGGATCAGCGTCAAGGCACCGGAGTTCTGGAGGATGAACGCACCCTCGGACGGGATCTGGGTTGCGATACCCGCAAAGATGAGCAGGGACATACCGTTGCCCACGCCCTTTTCAGTGATGATCTCGCCGAGCCACATGATGAGCACCGCACCGGAGGTCATCACAAGGATCATCATGATCAAGGTCCAGACATTGCGGTCTTCCACCAGCACCGGCATTCCCTGGCCGAGCAGCTGCTCGCGGTCTGCCAGCGCGACGATACCTGCGGACTGCAGCAACGCCAGCGCCACCGTGAGGTAGCGGGTGTACTGCGTCATCTTCGCCTGGCCGGACTGGCCTTCCTTCTTCAGCTCCTCGAACTTCGGGATCACGACAGTGAGCAGCTGCACGATAATCGACGCCGTAATGTACGGCATGATGCCGATCGCGAAGATCGACAACTGCAGCAGTGCACCACCGGAGAACAGGCCAATGATGGAGAACATCGTGGCACGGTCACCCTGGGCAACCTCTTCGAGTCGCTGGTTGATCAACGCGTAATCAACGCCCGGGGACGGGATCTGGGCACCTACGCGGTACAGAATCATCAGCGCAAGGGTGATCAAGATCTTCTTGCGAAGGTCAGGATCCTTAAACGCCTGAGCAATTGCGGACACATAGCCTCCTGGCTTCCACCTGAACCGCGGCGGAAGGTAGTGGATAGTGCAGCGCCGACTCGTGCATGAAGGCACACAAAACGGGCCGTCGCCGTGTTTGACCCCACTACCCTAGCAGCTGTGCTTAAAAAGTTGATACTCACGGTCGACTTTACCGCTACAGCACAGCGAAAACCCCCACACCGGACAGTGATTGTCCAGTATGGGGGTTATCTCAAGCGCGGAAAGCGTTACGCTTTCGGCTCTTTACGCGTCCTTCGGAGCGCGCTTGGAGAACTCGACGACGGTGGCGGAGCCGCCAGCAGCCTTGAGCTTCTCCTCAGCGGACTTGGAGAACTTGTTTGCGGTGACGTTGAGTGCGACGTTGATGTCGCCCTCTGCCAGCACCTTCACCGGCTGCTTCGGGCGAACGAGGCCCTTAGCGACGATGTCGGCAACTGCAATGTCGCCACCCTGCGGGAATGCTTCCGCGAGGTCCGCGACGTTGACCACCTGGTACTCGACGCGGTTCGGGTTCTTGAAGCCCTTGAGCTTCGGCAGACGCATGTGCAGCGGCATCTGGCCACCCTCGAAAGCAGCGGAAACCTGCTTACGAGCCTTGGTGCCCTTGGTACCGCGGCCAGCGGTCTTGCCCTTGGAGGCCTCACCGCGACCAACGCGGGTCTTGGCCTTGTTGGCGCCCTCTGCCGGGCGCAGATCATGGAGCTTGATGATGTCAGCCATGTTTTATCTACTCCCCTGCAACTTCTTCGACGGTGACGAGGTGACGCACCTTGAGGATCTGGCCGCGGGTAGCAGCGTTGTCCTTCTTCACCACGGACTGACCGATCTTGCGCAGACCGAGAGCCTCGAGGTTCTTGCGGGTCACCGGCTTCTCACCGATCTTGCCGTGGTGCAACGTAATCTTCAGTGCCATTGTTCTTAGGCCTCCTGTCCTGCGCGAGCGCGCAGCATACGTGCCGGGGCAACGTCCTCGACAGCCTTACCGCGCTTCGCTGCGACCTCTTCCGGACGCACGAGCTGCTTCAGGCCGGCAACGGTGGCCTGAACCACGTTGAGGGCGTTGTCGGAACCGAGGGACTTAGCCAGGATGTCCTGGACACCAGCGGCCTCGAGCACCGGACGGACTGCGCCACCGGCGATCACACCGGTACCCGGAGCAGCCGGGCGGAGCATGACGATACCGGCGGCTTCTTCAGCCTGAACCGGGTGAGGAATGGTGCCACCGATCATCGGGACGCGGAAGAAGTTCTTGCGAGCCTCTTCTGCACCCTTCTGAATTGCGGCGGGAACTTCCTTCGCCTTGCCGTAGCCAACGCCGACCATGCCTTCACCGTCGCCGACGACGACGAGAGCGGTGAAGGACATGTTGCGGCCACCCTTAACGGTCTTGGCAACACGGTTGATGGTGATGACGCGCTCGATGTACTTATCGCGCTCGTCGTTCTGGTTGCGACGGTCGTCGCGACGGCCACGGCCGCCGCGGTTACCGCGGTCGTTGTTGTTCTGGTTGTCGGCGGAGCGCCCGCCGTCACGCCGTTCACGTTCGGCCATTACGCGATCCTTCCGTTGATGGTGATGTTTGCCGTGATCATTAGAACTTCAGACCACCTTCACGAGCAGCTTCAGCCAGGGCCGCAACGCGGCCGTGGTACTTGTAGCCACCACGGTCGAAGACGATCTGCTCGATGCCTGCTGCCTTGGCACGCTCAGCGACGAGCTGGCCAACCTTTGCGGCCTTCTCCTTCTTGTCGCCCTCCAGGTTGCGCACGTCCGCCTCGATGGACGACGCAGAAACCAGGGTGTGGCCTGCGAGGTCGTCGATGACCTGGACGTGGATGTGGCGAGACGAGCGGTGCACAACGAGACGCGGGGTCTCCGGGGTGCCACGCAGGGTCTTGCGGATGCGGTAGTGGCGACGTGCGCGAGCCTCGCGGCGGCGGGACGAGATGTCCTTGCCCACCGGGGTGCGCTTGGTGTTCTCTGCAGTATTGCTCATGATTACTTACCCGTCTTTCCGACCTTGCGGCGGACCTGCTCGCCGGCGTAGCGGATGCCCTTACCCTTGTACGGGTCATCCTTACGCAGACGGCGGATGTTTGCCGCAATCTGGCCAACCTGCTGCTTGTCAGTGCCTTCGATGGCGAACTTGGTGTTGCCATCGACGGAGAACGTGACGCCTTCCGGCGCCTCAATCAGGATCGGGTGCGAGTAGCCGAGGGAGAACTCAAGGTCCTTGCCCTTCTGCTGCACGCGGTAACCGACGCCGAAGATCTCCATGTTGATCTTGTAGCCCTCAGTCACGCCGATGATCAGGTTGTTGATCAGCGAGCGGGTCAGGCCGTGCAGCGAACGGCTGTCACGGTGATCGTCCGGACGGGACACCACGACTTCGTTGTCTTCGACGGAAGCGGTGATCGGCTCCGGCATCTCGAGGTCCATGGTGGCCTTCGGGCCCTTGACCTCAACACGCTGGCCGTCGATCTTCACCTCGACGTTGTTCGGGATTGCGATGGGTGCATTACCTACACGCGACATAGTCTTTTCAACCTCCCCTTACCAGACGTAAGCGAGGACTTCCCCGCCTACACCCTTCTCTTGAGCCTGGCGGTCGGTCAGCAGGCCGTGGGACGTGGAGATGATTGCCACGCCCAGGCCACCGAGCACCTGAGGCAGGTCGTTGGACTTGGCGTACACGCGCAGGCCCGGCTTGGACACGCGGCGCAGACCAGCGATGGAAGCCTCGCGGGTCGGGCCGTACTTGAGGTTGAGCGTCAGCGATTTGCCAACCTTCTCGTCCTCAACTTTGTAATCTTCGATGTAGCCTTCCTGCTTCAAGATCTCAGCAATAGCTGCCTTGAGCTTGGAGGACGGCATAGACACGGTGTCGTGCTGCGCAGTTGTTGCGTTGCGCACGCGCGACAGCATGTCCGCAATCGGATCTGTCATGGTCATTGTGGTGACCGTTTCCTTTCTCGTTGCGGTTCCCTAAACCCACCTGACCCTTTTCAAGGTCGCGTTTTCCGCATGGTCTATCGGGGGCTACTCAACGCTGCCCACACTCAGTAGCGTGGGCCGCTCGCCGCCTCCCTTGCACGCGGTCCGCATCTTGGCGAGGGGCCTGCAACAAAGTTGGATGTTCAAATGTTTCTCTCGGCTTGGCACGCCGAAATCTCGGCGCACAAGTCCGATCGACCAAGTTACCTGCTTGTTCGCTCAGAACCAAATTGCTTAACGACGACACCTAGCCCCCGTCAGCATCTCCCGACACCGAATGCATCAGAACGGCAGCGCCGCCCTGGACTTCACCCGTGTTTGGCCGAGGTCTGAATTCTCTCCCGCGGCGTGTCCGCTGAGGTACGCACCTGGGTCGAACGAGCGGTTGGTTTGGTGCGCGGAGAGCACAAAGCCCTGCTCTTCGGCAAATTTGGAGCGGGCTTGCTCGGCCTTTGCGGCGTCGTCGACAAGCGCAAGCGCATATTCGCTATCCCCCTTTGCTGCGCCCTCTTCAGCTTTCATCAGACGTTTGCCGATGCTTGTCGCGAACCCCTGCATAAACGACCGACGCATTACCACGACCGATTCCCCGAAGTTGGTGGCGCGGATCTTTTGTGATTCTGCAAGCATCACCGGCAACAACAGCGCGTAGAGCATGTCCACCCGGTCGAGGTGCCGCTGTAGACCAAAAAGGTCTGCGTCCTTGACGCGCGTGGAGTTATACACCCGCTGCGTAAACCCCGTACAGTGCAACGACCTCGCGATGGAGTGCAGCAGCGTTGCCTGCATATCGGTGTAGGCGCCACGGAACGTGTAGGCGCGGTGGCCTACGTTGTCGCCAGCATCGGGACTTGCAAGATCGCGCTCGTCGTAGCCGTACTGTGCCATCAGCTCGAATGCTCGGGCATAGAACGCGTCACCCTCCGGTGTCCCTTCCCTGTCGTTGGCTTGATTGAGTAGTTTTTGTACTCGTTGTTTGATCTTTTCCTCGGTACGCATCTGACGCACCCACCCCTTCCCCATTGCTGTTTGGATGTGTGCCTGTAGTTATAACGAACTCGCACGACATGTCCGTTTCAGCTTGTGGAATTTGCAATTTCCGCCCTGTGGATAACTTCTCTTTGCGCAGGTTGTAGCGCTGCGACGACACCCCTCCGCCCCGCTTGCACCCTAAGCGCTAGCATCGTTGCAATGAGCAGGACCAAGCGCAGTTTCGCCGTCACAAAGATTTCCGCTAGCGGCACCCGCGACACGCGCGCGGGCCAAGTGGAAGTGGAAGAACCACTCGAGGTGCGCGCCGGTGGCCGAGAGGTCGCTCAGTTGTTTCGCACCCCGGGCCACGACATCGAACTCGCCCACGGTGTGCTCCTGACGCAGGGCCTCATTACCACCCCTAAAGACGTCATTACCGCTCGCTATTGCGAAGGTGCCATCGGCGGCGAAAACACCTACAACCTGCTCGATATCGAGCTTTCCTACCCTGCTGCACCGCAGTTCATCGACCCAATCCCATCTCAGTCCTGTGGTATTTCCGCCGAGCAGCGCGTACGGGAGTTGGCGGTCCGCCTGAACGTGCGCAGCGAGTTCGCCCCTATTGATCAGGATGCGATCTTCGCCTTGCCAGAACGTCTCAACCAGGCGCGTCGTCGCGACCTGCCCACCGCGCTCGCTGGCGAGACCGCGCGTCAAGATATCGACGCCGTCAACGCGGTACAGAAGATCGCTGGGCGTTTGCTTCTCGACGACACCCTGCCCGCCCACAACCTCACCCTCGCAGTGGATACGCGCGTGACGTTTGAAATGATGCGTGCTGCAGCA
This sequence comes from Corynebacterium sp. HMSC11D10, assembly GCF_001806995.1. Classification (NCBI taxonomy): domain Bacteria; kingdom Bacillati; phylum Actinomycetota; class Actinomycetes; order Mycobacteriales; family Corynebacteriaceae; genus Corynebacterium; species Corynebacterium sp. HMSC11D10. Next base: position 145,310 of record NZ_KV787028.1, read on the forward strand.
GCGGCCGGCTTCAGCATTGTCGCCACCACACGCGACGTCACGTCGATGGCGGTGGAATTGGCCCGCGAAACAAATACAGCGCTCGTCGGCGCAATTACCGACGAGCGCTTCAGCGTGTACTCGGGCGCTTAGCCAATGAACATGCCAGCAGCCTTCGCGGCAGTGGCCCACAGACCGTAGATAAGCAGTCCAGCGATGATTGCCGCCAGAATGATCGCGACAATCTTGTGGGCCTGGCCCGCGGAAGCCCCACGCGCCTGACCGGCACCAGCACCTTCAAGCGCGGAGGCACGATCTGCCTCGATCTTCGCCTGAACGGTGTCTTGGTCTTCGAACCACTTCGACGCCACCGGGCGTACAAGGATGTTGGCGATCAGGCCAACAGCAAGCAGGCAGCACATGACGTACAGCGACAGGCGGTAAAGGTCCGGGCCTTCGCCGCCGTTGGCTGCCTGGCGCTCCACGACCATGTTGATGATCAGCGGGCCAGCTACACCTGCAGCCGACCATGCGGTAAGCAGACGGCCGTGAATAGCGCCGACCTGGTAAACACCGAATAGGTCGCGCAGGTAGGCCGGGATACTGGCAAAGCCACCCCCGTAGAAGGACAGCAACACCAGCGCGCAGATCACAAACAGCGCGATGTTGGCGTGGCCGAACCTGGCGAAGATGAAGTAGAAAGCCAACCCGATACCCAGGTACACCATGTAGATGTTCTTGCGGCCAATGACGTCAGAAACCGACGACCAGACGAAACGGCCAGCCATGTTCGCCAGCGACAGCAAGCCAACAAAGCCTGCGGCGGCCGCCGCAGTCAGTGCCGGGAAGTAGTCCTGAATCATCGGTGCCGCATTCTCCAGCACGCCGATACCCGCGGTGATGTTGCAGAACAGGATCACCCACAGGCACCAGAACTGCGGGGTTCGAATCGCGTTGTTGGCGCTAACATTTGCACCGACGATGGCAACCTTGGAAGGTTTGCGCCCCTGCTTCGCTTCGCCCGACGGGGTCCAATCCGGGTGCGGCATGCGGATGCAGTACGCGCCCATAGCGATGACGACGAGATACACGACGCCAAGGGTGACAAAGGTGGGCTGGATGCCCGCGGCGCGGTTGGCGATATCCACACCGCCGCCGTAGAACTCCATGAGGCGGTTCGACGCCGGCGAGGCAATCAGTGCGCCGCCGCCAAAGCCCATGATCGCAAGGCCCGTAGCCAGACCGGGGCGATCCGGGAACCACTTCATCAGCGTGGACACCGGCGAGATGTATCCGATGCCCAAACCGATGCCGCCGATAAAGCCGTAGCCGAAGTACACCAGCCACAAGTTTCCGGTGGTGACACCCAGGGTGGCAACGAGGAAGCCTGTCACCCATAGCACGCCGGAAACTGCCATGGACGCGCGTGGGCCGACTCGCTCGACCCAGGAACCGAACAGTGCGGACGAGATGCCGAGCATGCCGATTGCCAACGAGAAGATCCAGCCCACAGCAACTTCGCCGACACCGAAGTGCTCCATCATTGGCTTCTTGAACACGGAGAACCCGTAGACCTGGCCGATAGAGAGGTGGATGGCGAGTGCCGCAGGGACAATTAGCCAGCGATTGAATTCCTTAGGCGCGATAATTGCGCTTCGGGAGAAGTAACTCATGGGGGTTCCCCTATTATGGATGCCAAACAATGTATTTAATACAGCGGACATCATAACCACCCATAGCCAGCTTCACGCAAGCTTTCTTTCATGCTTTTCCAATACGACAAAACCCCTGCGACCGCAGTATAAAAACCGGGTGCAGGGGTGTCGTCGTCAAGTGAACGCTTATGCGCGCTTCATCTTGCCGTCCTTGTCAGCGAACGGGAAGCCGAGGTGCGTCAGCAGTGCGCGACCCTCGTCGTCGCTACCAGCGGTGGTCACGAGCGTGATGTCCATGCCGCGAACGCGATCGATCTTGTCGATGTCGATTTCGTAGAACATGGTCTGCTCGGACAGGCCGAAGGTGTAGTTACCGTTGCCGTCGAACTGCTTGTCGTTCAGGCCACGGAAGTCGCGAATACGCGGGAGAGCAACCGCCAGCATACGGTCGAGGAACTCCCACATACGGTCGCCGCGCAGGGTGACCTTTGCGCCGATCGGCATGCCCTCACGGAGCTTGAAGTTAGCGATGGACTTCTTCGCGCGACGCAGCTGCGGCTTCTGGCCGGTGATCGCGGTGAGGTCCTCGAGTGCGCCGTTGATCACCTTGGAGTCGCGGGCAGCGTCGCCCACACCCATGTTCACAACAATCTTGGTCAGGCCCGGGATCTGCATGACGTTGTCGTAGTTGAACTGCTCGTTCAGCTTGGTGCGGATCTCGTCCTGGTAGCGGGACTTCAGGCGCGGGGTGTAGTTCTGAATGTTCTCAGCCATTAGATGTCCTTCCCGTTCGTCTTAGCCACGCGGACCTTCTTGCCGTTCTCGTCGAAGCGGTAGCCCACGCGGGTCGGCTTGCCGTCGGAGTCCAGGATCATCACATTGGACACGTGGATCGGAGCTTCCTGGCTGACGATGCCGCCGGACTCGGCGCCGCGCTCGTTGTAGGAGTTTGCGACGTGCTTCTTGATGCGGTTAACACCCTCGACGAGGACCTTGTCGCGCTGCGGGTACGCCTCAATGACGCGACCCTGAGCACCCTTATCCTTGCCGGCGATGACCTGCACCATATCGCCCTTCTTGATCTTCATACTTAGATCACCTCCGGTGCGAGAGACACAATCTTCATGAAGCGCTTGTCGCGGAGCTCACGAGCAACCGGGCCGAAGATGCGGGTACCGCGCGGCTCGGTGTCGTTCTTGATGACGACAGCAGCGTTCTCGTCGAACGAGATGTAGGAGCCGTCCGGACGACGGGTCTCCTTCTTCGCACGGACGATGACAGCCTTAACGACCTCGCCTTCCTTGACGTTGCCGCCCGGGGCAGCTTCCTTCACGGTGGCGACGATCGTGTCGCCGATGCCGGCGAAGCGTCGAACGGAACCGCCGAGAACGCGGATGCACAGCAGTTCGCGTGCACCCGTGTTGTCGGCGACCTTCAGACGCGATTCCTTCTGAATCACAGTTGGTCTCCTGACCTGGGTCAATGTGCGCCAGATTTCCGTCCTGAACGCACGTGGTCAATGTTCTTGCGGCCTAATGCTTATCGACGAACCTCGTGCGCTCGTCCCTCGCACACGAGGAGAACGCAGTCTGGTCGAAGGGTCTCGGACGTTTCACTCGGAAACGCGTGTCACGCCCGACCAGCAATAGACAACTGGAGTATTTAACCATGAGCTGCGCCGATCCCCAAAATCGTCGTCCCACTCCTGTGGCCTTGAGAAACAAAAATCGCCCCACCCCGAAACTTAGGGGTGAGACGATGAGTGTGCCGCAGCGTTAGCGCAATTTTAGACGGTGCTAGCAGCAACGGCGCCGAGGCCGAGCACGCTGGTAATCGACAGGATGGTGATGATCCAGCCCACAGAGGACAGTGCAGCTGGGACCAGCAGCAGGTTCGGGGCCAGCGGGCCACCGAGGGCACGCATCTCATTAAGAACCTGGTTGAGCGGCTCCGGGTAGGTCGCAGCCTCAGCGACAGGAGCACCAGCACCGATAGCAACAGATGCCGCAAGAGCAACAGCGGCGAGACGACGGAACTTCATGTTCTTTTCCTTTCAGGGGAGGTGTGTACGTGTCGCGGCTTACTTAGCAGCAGAGACGATGGACTGAATGATCGAGATGACAACGCTCAGCGAAGAGAGCGCTGCCGGCAGCAGAATGATGTTCTGGGCTTCCCAGCCACCGACCTTGTAAATCTCGTACAGAACACGGTTCAGCGGTTCCGGAGCAGGCTGAGCGGTAGCAGCCGGAGCAGCAACAGCAACGGTGGTTGCGACGGCCGCCGCAGCAACAAGACGACGAAGCTTCATGTGAATCTCCAATTTTCTTAATGAACGGTAGGCATCGGCCGCAGCTTGAACGACCTTGCCCACCGAGCATTACCGTGACGTTTTACAGTTTTTGGCAGAATTCTCATTTTCTTTCACGATTTCCCAGAGCTTTCCAATCGCCGAATAGGTATTACCACATTTCCTTTTAAGGTAGTACCTCTTGTACATTGGAGGGCGTGAGTTTCTACGAAGCTGCCCCCGAGGCAATCAAGAATAAGGTCGATCTGTTCTCGACAGAACCTGCCCGATTTGCCACGCGCTCCGTGCTCGCGGGCGTGTACCTGGGCATCATGACGGCATTCGCCGCATCCACGGCACAACTACTCGACGGCTACGCCCCCGGCTGGGGCAAATACGCCTTCGGCGCCATCTTCGCGTCAACGCTGTACATCATCATCGTCTTGCAAGGCGAACTCGCCACAGGTGACATGATGTTCATGACCTATGGCGCCATCCATAGGCTCAACACCATCACCCGCGGGTTCCTCCTCGTCTTCTTTGTCACCGTGTTCAACCTCATTGGTGCAGTGGCGATTTCATGGCTGATTTCCCGGACCACCATGGGCCAGATGGTCGAGGTGGACGGATTCCTCCACGATTTGCTCGTCGCCAAGCTGCAAAAATCCAGTTCCACCCTGTTCGTTGAAGCGATCCTGGCAAACGTCGTGGTCAACATCGCCTTCATGCTGGCCACCCAGGCCGGCAAGGACTTCAGCGCGAAGCTGTGGGGTGTCATCCTGATCATCCCGTCGTTTGCCACCATGAGCTACGAGCACTCCATCGCGAACTTCATCCTCACCAGCCTGGGCGGGTTTACGCTCGGCCCTGAAACCATCGAAGGCTTCACCAACTGGAACGTCATCCGCAACTGGGTGGTCGTCTGGCTGGGCAACTTCGTCGGCGGCGGGTTCATCATGGGCGGCCTCTACGGATGGCTGAACCTGACCAAGACCGGTTACAAGGACTAACCAACAAGGACTAACTCCCCTCACCCTGGGTGTCTCTGCCAAAATGAGACGGGTGAGTACCCAGACACCTGACGTCCTCGAAGCTGTTCGCAGTGTTCGCGATGCCCTCGCGGACACTGCCCTACCTATTGATGCAGCCCCAGAGGCCCGCGCAATTGTCAACCAGCTCGACGACTATGTCCTGCCCCGCCTCGCCAACCTGGACGCGCCGCTGCTCGCCGTGATCGGCGGCTCCACCGGCTCTGGTAAGTCCACGCTTGTCAATGCATTGCTGCGCGAGCGGGTTTCCAACCCAGGCGTTATCCGCCCCACCACCCGGCAACCTGTGCTTGTGGCAAACCCCGCGGATGCTGATTGGTTTAACTCCCCACAGGTTCTCCCCGGCCTGACTCGTTCGCACGGTGAGGGCAACGAGCAGTCGACGACACTTCGAGTCGTGGATACGCAAAGCGTGCCCGAGGGCCTTGCGCTTCTCGACGCCCCCGATTTCGACTCCATCGACGACAAAAACCGCGCCCTGGCAAGTCAGCTCCTTGCGGCTGCGGATCTGTGGGTGTTCGTCACCACCCCGGCGCGCTACGCCGATCAACTTGTGTGGAACTTCCTCCACGACGCCGCTGGCCGCGGCATCGAAGTTGTGGTGGTACTCAACCGTCTGGACGAGAAGGCAGCCGAAACCGTGCCGGACGATCTGCGCCGCATGATGAATGAGGCTGGCTTGCACGACGCAACAGTCTTTACTGTGCCGTTCGTCGCGGACCTTGGCGCGGAGAAGTCTGGAGAGTCCGGGGAGTTTCTCGCCGAAGACCTTGTCGCTTCACTGCGCGATTACCTGACCACACTCGCCGAGGACACCGTCGCCCGGCGCGACGTGGCTGGCAAGACTGTGGCCGGCGCGGTTCAGACTGCGCTTGATCGAGTGGATACCTTGGTCGGCCGCCGTGAGCGTCAGGAGGCGTTTGCCAACCAGCTCGACGCATCGATCCACGAGTTTTACACCACCGCCAACCGTCAGGTCATCGACGCGACTTCCGACGGACAGTTGCTGCGCTCCGAGGTCATGGACCGCTGGCAGGACGTCATCGGTACCTCTGACGTGTTCCGTGGCTTCGAGCGCTGGTTCAGCAGCGCAATAGATAAGGTGGGCAGTTTCTTCACCGGTCAGCCCGCTCCCCTGCGTGAGGTGGAGACCGAGATCGAGTCCGGTCTGCACGCAGTCATCGTCGATGCTGCTGAATCCGCAGCATCGCGCGCCTGGGCGCATACCGGTGCGGTCGCGCCTGAGCTGCGCACCGACGCCGACCCGGCGCTCGCACGCGCCAGCGCCGACATTTCCGAACAGGCGGCGAAACTGGTGCGAGACTGGCAGCAAGAACTCGTCGGACACATCCAGGACACTGCTGGCGATAAGCGTCAGCGCGCCCGTCTCATGTCCTTTGGGCTCAACGTGGTCACCGTGGCACTCATGCTTACAGTGTTCGCCTCCACCGCAGGTTTGACTGGCGGCGAGGTGGCCATCGCGGGCGGTTCTGCGGTACTTGGCCAGAAACTTTTGGAGACCATCTTCGGCGAAGACACGGTGCGCCGCATGGTCACTCAGGCCCGCAACGACCTCAACGAGCGCCTTGGCGAACTCTTTGCTGCCGAGCGCGACCGCTACCACGTGTTCACCGACCCGTTGCTCGAAGGCGCAACGGCCGAGCAGATCCGCGATGCCTCCCAGCAGGCTCGCCGGGCGGTGGATGCGAAGCTGCTGGGGGTCGTCGACAAGCAAGTGCCTGCGCGTATCGACGACACCCCCAACGACGACCTGAACAACAGCGCCCTGCGTGGCCTGTTTGACCAGCTTCGCGGCAACTTCCGAAAGGGGTCCGACAATGGCGCTGTTTAGCAAAAAGATTGGGCTGAGCAAACGGCTGAGCGCGCTCGAGGACGCTGCCGAAATTGGTGCACCGTACCTGTCCGGCGAGCAACGCGAACGCCTAGAACGCGTGGCCAAGGCTGGCGCCGAGCGTCGCGCCCTGTCCGCCGAGCACACCGTCGTGGGCTTTTTCGGCGCGACCGGTTCCGGTAAAACCTCGCTGTTCAACGCCGTTGTCGGCGAGGACCTGGGCAAAGCAGCGGCGCGCCGCCCAACCACGTCCTCTCCTCTGGCCGCGATCTGGCAGCCGGAAGGCTCTGAGGAACTCCTGGACTGGCTCGGCGTGGAAGACCGCCGCGAGCGCCAAGGCGGGTTTGCCAAAAATGCTGGCCCGCTGATCCTGCTGGATCTTCCCGACTTCGACTCGGTAGAGGCCTCCAACCGCGTCATCGCCGAACGCCTCGCCGGCCAGGTCGACGTGCTCGTGTGGGTGTCCGACCCCGAGAAGTACGCCGACAGTGTCATCCATGACCAGTTCATCCGCCCGCACGCGAACCACTCCGCGGTCACACTGGCAGTGCTGAACAAAGCCGACCTTTTGGCGGAGCGCGACGTGGACACCGTAGCTGGCTCTTATGCGGGCCTGCTTCTCGACGACGGCCTGACCAACGTCCACGTCATCCCCACCTCCACCCTGACCGGTGCTGGTATCGAAGACCTGCGCGGCGCGATCGCGCGCGTGGCAAAGGCCCACAATGCGCAGACTGCCCGCATCGAGGCCGACATTGCTTCCGTTGCCGCCCCCTACGCTGGAACGAAGGGGGCCGGTGGTGTGGACAAGCACGCCAAGCGTGACCTCGACACCGCACTGACCAAGGCCGCGGGTGCAGAACGCATCGCGGGCATCACCGCTGCCGCCTACCGCAAACGCCTGCGCCAACGCACCGGCTGGCTGCTGACCTCCTGGATCACCCGCTTCAAACCCGACCCGCTTCGTCGCTTAGGGCTGCGCGAGGATCCCGACGAACTGGGCGTGCACCGCACCTCCATGCCGGAACTCGACGCCGCCTCCAAAGCCGTAGCCAACTCGGGTCTTCGCGATTACGCCACCGCCGTTGGCGAAGGGCTGCCACACGAGTGGGCTGCGGCCGTGGCGGACCGGTCCGAGGAGATCTCCACCGGCCTTCCCGCCGAACTGGACCGCGCTGTGGCCCGTGCGAAACTGCCCGCGGAGCCGTCCAAGGGCTGGGCAGTGCTGACCATCTTCCAGTGGTTTGCGCTGCTCGCCGCCCTGATCGGCGTGCTGTGGTACCTGCTGGTCGCCTTCGTGCCGGGCGTGCTCACACCGCTGCTCGGCACCGATCTGGTACCGGATGTAGAAGGCTGGCCGATTCCTACCCTGCTGATCATGGCTGGCTTACTCACCGGTGTAATCATCGGATTGATATCCGCGGCCTTCGGCGGCATGTTGGGATCCGGGGTGAAACGCCGAACGCGCTACGCCATCCAAAAAGAGGTGGCCGCGGCCTCCGAAACCGCCGTGTCCCAGCCGCTGTTGGCTATCCGCGAAGACTATTCCCGTTTTGCCGAGCGCATCGCCCTCGCCGCTGGGTAGTTCCGGGTAGCGTCAGTGCCTATGGCACGCATCCCAAGAGTTCTCTCCATTGCCGGCACCGACCCCACAGGCGGTGCCGGCATTCAAGCTGATCTGAAGTCCATCGCGGCCGCAGGTGGCTACGGTATGTGCGTGGTCACCGCGCTGGTCGCCCAGAACACACAAGGTGTGCGCGAGATCCACACCCCACCCCAGTCATTCCTGCGCGCGCAGTTGGATTCCGTGTTCGACGACGTCACAGTCGACGCCGTCAAGATCGGGATGCTGGGCGATGCGGACACCACCCGCACGGTCTCCGAATTCCTCGCCCAGCACTCCGTCCCCGTCGTTGTTGTCGATCCCGTCATGGTCGCCACCTCCGGCGATCGCCTCCTCACCGAGGATGCCGAAGACGCCCTGCGCACCCTCGTTCGTGAGCACGCCACCGTGGTCACCCCGAACATCCCCGAGCTCGCAGTGCTTTGCGACGACACCCCCGCCACAACATTCGACGAAGCGGTTTCCCAGGGTCGTCGATACGCAGCAGATGCGAACGTGTCCGTCCTGGTCAAAGGCGGGCACCTCACCGGCGACCACGCCTCCAACGCGCTGATCACCCCCGACGGCGACACCCACATCGCGGACGTGCCCCGCGTGCGCACAAAAAACACCCACGGCACCGGCTGTTCTCTCTCCGCAGCCCTTGCAACCCGGCTTGTTCTCGACGACGCCCCCGCCGCCGTCGAGTGGGCTTCCGCCTGGCTCCACGAAGCCATCGCCCACGCCGACGACCTCGAGGTGGGCCAGGGTCACGGGCCGGTGCACCACTTCCACCAGCTCTACCGCCTCGCCGAACCGCTAGAATCACCTGCATGACTGACCCGCGCAACGAAGATCAGAAGGTCGCCGCCGTGAACGCCTCCATGATCATGGCGGGCCAACCCATGTCCGCCGAGGACGAGGCGCTTCTGCGACGCCAGCTGCGAGGAGATATCTCGGCCGACGAGGCCGTGCTACAGGTGCTCGAAAGGGAAGGCCTGGGAAACACGCCTCGCGCACGTGAACTGCGGCAACGTATCACCGGAGCTGCCTAAACGCCATGGCACGACGAAGCAACGAGGCCCCGGAAAACCTATTCGGGCTAACAGACCCGGTTGTGCTGGACCGCATCGCTGGCAACCTCGCGCCTCAACGACTCGGCGAGCTCGAAAACGGTCCACTGCTCACCGAGTTCACACGTGAATCTCTGCAGTCCACACACCATTACCTCATGCAGGACATTTACCCCTGGGCGGGCCAGATCCGCACCGAGGAAGTTGGTGCGATGGGCATGGCGATGTGTCGAGCGCGATACGTTGAGGCTGAACTCGACCGAGTGATGGGCCGGATCGCGAAACTGCCGGTCTCCTCCGATGACAAGTCTGCTGCAGTAAACACCATCGCGGATCACTGGAGCGAATTGACAATCGTGCATCCGTTCCGGGACGGTAATTCGCGGACCCAACGCTTTTTCTTCGATCAGATGCTGCGCACCTCCGGTTGGGCAGTCGACTGGACACGCATCGACGCCGCAGAAGCCCACGCCGCCCGCTACGTCGGCGCAGCGACGGCTGCCCCTCATTTCTAGCAGAGGTTCTCACCCCGGGAGTATTCGCGCTTGCCGCATTGCCTGACAACACGGGTACGCTCAGCGCGACACAGGGGCAGCGGGCTGGTGCTGCGGAGATCTTCCACCAGATGATGAAATACCGCAGCGCCAATCCCGGGGCGCCCTGGCGCGGTCGGTAGCTTCTACTCCACCGTGACGGACTTGGCCAGGTTACGCGGCTGGTCCACGTTCAGGCCGCGTGCTTCTGCGACGGCGCAGGCGAAGATCTGCAACGGGATCGTCGCCAAGAGTGGCTGCAGCAGGCCCGGGGACTCCGGGATGCGGATGATGTGGTTGGCAAACTGCTCCACATCCGTGTCGCCCTCTTCCGCGATCACGATGGTCACGGCACCACGGGCGCGCACCTCTTGGATGTTGGAGACGACCTTGGCGTGCAGGTTGTGGCGCGACTTCTTCGACGGCACGATGACGAACACCGGCTGGCCTTCCTCGACCAGCGCGATCGGACCGTGCTTCAACTCGCCTGCAGCGAAGCCCTCGGAGTGCAAATAAGCAACCTCCTTGAGCTTCAGCGCGCCCTCGAGGGCGACCGGGAAGCCGACGTGGCGGCCAAGGAAGAGCACGGACTTTGCATCCGCCATATCCTGGCCCAACTGCTTGACCTGGTTTTCGTTCTCCAGCACGCGCTGGATCTTCTCCGGCATCAGCTCCAGCTCGCCGATGATCTGACGGATCTCATCGGCGTACTTGTTGCCACGCACCTGCGCCAGGTACAGCGCCAGCAGGTACGCCGCGACAATCTGGGAGATGAACGCCTTCGTCGACGCCACAGCGATCTCCGGGCCTGCGTAGGTGTACAGCGACGCATCCGCCTCACGCGGGATCGAGGAGCCCACGGTGTTGCAGATAGCGACGACCTTCGCGCCCTGCTCACGTGCGTGACGGACAGCCATCAGCGTGTCCATGGTCTCTCCGGACTGGGAAACGGCAACGACGAGAGTCTGCTCGTTGACAATCGGGTCGCGGTAGCGGAACTCGTGGGCGAGCTCCACTTCCGTCGGGATACGGCACCAGTGTTCGATGGCGTAACGCGCCACCTGGCCCGCGTACGACGCAGTACCGCAAGCGACGATGATGATTTTGTTGATGGAGCGCAGCACGGATTCGTCGATACGCAACTCGTCCAACATCAACTTGCCATCTTCGTCGAAGCGACCGTAAAGCGTGTCGCGGACGGCACCCGGCTGATCATGGATCTCCTTCTCCATGAAGGAGTTGTAGCCACCCTTCTCCGCAGCGGTGACATCCCACTCAACCTTGAACGGCTTCGCCTCGGCGGGGGTGCCGTCGAAGTCAATCACGTCGTAGCCATCAGCCGTCAACGTCACAATCTGGCCGTTGTCCATCTCCACCGCGTCACGGGTGAACTCAATGAAGCCAGCGACGTCGGAGCTCAGGAAGTTCTCGCCCTCGCCTACACCGATCACCAGCGGGGAGTTCCAACGCGCCGCAACAATGCGGTCTGGATGGTCCGGGTGGATGGCGAGCAGGGTGAACGCGCCCTCCAGACGGTTCGCTGCCAACTGCATCGCACGGGTCAGATCCCCGTCCGCTTCCGTGTTGTAGATATCCAGCAGCAGCGTGCCAGCAACCTCAGTATCGGTTTCAGACTTGAAGGTGTAGCCCTTCTCTGCGAGCTCAGCCTTCAAATGCGAAAAGTTTTCGATGATGCCGTTGTGCACCACTGCCATACGGCCATCTCCCACCACATGCGGGTGAGCATTCGCATCCGTCGGACCGCCGTGGGTCGCCCACCGGGTATGCCCGATGCCCAGGTTCGATGCTGCGATGGGGTTGTTAGCAATCTCCGCTTCGAGATCCGCTACCTTGCCGGCCTTCTTCCGGCATTCGATCGACTGGTCGTTCACCACCGCAACACCTGCGGAGTCGTACCCGCGGTATTCGAGGCGGCGAAGACCATCGATGATTACGTCTTTCGCGTCACGCGTTGTCGCGTTTGCGCCTACATATCCAACGATTCCACACATGCGGGAAATCGTACCCTTGTGTAAGGGCGCAGAAAAAGTTGAAAACGCAAAAACCGCCCCGGGTTGGTAGCCAACCCGGGGCGGTGGAGTCGTCGAGAAGCGACTAGCTTTTAGCGAGCCTTCTCGATGATGTCGACGAGACGGAAGTGCTTGTCCTTCGACAGCGGACGCGTCTCCTCGATGTGGACGAGATCACCAACACCAGCGGTGTTGTTCTCGTCGTGAGCCTTGACGCGCTTCGTGGTACGCACGATCTTGCCGTAGAGGGCGTGGGACTTGCGGTCCTCAACCTCGACGACGATCGTCTTGTCCATCTTGTCGGACACGACGTAGCCACGGCGGCGCTTCTGCACGGCCTTGTCCTTGGTGTTCTCAGTCACGTTTGCCTCACTCATGGTTATGCCTCAGCTCCCGTGGACTCCGGGACGACGGACAGACCAAGCTCACGCTCGCGCAGCACCGTGTAGATGCGAGCGATGTCGCGCTTCACGGTGGAGATGCGGCGGTTGTTGGTCAGCTGGCCGGTTGCAAGCTGGAAGCGCAGGTTGAACAGCTCTTCCTTCGCCTCGTTGAGGCGGCCCTTCAGCTCGTCGTCGTTGAGCTCGCGGAACTCAGATGCGGGGGTACCGTTAGCCATTAGAACTGGTCCTCCTTCTTGATGACGCGGACCTTGCACGGCAGCTTCGCGCCTGCACGGCGCAGCGCCTCAATGGCAGTTTCCTCGTTGGGGTAGGACATTTCGAACAGGATGCGGCCAGGCTTGACGTTGGCCACCCACTTCTCCACCGGGCCCTTACCGGAACCCATACGCACGCCGAGCGGCTTCTGGGTCAGCGGACGATCCGGGAAGATGTTGATCCAGACCTTGCCACCACGCTTGACGTGGCGGTTGATAGCAATACGGGCAGACTCGATCTGGCGGTTCGTGATGTACGCCGGCTCGAGGGCCTGCAGGCCGTAGTCGCCGAAGTTGATCTGGTTGCCACCCTTGGACACGCCAGAACGGGTCGGGCGGTGCTGGCGGCGGTATTTCACGCGCTTAGGGATGAGCATGAATTAGCCCTCCTTCTTCTGCTCTGCCGCCCGGCGACGCTGGCCGCCGCGGCGCGGGCGACGGTCGCCACGTCCACGACGATCGTTGCTCGGTGCATTGAGCTCAGACTCGCGGACGCCACCGACGACGTCGCCCTTGTAGATCCACACCTTGACGCCAATGACGCCGAAGGTGGTGTGTGCTTCTGCAGTGCCGTAGTCGATCTCCGCGCGCAGCGTGTGCAGCGGAACGCGACCCTCGTGGTAGCGCTCGACACGGGACATTTCCGCGCCGCCGAGACGGCCGGACGTCATAACCTTGATGCCCTTGACCTGCGGGTTACGCATAGCGGACTGGATGGCCTTACGCATGGCGCGACGGAACGCGACACGGTTGACCAGCTGCTCGGCGATGGACTGAGCAACCAGGGTGGCGTCTGCATCGACGTTCTTCACCTCGAGGATGTTCAGTGCAACCATCTTGCCGGTCAGCTTCTCCAGCTCACGGCGAATACGGTCAGCCTCAGCGCCGCGACGGCCGATGACAATGCCCGGACGTGCGGTGTGGATGTCCACACGGACGCGGTCGCGGGTGCGCTCGATGACAACATCGGAGATGCCAGCGCGCTCGAGGTTCTTCTCGAGCCACTCGCGGACCTTGATGTCCTCAGCGACGTACTCGGCGTAGTTCTTGTCGGCGTACCAGTGGGACTTCCAGTCGGAAGTGATACCCAGGCGCAGGCCGTGTGGGTGAATCTTCTGGCCCATTACTTGGCCCCTTCCTTGGACTCGACAACAACGGTGATGTGAGAGGTGCGCTTCCGGATCTGGAATGCGCGACCCTGTGCACGCGGCTGGAAACGACGCATGGTCGGGCCCTCGTTTGCGTAGCACTCGGCAATGACGAGCGTGCGCGGATCCAGGCCGAAGTTGTTCTCCGCGTTGGCTGCTGCGGAAGCAACAACCTTTGCAACGTCCTTGGACGCACCCTGCGGGGCGTACTTCAGGATGGCGAGTGCCTCAGCAACCGACTTGTTGCGGATGAGAGCAAGCACGCGGCGTGCCTTCATCGGAGAGACGCGAACGAACTTGGCAGTCGCGGATGCAGTGGTGATGGTGTCAGCCATTGCTTATCGACGTCCCTTCTGTTCCTTGACGTGACCCTTAAAGGTCTTGGTCGGTGCAAACTCGCCGAGCTTGTGGCCAACCATGGACTCGTCCACGAACACCGGCACGTGCTTACGACCGTCGTGGACGGCGAAAGTGTGACCGATGAAATCGGGGAGAATGGTCGAACGGCGCGACCAGGTCTTGATGACCTGCTTGGTGCCTGCCTCGTTCTGAGCATCCACCTTGTTGAGGAGGTGCTCGTCGACGAACGGGCCCTTCTTAAGGCTACGTGGCATGTCTGTTTACCTCCTCTTAGCGCTTCTTCGAGCGACGACGTCGCACGATCATGTTGTTGGAATAGCGGTTCGGGTTGCGGGTGCGGCCTTCCTTCTGGCCCCACGGCGAGACCGGGTGACGACCACCGGAGGTCTTGCCCTCGCCACCACCGTGCGGGTGGTCGACCGGGTTCATAACCACACCACGCACGGTCGGGCGCCAGCCCTTCCAGCGCATACGACCAGCCTTGCCCCAACGGATGTTGATCTGGTCAGCGTTGCCGACCTCACCAACAGTTGCACGGCAGCGGATGTCCACGCGGCGGATTTCGGAAGACGGCATACGCAAAACTGCGTAGTTGCCTTCCTTACCCAGCAGCTGGATGGACGCGCCAGCGGAACGAGCCAGCTTTGCGCCTGCGCCCGGCTTGAGCTCCACAGCGTGGATGGTCGTACCGGTCGGGATGTTGCGCAGCGGCAGGTTGTTGCCAACCTTGATGTCCGCGTTCGGGCCAGCCTCGACGATGGTGCCCTGCTTCAGGCCCTTCGGGGCGATGATGTAGCGCTTCTCACCGTCGTAGTAGTGCAGCAGTGCGATGTTCGCGGTGCGGTTCGGGTCGTACTCGATGTGAGCAACCTTTGCCAGCACGCCGTCCTTGTCGGAGCGGCGGAAGTCGATCACACGGTAGCGACGCTTGTGGCCGCCGCCGCGGTGACGAGTGGTGATGTGGCCGTGGGTGTTACGGCCACCCTTCTTCGGGAGCGGGCGCAGCAGCGTCTTTTCCGGGGTCGAGCGAGTGATCTCGTCGAACGCGGACACGGAGCTGGCACGGCGACCCGGAGTTGTCGGCTTGTACTTACGAATAGCCATAGTGGTTCCTTTTCTATCGTCTCTTCAGCGAGCCGCGGGTTACGCGGTCGCACCGCCGAAGATGTCGATGGAGTCGCTGCCCTCGCGGAGAGTGACGTAGGCGCGCTTGGTGTCCTTACGCTTACCGAAACCGGTGCGGGAGCGCTTGCGCTTGCCCTCACGGTTGACGGTGTTCACCGAAGCGACGTCGACGCCGAAAATCTCTTCCACGGCAATCTTGATCTGGGTCTTGTTCGCGGACGGGGACACGTAGAAGGTGTACGTGTTCTGCTCCATCAGGCCGTAGCTCTTCTCAGAGAGCACCGGGGCGATGATGATGTCGCGCGGGTTAGCGATCTTTGCCATTTACTTCTCCTCCTCCGCAGCGGCGGCAACAGCTGCGCCGCGGTTGATGAAGGTGTGGAGTGCCTCGACCGAGAACACAACGTCATCAGCGTTGAGGACGTCGTAGGTGTTCAGCTGAGCCGGCTCAATGATCTGGACGCCCGGAAGGTTCCTTGCGGAGAGACGGGAATTCTGATCATCACGGCCGATCACCAGCAGGACCGACTTGCGGTCGGTGAGGCGCTCGATGAATGCACGAGCGGACTTCGTCGACGGGGTCTGGCCCGGGACGAGATCCTCCACGATGTGGATGCGCTCGTTCTGCGCACGGTTGGTCAAAGCGCCAGCGAGGGCAGCCTTGATCATCTTCTTCGGGGTGCGCTGTGCGTAGGAACGCGGCTGCGGACCATGCACAATGCCACCACCGGTGTAGTGCGGAGCACGGATCGAACCCTGACGGGCGCGACCGGTGCCCTTCTGGCGGAACGGCTTCTTGCCGCCGCCGGAAACCATGCCGCGGGTCTTCGTTGCGTGGGTACCCTGGCGCTTAGCAGCAAGCTGTGCATTCACAACCTGGTGCATGAGTGCCACGGATACCTCGCGGTCGAAGTACTCGGCCGGCAGGTCGACGGAACCCTTGGTAGCTCCGTCTGCGGTGTGGACGTCAAGCGTCAGCTTCGTCATGCGTGAGCACCGCCCTTCACTGCGGTCTTGACGGTAACAACGGAACCCTTTGCGCCAGGGATGGCGCCCTTGATCAGGATGAGGTTGTTGTCGCCGTCGATGCGTTGAATCTTCAGGTTCTGGGTGGTAACGCGGTTACCGCCCATGCGGCCAGCCATACGGGTGCCCTTGAACACGCGACCCGGGGTCGCGCAGGCGCCGATGGAACCCACACGACGGTGGGCAGCCTGGTTACCGTGGGAAGCACCCTGGCCGGCAAAGCCGTGGCGCTTCATGGCACCGGCGTAGCCGTGGCCCTTGGTGGTGCCTGCGACGTCGACGAAGGTGTCGCCTTCGAAGATCGTTGCATTGAACTCCTGGCCGAGCTCGTAGCCCGAGGTGTCGTCCATGCGGATCTCAGCAACGTAGCGACGCGGGTTGACGCCAGCCTTCTTGAAGTGGCCAGCCTGCGGCTTCTTAGCCTTACGGGGATCGATGTCGCCGTAAGCGATCTGGATGGCGGAGTAGCCATCGGTCTCAGGGGTACGGATCTGGGTGACAACGCACGGCCCAGCCTCGACGACGGTAACCGGGATAACGCGGTTCTCCTCGTCGAAGATCTGGGTCATGCCGAGCTTCTTGCCCAGAATGCCCTTGATCTGGTTGTCAGACATGTGTTAGTTCTCCACTACTTACGTTGGGGATTGCTCTACTGGATGTTCACGTCGACGCTGGCCGGCAGATCAATGCGCATAAGCGCGTCTACCGTCTTCGGCGTCGGGTCGAGAATGTCGATGAGGCGCTTGTGAGTGCGCATCTCGAAGTGCTCGCGAGAATCCTTGTACTTGTGGGGAGAACGAATCACGGCGTACACGTTCTTCTGGGTTGGCAACGGCACCGGGCCGACGACGCGGGCACCCGTACGGGTGACCGTCTCGACGATCTTCTTCGCGGATGCGTCGATCGCCTCGTGATCGTAGGCCTTCAGCCTGATGCGGATCTTCTGTCCCGCCACGCTTACCTCTTCCTCGCATCCCCACGTTCGTCCTTCTCTCTCCCGCTCGTTTCGAACGGAGTGAGAAACGGGCCGAAGCGGTGGGGTTTGTAGCTTCTAGTTTCTCTATAACGTTGTCCGGGCTGGGCCCTTGGCTCAACGCCAGTGTCTTTTCTGACTGTCATGACACATCCGGAAGTTGAGACCTGCGCAATAAACGCGCCGACGCTCAGTGCTTCCGCCAAGGCACGTTGTTGGCCGACACGTCATCGTCGACAAGCAATATGCCCGGGTATCAGACACGGAAGGGTGCGTGACCCTCGCGTACTGCCGCTGTTTATTTGCCATGGCCCCTTCACCGGTCTTCCGACTGGAAGGTGTCATGTTTGCCGAGCCACCGGCCGACTTCCGTCAACCCATGTCAAGGCAACCTGCGTATTAAAACACAAGGTTGCCACCAACGCAAGCCCGCTTGACGACGACAACCTGTGTACCCTTGTTCCCATACCGTGCGCGTCATCTATATAGGCGCACTCGGAACATGAACATCACAGTTGAAAGGACCGTCATGGCCGACCAGAACGCAAACAACGCTGCAAACAACACTGCAAAGAACACCCCAGCAACCACCTCGACCGCAACCGAGACCGAGAAGCAGCGCCCGCGCAACGAAAACCTCGAAACCGAGCACGGCAGCACTGTTATCGACGACAACGTTGTTGGCAAGATCGCCGGCATCGCAGCACGCGAAGTCTCCGGCGTCCACAACCTCGGCGGCGGCGCAGCCCGCATGTGGGGCGCAGTCCGCGAGTCCCTGACCTCCTCCACCAACGTCCAGCAGGGCGTCAATGTGGCAGTCGAGGACGGCCACGCATCCGTCGCAGTTGCCATCATCGCCGAGTACGGTGTCGCCATCCACGAGCTTGCAAACGCCATTCGCGAAAACATCACCGTCGCCATCACCCGCATGACCGGCCTGATCGTCGACCGCGTCGATGTCACCGTCCACGACGTCAACCTGCCGGAGCAGGAGACCGCAGGTGAGAACTACGACGACGGCAACTACCAGGCAGTCAACCAGTCTGTAAACCAGCAGATCCAGTAATCATGGCCAACACCCCCGTTACCCAAGAGGTTGCGGAGGGCGTCCGCGACGCCACACTCGCCGTCAACGGAGTAGCAAAACTCTACGGCGGCCGACTCGGCGAAATCGCAACCTACTTGCCGCACCAACGCATCGAAGGCATCCGATCTGTCTCACGCAACGGCAAAGCAGGCCTCGAAGTCCACTTCACCTTCGACGTCGCCTCAGGACGCAACGTCCACGAGGTCGCCGAAGACGTACGCGCCGCAGCGCTGAGCGCTTCGGACGCCGAGTTCGTGGACGTCATCGCCGGCGATGCGCAATAGCAGCAACACGGGCTACGCCCCCGCACCTCACACAACAACCCGAAACGTGGTTTAACAATGAATCTCTTTGCCAACAAGGCACTGACCGGCGTCATCATCGGCGTCATCGTTGCCTTCTTCGTCACATTCGGTGGCTGGGCCGGCCTACTCTGGCTGCTGCTGTTTACCATCCTCGGCGGCGTAGTAGGCGCCCAACTCGACGGCCGCCTCGACCTAGCTAGCATCATCGGCAACGGAACCGGCCGGAGCAATAGCTGATGGACACTTCCTTCTACCACGTCAGCGAACGCACCATCGAGCGCGTGGCGGAAGTGGCGGCCTCAACAGTGCCGGGATCCCGCAACATCGACGCGAAATTGGCGGGCCTGGCGGGCCGCAGCCTTCCGCGCATCGAGGCACACATCGACCGCACGACGGGCCTTGTCGCCATCGATGCCGAGATTGCCACGTCCTACCCCGCGCCCGTCGCGGCGATTACGGACGCTGTGCGCGCCACCATCATCGCCCACATCCGCACCCTCGCAGGGATGGATGTCTCCCGCGTCAACGTCACCGTTGCCAACGTCGAATCGCTCGACGATGGTTCCCGCGTGACCTGGGACGATGTTGCGACCCACGATGCTTTCATCATCCCAGAGCCCATCCAGGTTTCTCCCACCGAGATCACGCACCCCGTGACCAACGAGCGCGAGGAACTGGCGCCGATCGAAGCGCGATCGCTTGTCGACGACATGCGTGCCGTCACCACACCAACTCCCCCAAGCGTGCGAACCCCGAAACCGCCCAAACCGGTCACCGTTTCTGGCGTTGACGTGCCCGAGCCACTCGAGCCGTTCGCCCCAGAGACGCCCATGCCCGTGGCTCTGCGCGCCCCGTCGCTGCCAGCGTTGCAGCCCCTCGCCCCGATCGCTGTCAAGGCGTTCGGGCACATGCGGCCGGTTGAGGTGCCGTGGCAGCGACCGTTGCGCGATATCACCGTAGATAGGCAGCCGCTCAAGCCGGTGACAATCCAGCCCAGTGCGCGCCCAACAAGCCCGCGCGGCCCGGCTCCGAAGCCCGTGGTCATCCCACAGGCCCCACAGCCGAAGCCACTTCAGCAGATCACGATAGAACCGGTGGTGAAGTACTATGACCGAACCAACTAGCGCCCGCCCAGTCGGGCCACACCCCGGCGACGAACCGCTAGGCACCCCTGCATCGCGCTGGATCGCAGTCCTCATCAGCCTGCTCCTCATCGCTTTAGCGGGTGTCGGCGCGCGTGACCTCTGGTACTACACCTACGAGTCGGAATCACCCGAGCAGTCCTGGTTTGGTCGCGCGTTTGAGTTCCTCGGCTCGTTCACCACAGAGATCCCCGCCGTCATCATTGCGTGCCTGCTGGCCTTGGTCGGCCTTGTGCTCATCGTGGTTGCGCTCAAACCCCGCCCGCACCGGTTTGTCCGAGTGAACTCCCCAGTGTCTATCTGGACCCGTCCCGTCGATGTGGCACGAAAGTCCACCAACACGGTTCACAGCGACCTCGGTGGAGAGCAAGTACGCTCCAAGGCGACCCGCAAGTCGGTCAAGGTACAGGTTGTCGACGACGGCTCCGGCCCCGCAATGCAAGAACGCATCACGCGATCGCTCAACAGCGAGCTCAAGAGCCTCGCCGCGCCTCCTGCGGTGTCCGTGAAGGTGTTGCCTAAGGAAACGCCTCAGGCACAAGTCGCCACCACGACGCAGTCGACGCCCGAAGTGTCCGACGTCCGTCCCCCGGAGGTGCACCGATGACCAAAGCATTGAGCTTCTTCAACCGTCTGGTCACGTTCCTGCTCGGCCTGTTGATGGTCGTTGTGGCCCTATTCCCCATTGCGGAGTACTGGGAAATCCCGTACCTGAGCGTTTTCCTCCGCGACATCGACCGCAGCCGCGTGACGTACCTCGCCTACGAGGACTGGTATACCAAGGCGCTTATCGCCGCCGCTATTGTCCTGGCCGTGTTGGGATTGTGGATCTTGCTTGCAAATCTACGCTCCCGCGCGTTCTCCAACGGCAACATCGTGCCAGCCGATGCCGCGCACGGTGACACGGTAATCAACGTTCAGCGCGTCGCCGAGGCAGCCTGCAACACCATCCAGCGTCTCGACGAAGTCCAACGCGCCGACAGCCGCGTCGCTATGGTCGGCCAACGCCCGACCGTCACGTTCACCGTCACCGCGAACCCGAACTACCCGTTGGAAAGCGCCATCCGCGCTATCGAGGCCGCAGACGACGATTTCCGGCTCGCAAGCCACACCATGGACATCGATACCGTATGGAAGCTGCAATTCGATAGGATCTCCGCCTAAACGCGGCTTCGCGGCTGTCTAGGCTTCCTCCTGAACTTCCAGCGGCAACACCGCGGTAACTCGCCCCAGCACCACCGGCTCCCCACCGGAGGCTGGGGCGATTGTCATGTCCGCCCCCGCCTCGCATTGAAGAATGCGTGCCCAGGCGAAGGTATCCACGTCAACATCACGACGCGCCTGTACCCAACGACGGATCCGGCTGCCGACCACAGCCCTTGCGCCATCTTCCAGCGCCACCAACCACCGGTTCGCTCCTACGCTATCTTGCAGCAATCCCGCCAACGAGCGACTCTCCCCCGGCGTAAAAAGCTTCAAATGACGGACAATCCCCAGCCGATGTTCCACCCCCTCCACATCAGTTAACACGAGCGGTAACCCCGGACCGGTACGTCGCATCGACGCATACCGCCACACCGACGGCATTCGCCCTGGGTGCGCCGCGCTTCGCACCACCACATTTCCGTCCACCAAGGTAACCTGCAGGTGCGGTTCGACGATGGTGAAGGTAATGGGGGCGGAGGTGTTGTCGACAAGCGAAGGATGCTCCTGAGAGAGCTGCTGAAGAACTGCGAGCGCCTCTGCGTCAGTTGAGTCCCACCCCAGCCCACGATTGCCCAATACCCCAAATAATTGGCCGAGGCTCAAATCTGGTTGCCCCTCCCAAACCTCTTGAAGCGCGGCCAGAATCTTCGGGATACGTGTTGGGTCCTGCACACCTCAGACCATAAACCCCCCTCAGGGCATGCAAAAGGCCGCCCCTCCCAAACGGGAGAGGCGGCCTTGGCGTTTATCCGACGGTTACGTCAGATCGACTCGAATTAGTCGAGGATCTTGGTAACGCGGCCAGCGCCGACGGTGCGGGAGCCCTCGCGGATAGCGAAGCGCAGGCCCTCGTCCATAGCGACCGGCTGGATGAGCTCGACGGTCATGTCGACGTTGTCGCCCGGCATAACCATCTCGGTGCCCTCCGGCAGCTTCACAACACCGGTCACGTCGGTGGTGCGGAAGTAGAACTGCGGACGGTAGTTGTCGAAGAACGGGGTGTGACGGCCGCCCTCGTCCTTGGACAGCACGTAGACGGAGCCCTCGAACTTGGTGTGCGGGGTGTAAGCGCCCGGCTTGATGATGACCTGGCCGCGCTCGACGTCCTCGCGCTTCAGACCACGCAGCAGCAGTGCAGCGTTGTCGCCAGCCTCAGCGGTGTCGAGAAGCTTGTTGAACATCTCGATGGAGGTGACGGTGGTCTTCTGGGACTTCTCGCGGATACCGATGATCTCGACCTCGTCGTTGAGGTTGAGGACGCCACGCTCCACACGACCGGTAACCACGGTGCCGCGGCCGGAAATGGTGAAGATGTCCTCGATCGGCATCAGGAACGGCTTGTCGGTCTCGCGCTCCGGATCCGGGATGGAGTCGTCGCAAGCCTGCATGAGGTCAACGATGGACTGAACCCACTTCTCATCGCCCTCAAGAGCCTTCAGAGCGGAGATGTGGACGATCGGTGCTTCCTCGTCGTAGTCCTGCTCAGCCAGCAGCTCGCGAACCTCCATCTCGACGAGCTCGATGATCTCTTCGTCGTCGACCATGTCGCACTTGTTCAGTGCAACGAGGATGTACGGAACGCCAACCTGGCGAGCGAGCAGAACGTGCTCACGGGTCTGCGGCATCGGGCCGTCGGTAGCAGCAACCACGAGGATTGCGCCGTCCATCTGAGCAGCGCCGGTAATCATGTTCTTGATGTAGTCGGCGTGGCCCGGGGCGTCGACGTGTGCGTAGTGACGCTTCGGGGTGTTGTACTCCACGTGGGAGATGTTGATGGTAATGCCGCGCTCGCGCTCCTCCGGAGCCTTATCGATCATCGCGTAGTCGAAGGCCTTGTTCTCCTCCGGGTACTGGTCTGCCAGTACCTTGGTGATCGCAGCGGTGGTGGTGGTCTTGCCGTGGTCGACGTGACCAATGGTGCCGATGTTCACGTGCGGCTTAGTGCGCTCGAACTTTTCCTTTGCCACTGATTGTCCTCCTGGACTTCATGGTGGCTACGACCTTCGCAGCCACGTGGTTTGCTTACGCCCAACCGCTACAGCCCAAAACGGATATAGCGACGGGAGCCATTTCACAATGTGCCAGTTACAAGATCCTAGGTTCAAAAAGGCCGTTTTTCAAACTGGCCGATCCGATTCCCCGGACCAACCTAGAGGGTAACGGCCGGCTCAGACAACGCCCGTTGTTGCGTTGCCTCAGCGCGACCGCTACCCCGCTAGGGGTTCTCCCTTATACGCCAGCTGCTGGCACGCAGCTGGCGGGAGAAGGCGGCTTAGTTGCCGTTGCGCTTCTCGATGATCTCCTGCGCGACGCTCTGCGGAACCTCAGCGTAGGAGTCGAACACCATGGTGAAGTTTGCACGGCCAGCGGTCGAGGAACGCAGGTCGCCGATGTAGCCGAACATCTCGGACAGCGGCACCTTCGCACGGACGACCTTTGCGCCGGAGCGATCTTCCATGGCGTAGACCTGGCCACGGCGGGAGCTGATGTCACCGTTAACGGTGCCCATGTACTCCTCCGGGGTTACGACCTCAACAGCCATGACCGGCTCAAGCAGAACCGGCTTCGCCTTAGCAACAGCTTCCTTGAGGACCTGGGAGCCAGCGATCTTAAACGCCATTTCCGAAGAGTCGACGTCGTGGTAAGCGCCGTCCTCGAGGGTGGCCTTGATGTTCACCAGCGGGTAGCCAGCGAGGTAGCCGTACTGCATTGCGTCCTGGATACCAGCGTCGACGGACGGGATGTATTCCTTCGGCACACGACCACCGGTGACGGCGTTCTCGAACTTGTAGGTTGCGGACTCGCCCTCTTCCAGGGTCTCCGGATCCGGGTTGTACGGCTCGATGGTGACGATGACCTTTGCGAACTGGCCCGAACCACCGGTCTGCTTCTTGTGGGTGAAGTCGAGGGACTCGACCTTCTTGCGAATGGTCTCGCGGTAAGCAACCTGCGGGGAACCGATGTTTGCCTCAACCTTGAACTCGCGCTTCATGCGGTCCACCAGCACGTCGAGGTGGAGCTCGCCCATGCCGCCGATGACGGTCTGGCCGGTCTCTTCGTCGAGCTGGACGGTGAAGGTCGGGTCCTCTTCAGCAAGCTTCTGAATAGCGGTACCGAGCTTCTCCTGGTCAGCCTTGGTCTTCGGCTCGATGGCCACCTGGATAACCGGGTCCGGGAAGTCCATAGACTCGAGGATGATCGGGTGATCCGGGTTGCACAGCGTGTCGCCGGTCGTAGTTTCCTTCAGGCCGATGAACGCGTAGATGTTGCCGGCGTCTGCGTGCTCGACCGGGTTCTCCTTGTTCGCGTGCATCTGGAAGAGCTTGCCCACGCGCTCCTTCTTGGACTTCGTGGAGTTGAGCATCTGCTCGCCCGGAATAGCCTGGCCGGAGTAGACGCGCACGTAGGTGAGCTTGCCGAAGAACGGGTGCACGGCGATCTTGAAGGCCAGTGCGGAGAACGGCTCTTCGACGGACGGCTTACGGAAGAGTTCCTCGGAGCCGTCGACGGAGGTGCCACGCACCTCGCCGATGTCCAGCGGGCTCGGCAGGTAGTCAACAACAGCGTCGAGGATCGGCTCGATGCCCTTGTTGCGGTATGCGGTACCGCAGAACACCGGGTAGATCTCGGAGTTCACGGTGAGCTTGCGGATGGCGCCCTTGATTTCCTCGATGGTGAGTTCTTCGCCACCGAAGTACTTCTCCATGAGCTCTTCGTCGGACTCAGCAACGGTCTCGAGAAGCTTCTCGCGGTACTCTTCTGCGAGCTCCTTGAGGTCCTCCGGGATCTCGGTGATCTGAGGCGGCGTGCCGGTCTCAACCTTGCCCGGCCACTGCAGAGCCTTCATCTCGAGCAGATCGACGACGCCGTCGAAGTCGTCCTCAGCGCCGATCGGAATCTGCATTACCAACGGCTTAGCGCCGAGGCGGTCGACAATGGTGCCGACGGTGTAGAAGAAGTCTGCACCCAGCTTGTCCATCTTGTTGACGAAGCAGATACGCGGTACGTCGTACTTCGCAGCCTGACGCCACACCTGCTCGGACTGCGGCTCAACGCCTTCCTTGCCGTCGAACACGGCGACAGCACCATCGAGCACGCGCAGGGAGCGCTCCACCTCAACGGTGAAGTCCACGTGACCCGGGGTGTCAATGATGTTGATCTGGTTGTTGTTCCAGAAACAGGTCACAGCTGCGGACGTAATGGTGATGCCGCGCTCTTTCTCCTGATCCATCCAGTCGGTGGTTGCGCCACCGTCGTGGGTTTCGCCGACCTTGCGGTTGATGCCCGTGTAGAACAGGATGCGCTCGGTGGTGGTGGTCTTACCGGCGTCAATGTGGGCCATGATGCCGATGTTGCGGACCTTGTGCAGGTCCTTAAGCACTTCTTGTGCCACGTTTGTTACCCCAACTTAATGTCGTCGACGCGGTGAAGCGTCTTTGTCGGTTAGTTGTCGTTAGTCAATTCTGCCACTTTGTTGCTCAAATGGCAGCGCGAGCTTGTGCTTATCGACGAAAACCCCGAAAACGCGGGCCCCACGAGGGGACACATATGCAGTTTCGGGGTTTGCCGACGATCATCTCGCTTCCAGCTCTTACCAGCGGTAGTGGGCGAAGGCGCGGTTGGCCTCTGCCATCTTGTGGACATCCTCGCGACGCTTCACGGATGCGCCGAGACCGTTGGAAGCATCCAGGATCTCGTTGGCGAGACGCTCGATCATCGAGTTCTCACGACGCTGGCGGGTAAAGGTGACCAGCCAACGCAGGGCGAGAGTGGTGGAGCGCTCCGGCTTGACGTCAACCGGGACCTGGTAGGTTGCGCCACCAACACGGCGGGAGCGAACCTCGAGGTCCGGGCGAACGTTGCCGATAGCCTTTTCCAGGGTGCCCACCGGATCGGTGCCGGTCTTCTCGCGGCAGATCTCGAGTGCGCCGTAGACGATGCGCTCGGCGGTGGACTTCTTGCCGTCCTGCAGGATCTTGTTCACAAGCTGGGTGACCAGCTCGGACTCGTATACCGGATCCTTAACGATGGGACGCTTCGGTGCTTGCTGCTTACGCATTGATTACTGTCCCTTCTTCGCGCCGTAGCGGGAACGTGCCTGCTTACGGTCCTTCACTGCCTGGGTATCGAGGGCGCCACGAACGATCTTGTAGCGCACACCCGGGAGGTCCTTCACACGGCCGCCGCGCACGAGCACCATGGAGTGCTCCTGCAGGTTGTGGCCCTCGCCCGGAATGTAAGCGGAGACCTCGACACCGGAGGTCAGGCGCACACGGGCGACCTTACGCAGTGCAGAGTTCGGCTTCTTCGGGGTGGTGGTGTACACGCGGGTGCACACGCCGCGGCGCTGCGGAGAGCCCTTCAGCGCAGCAGTAGCCACCTTCGCGCTCTTGGAGTGGCGGCCCTTGCGGACCAGCTGCTGAATAGTAGGCATTCAAGCCCTTTCTGTTCGCGCGTCCCGCTCACACATGGCCATACATGCAAAAATAGGGGCTCTTCTTCCGGGGCCCTGCCGTTTGCATGAACTACCTAGTGAACGAGTCGCATGGAGTTCGTTTAACTTCGCACCGATTCACACGGGCGAAACCTCAGATAATTTACAACACGCCAAGGCATGACGGCAAATCCGTGCTAGCTTTCGTGGCATGAGCGATGCGAACCTCCCCCGTAAGCGACTGAGCAGCGCGGAACGCGACCGTGCCGCCGCCTTCCTTCACGATGCATTCGTCGATGGACAGCTCTCCGTCAACGAGTTCGACGAGCGCTCTCGCATGCTCTACGAGGCAACCTTTGTCGATGAGCTTCCTGCGCTTATCGACGATCTCTCCCCCGTCACCGCCCAACCCCATCCTCCGGCCCAGCGCCCTTCAGGAGTGAGGAACTACGTCACCGGCGAATCCGGCGGCTCCGGCTTCAGCCTTGCAGTCATGGGAGGCAGCGAGCGAGGCGGCGACTGGTTGGTAGCTCCGACGCACACCTCCTTCACCGTGATGGGCGGAAGCTCAATCGATCTGCGCGAGGCGAGGTTGAGTTCTCACGAGACCGAGATCAACGCATTCGCCATCATGGGTGGCATCGAGATCATCGTGCCAGACGATGTCCGAGTCGTCGATGCAGGAATTGGAATCATGGGTGGTTTCGGGGTGGAAACCCACTCATCGTGCAGGTTTTCTCTCGCTGAGATTCCCGCCGATGCTCCGGTCATCCATGTTCGCGGGCTCGCACTCATGGGTGGCGTAGGAATCGTGCGCGCAGCCCGCGGTGCTCGCATTTAGTATCAGCACAACAAAAAGCCCGGCCTCCCCTCAGCGGGGATGCCGGGCTTTGAAGCAGACCTAGCTAAGCCAGAATGCTGGGGCTGCCTTTAGAGCTCCTCGTAGCCGAACTCTTCCATCGGCACCGAAGCGCCGGTGAATTCGCCGTAGCCTTCGTCGCCGTAGATGGAATCGCCGAAGGTCGGGATGGCGTACGCCGCGGAGCGTGCCGCCTCGGTCGGCTTGACCTGGATGTTGCGGTAGCGGGAGATACCGGTACCAGCCGGGATCAACTTACCGATGATCACGTTCTCCTTCAGGCCGATGAGCTTGTCGGATCGCTTGTTAATCGCAGCGTCCGTGAGCACACGGGTGGTCTCCTGGAAGGACGCGGCCGACAGCCAGGACTCGGTAGCCAGCGATGCCTTGGTGATGCCCATGATCTCGGAGCGCATCTCGGCCGGCTCGCCACCGTCTGCCACAGCAGCGGCGTTGACCTGGCGTGCCTCCGACAGGTCAACGAGCGTGCCCGGAAGGAACTCGGTGGTACCCGAGTCGATCACGGTGCCGCGACGCAGCATCTGGCGGATGATGATCTCGATGTGCTTGTCGTGGATGGACACACCCTGGGTGCGGTACACGGCCTGGACCTCGTCGATAAGGTGCTTCTCCACACCGCGACGGCCGAGAACCTCGAGCACGTCGTGCGGGTCAGCAGCACCGCGAAGCAGGCGCTCGCCCACCTCGACGTGGTCACCCTCGCGCAGGCCACGCTCGATCATGGCGTCCGGGTTGGACTCCATCGGGCGGCGAACCTGGGCCAGGCCCTGGCGCTTGGACAGCTTCTCGTAGACCACCACGTCGGAACCGTCATCCGGGTGGATGGTCAGGGTCCAGAAGTTGCCTTCGTCCTCGAGCGAGATCGTGCCGGCCACGGAAGCGATCGGGGCGCGGTTCTTCGGAACGCGGGCCTCGAAGAGCTCCTGGACACGCGGCAGACCACCGGTAATGTCGCCACCGACACCACCCTGGTGGAAGGTACGCATGGTCAGCTGAGTACCCGGCTCACCAATGGACTGTGCAGCCACGATGCCGACGGCTTCGCCGATGTCGACGAGGTGACCGGAGGCCATGGACTTGCCGTAGCACTTCGCGCAGACACCGGTCGGGGTCTGGCAGGTCAGCACGGAGCGAACCTTGACCTCGGTGATGCCGGCGGCCACGAGGTCGTCGATACGCTGCTCGCTCAACTCGGTACCAGCCTCGGCGATGACCTTGCCATCAGCGTCGGTGGCATCCGCAGCCAGAACACGGCCGGAGACAGAGGTCTCGACCAGGTCGTGGCGGTGGAAAACGCCAGCGTTTTCCACGGCAACAGGAACCTTGACGCCCTGACGGGTGCCACAGTCCTCCTCGCGGACGATGACGTCCTGCGCCACGTCCACCAGACGACGGGTGAGGTAGCCCGAGTCAGCGGTACGCAGAGCGGTATCGGCAAGACCCTTACGGGAACCGTGGGAGTTGTTGAAGTACTCCATCACGGACAGGCCTTCGCGGAAAGAGGTCTTGATCGGGCGCGTGATGTACTCACCACGCGAGTTCACGACCATGCCCTTCATGCCGGCCAGGGTCCAGATCTGACGCATGTTACCTGCAGCACCGGACTTCACGATCATCGGAATCGGGTTGTCGTCCGGGTACAGGTCCTCCACGGCCTGACCAACCTTGTTGGTGGCATCCTGCCACAGCTCGACCAGACGGTCGTAACGGTTTTCCTCCGTAAGCGCACCCTTCTCCCAGAACTTGCGCTCGATGGCCTCGGCTTCCTTCTCGTACTGCTCGAGGACTTCGTTCTTGTTCGGGAGAATCAGCACGTCGGACATGGAGATGGTGACGCCGGAACGGGTGGACCAGTAGAAGCCAGCGTCCTTCATCTTGTCCAGCACCTGAGCGACGGTGATCATCGGGTACTGCTCAACCATGGACTGGATGATGTCGCCGAGCAGCACCTTGCCGCCGCCACCGCCCTTACGGACCATGGCGCCTTCCTGGTACGGGAAGTTAAACGGCATGAGCTCGTTGAACATGATGCGACCAAGGGTGGTCTCCATCATCCACGGCTGACCCTTCGTCCAACCATCCGGGAACTGCTCTGCCTCGATCTCCTCCGTCGGACGCAGGTGATCGATGCGCACCTTGATCGGTGCCTGCAGGCCAAGCACGCCCAGGTCGTAAGCCATGATGGCCTCACGGTAGGACGAGTAGACGCCGCGCTCCGGACCGTTTTCGTCGGCAGGTGCATATGCGCCCTCGCCGCCGATTTCCTGCGGGCCCTTGAGCATGGTCAGGAAGTACAGGCCGGTCACCATGTCCAGGCGCGGCATTGCCAGCGGCTTGCCGGATGCCGGGGACAGGATGTTGTTGGAGGACAGCATCAGGATGCGGGCCTCAGCCTGCGCCTCTGCGGACAGCGGCAGGTGGACTGCCATCTGGTCGCCGTCGAAGTCGGCGTTGAATGCTTCACAGGCCAGCGGGTGCAGCTGAATTGCCTTACCCTCGACCAGCTTCGGCTCGAACGCCTGGATACCCAGACGGTGCAGGGTCGGCGCACGGTTGAGCAGCACTGGGTGCTCGGAAATCGCCTCTTCGAGGACGTCCCACACCTCAGGGCGCTGACGCTCCACCATGCGCTTGGCGGACTTGATGTTCTGCGCGTAGTCATTATCGACGAGGCGCTTCATCACGAACGGCTTAAACAGCTCGAGCGCCATACGCTTCGGCAGACCACACTCGTGCAGCTTCAGCTGCGGGCCGACGATAATCACGGAACGGCCGGAGTAGTCCACACGCTTACCCAGCAGGTTCTGGCGGAAGCGGCCCTGCTTGCCCTTGAGCAGATCAGACAGGGACTTCAGCGGACGGGTGCCCGGGCCGGTGACCGGACGGCCACGACGACCGTTGTCGAACAGGGCGTCAACGGACTCCTGCAGCATGCGCTTCTCGTTGTTCACGATGATCTCTGGTGCGCCCAGGTCGATCATGCGCTTCAAACGGTTGTTGCGGTTGATCACGCGGCGGTACAGGTCGTTCAGGTCGGAGGTGGCAAAACGGCCACCGTCGAGCTGGACCATCGGACGGAGCTCCGGCGGGATCACCGGGATGGCGTCGAGGATCATGCCGGCCGGGTCGTTGCCCGAGCGCTGGAACGCAGCGACAACGCGCAGACGTTTCAGGGCGCGGACCTTCTTCTGGCCCTTGCCCTCGGCGATGATGCCGCGCAGCTCCTCAGCCTCGGCGTCGAGGTCGAAGTTGCGGATCAGGGTCTGGATTGCCTCGGCGCCCATGCCGCCGGTGAAGTAATCCTCGTAACGGTCGACGAGTTCCTCGTAGAGGTTTTCGTCGATAATCATCTGCTTCGGAGCGAGCTTCTGGAAGGTGGTCCAGATCTCGTCGAGGCGCTCAACCTCGCGCTCGCCAGCCTCGCGCAGGTGCTGCATTTCCTTATCGGCAGCGTTCTGCACCTTCTTGCGGGCAGCAGCAGTCGCACCGGAAGCCTCGAGCTCAGCGAGGTCCTCCTCCAACTTCTGCGCACGGTCGGCGATCTCGGAGTTGGTGTCGTCCTCGACATCCTTCTTCTCCATCAACATCTCCGCCTCGAGGGTGGACATGTCGTTGTGTCGAGCCTCGTCATCAACCGAGGTGATGATGTTCGCCGCGAAGTAAATGATGCGCTCAAGATCCTTCGGCGCCAGGTCGAGCAGGTAGCCCAGACGCGACGGCACACCCTTGAAGTACCAGATGTGCGTCACCGGAGCAGCCAGCTCAATGTGGCCCATCCGCTCACGGCGCACCTTGGACTTGGTCACCTCGACGCCGCAGCGCTCGCAGATGATGCCCTTGTAGCGGACACGCTTGTACTTACCGCAGGCACACTCCCAGTCGCGGGTCGGACCGAAGATGCGCTCGCAGAACAGGCCGTCCTTTTCCGGCTTGAGCGTGCGGTAGTTAATGGTTTCAGGCTTCTTCACCTCGCCGTGGGACCAACGGCGAATGTCGTCGGCGGTGGCCAGGCCGATGCGAAGCTCATCGAAGAGGTTTACGTCAAACACGTAAAAATTCCTTTTCTTTTAAGTGGTTGGCTATTGCGTTCGTTTGGTCGTCGACAAGCAATTGCTTTACGACGACCACCTGGCGCCTAAGCGGTATCCGCCGCTGCACCCTCATCGCGGGACAGGTTAATGCCGAGCGAGGAGCCAGCCTGATCAAACTCGTCGTCATCGCCGTCGAGCTCCATCGGCGTGCCATCAGTAGAGAGAACCTCCACGTTCAAGCACAGGGACTGCAACTCCTTGAGCAACACCTTGAAAGACTCCGGAATACCCGGATCCGGGATGTTGTCGCCCTTGACAATCGCCTCGTAAACCTTCACACGGCCGACCACGTCATCCGACTTAATGGTCAGCAGCTCCTGCAGCGTGTAGGCAGCGCCGTAAGCCTGCATTGCCCACACCTCCATCTCGCCGAAACGCTGGCCACCGAACTGAGCCTTACCGCCCAGCGGCTGCTGCGTAATCATCGAGTACGGACCAGTGGAACGAGCGTGAATCTTCTCGTCCACCAGGTGGTGCAGCTTCAGCATGTACATGTAACCGACCGAAATCGGGTACTTGTACGGCTCACCGGAACGGCCGTCGAACAGGACGGTCTTACCGTCGCCGTCCACCATGACGTCGCCGTCGCGGTTCGGCTTGGAGTTAGCAAGCAGGCCTGCGATCTCGTCGTTGGTCGCACCGTCGAACACCGGGGTTGCGGTCAGCGACTCCGGCGGAACGTCATACAGGTGCTCCGGCAGGGTCTCCAGCAACTTAGCGTTCGCCGGATCGTCCGGGTTCACCGTCCAGCCGGCCTTCGCCAGCCAGCCCAAGTGGACCTCGAGCACCTGGCCGATGTTCATACGACGCGGCACACCGTGGGTGTTCAGAATGATGTCCACCGGGGTGCCGTCAGCCATGAACGGCATGTCTTCCTGAGGCAGGATCTTGCCCACGACACCCTTGTTGCCGTGGCGGCCAGCCATCTTGTCGCCGTCCTGGATCTTGCGCTTCTGAGCCACGTACACGCGGATCATCTCGTTCACGCCCGGGGACAGATCGTCGTCGTCCTCACGGGAGAAGCGACGCACAGCAATGACCTTGCCCTGCTCACCGTGGGGCACCTTCAGGGAGGTGTCGCGGACCTCGCGGGCCTTCTCGCCGAAGATGGCGCGCAGCAGGCGCTCCTCCGGGGTCAGCTCGGTCTCGCCCTTCGGGGTGACTTTACCGACAAGGATGTCGCCGTCACGCACGTCCGCACCGATACGGATGATGCCGCGCTCGTCCAGATCCTTCAGCACGTCCTCGGACACGTTCGGGATCTCACGAGTGATCTCCTCGGCACCAAGCTTGGTGTCGCGGGCATCAATCTCGTGCTCCTCGATGTGCACGGAGGTGAGGATGTCCTCCTCGACCACGCGCTGGTTGAGGATGATGGCGTCCTCGTAGTTGTGGCCTTCCCACGGCATGAACGCAACCAGCAGGTTACGGCCGAGAGCCATCTCGCCGTCCTTGGTGCCCGGGCCGTCAGCGATAACCTGACCAGCCTCGACGCGGTCGCCCGCGTTCACGATCGGGGTCTGGTTGTAGCAGGTGCCCTGGTTCGTACGCTCGAAGGTGCGCAGCATGTAGGTGTCGCGGCCACCCTCATCATCCATGACGGTGATGTAGTCGCCCGTGACGTTCTCAATCACGCCGGCCTTCTTGGAAATGACGGTATCGCCGGCGTCGTACGCAGCACGCTGCTCCATACCAGTAGCCACGTATGCGGACTCGGCGCGCAGCAGCGGCACAGCCTGCTTCTGCATGTTCGCACCCATGAGGGCACGGTTTGCATCGTCGTGCTCGAGGAACGGAATCATCGCCGTAGCCACGGACACCATCTGACGCGGGGAAATATCCAGGTAGTCAACGCCCTTCGGGCCGACGACGCCAATGTCGCCGTCCTTGAGGCGGACCTCGATACGCTCACCGGTGAGGTTGCCGTCCTTATCCATCGGGGTGGCCGCCTGCGCAATGGCGTAGCGGTCCTCCTCGTCGGCGGTGAGGTAATCAATCTGGTCGGTCAGCTTGCCGTCTTCGACCTTCTGGTACGGCGTCTCAATGAAACCGAACGGGTTGACGCGCGCGTACGAGGACAGCGCACCAATCAGACCAATGTTCGGGCCTTCCGGGGTCTCAATCGGGCACATACGGCCGTAGTGCGACGGGTGCACGTCTCGCACCTCGATGCCGGCGCGCTCACGCGACAGACCACCCGGACCAAGCGCAGACAGACGACGCTTGTGGGTCAGGCCAGACAGAGAGTTGTTCTGGTCCATGAACTGCGACAGCTGCGAGGTACCGAAGAACTCGCGGATCGCAGCGGAGACCGGACGCACGTTAATCAGCGACGTCGGGGTAATCGACTCCGCATCCTGGGTGGTCATGCGTTCACGCACGACGCGCTCCATACGGGACAGGCCAACGCGTACCTGGTTCTGGATCAGCTCACCCACGGTGCGCAGACGACGATTACCGAAGTGGTCGATGTCGTCGGTGTTGATCGGGATGATCTCACCGGACGGGGAGGTCATCTCCGACTCACCTGCGTGCAGACGCACCAAGTACTCGAGGGTGGTAGCAATGTCCTCTTCGGTCAGCGTCATCAAACCGTCGTGATCGCCGCCGAGACCAAGCTTGCGGTTGACCTTGTAACGGCCCACGCGAGCCAGGTCGTAACGCTTCGCCTTGAAGAACGAGTTCTCCAGCAGGGACTGCGCAAGGTCACGCGTCGGCTGCTCGCCCGGACGCTGCTTGCGGTAAATCTCCAGCAGAGCCTCGTCGGTGTTGTTCACACCGTCGTTTTCCAGGGTGGACATCATGATCTCGGAGAAGCCGAAGCGCTCCGTGATCTGTTCCGTGGTCCAACCCAGAGCCTTCAGCAGGACGGTAACCGGCTGGCGACGCTTACGGTCAATACGCACACCAACGGTGTCACGCTTGTCCACGTCGAACTCGAGCCAAGCGCCGCGAGACGGGATAACCTTCACGGAGTGCAGCGGGCGCTCCGTGGACTTATCAATCGACTCGTCGAAGTACACGCCTGGGGAGCGCACCAGCTGGGAGACAACGACACGCTCGGTGCCGTTGACAATGAAGGTGCCCTTGTCGGTCATCAGCGGAAAATCGCCAATGAACACGGTCTGGGACTTAATCTCCTGCGTGTCGTTGTTAATGAACTCCGCGGTCACATAGAGCGGCGCGGAGTAGTTGATGTCCTTGTCCTTGCACTCGTCGATCGTGTACTTCACGTCTTCGAAGCGCGGCTCGGACAACGTCAGGCTCATGTTGCCCGAGTAGTCCTCGATCGGGGAGAGCTCCTCAAGAATGTCCTCAAGGCCCGAGGTGACGCGTGCATCGTCGCCACGGCTCGCCTGCTCATTCTCACGCCACTCCGACGTACCGACGAGCCACGCGAACGATTCGAGCTGCACATCGAGCAAGCCCGGGACGGTAATGGGCTCGTTAATCTTCGCGAACGAATAACGTTCCGGAGCCCCCGGGATTTCAGCCATATTCATGGTCTGGTCTGAGACTGCCAAGTTGGGTCCTTCCAGCACCTCTGGCGGATGCTCACCGGCCCGCGTCTGGCTTCGCGGTCCAGCGGCATTTCCGCAGGATAAGTTAGCATTTGGTCTGCTTCGGAAGACCCGCCCCCAGAGACAACAAAATCACCTTGTCAAATAGGAAATTCTCATCCGTATGCACAAGGCTTCAATGACGTACTGGAGACGGCTTCCAGCGCAACGAGCAAGCTTATACAAAAGCTAACAAATTGTAAAGGGCCCTATCGGGCACTCCCCCCCCCGCGTTACAACCCTCACGCACCCGTGCCGGCTGGTGCCGTTGTCCAAGTTGCTGGAGGGCAGCCTACCACCCCACCCGCGCGACTCGTCAATTGCGACGCGCCGAAACAACCGAACCAATCAGCCCCACCAGGGCCAACACCGCACCGACACCGGTGACAATCCACCACAACAACGGATTGGCCGCCTTCGGCTGCGCCTGACCAACCCGCTGCACAAGTTCCGTGACCTGCGCCTCGTCCATACGTCCGTCATAGGTCAGCACGTTCTGCACGCCGTTACCCTCGGCGTCGGCATAGTAGTCGTCGACACGCTCGTTGATGCCCACAACAACGCCCGTTTGCTCGTCGACAAGCAACTCGCGCTCCGCCGCATGAGTAAAGAACGTACGTTCACCATCAACCGTCAACGTATTACGCGGATCGGCGTAGCGCTGCGCGATATTCGTCGGAGCGACCGTCTGCTGGTAGCGGTTGACGGTGCGTCCGCCGATCTCTTGCGTATCGACGAACCGCGCCACCGCCGAACCACGCAACACCGGATCAAACACGTCCACGTCCGACGCAGGCGCGGGCGACGGGAATTTCAGCCACACACCATTCACCGCCACCTGAGCAGCAGGCATCGCAAAAATTACCTGCGCCTGCGCCGGCGACAACGCCTCACCCGACACCCGATCCAACTCATACGACCACGTCGTCGCAGACACCAAATTCTCAAAATCCCCCGGCGCCTCACCCGCTCGCACCGAATCCCCCACACGAATAGCCGCCCGCTCATCCCCCGAAGGCTCCATCACCTCCAAATGCAACTGACGCGTCACCGGCGCCGACTCCCCCGCACGCATGCCATCCGGATCCGTAATCGTCCACGTCGCATCCCCCAACGCCAACGGCAACCGCTCCCCTGACAACAACACCCGCGGCGCCAACATCCCAGCAACCACCAGCGCAATACCCACACCAGCAACCAACGCGGCCAAGGAACGGGAAAAACGCAGCATGGTCCGAAATCTTAGCGCAGGACAAGCGAAACCCCCGCCAGCCGGTAAACGTACCGGTGGGCGGGGGTGTCGTCGAAAAGCGAAAGGCTCTTACTTGAGGGTGACCTTTGCGCCAGCCTCCTCGAGCTTAGCCTTAGCAGCCTCAGCGTCGTCCTTGGAAGCGCCTTCCAGGATGGCCTTCGGGGTGCCCTCAACCATTTCCTTAGCGTCCTTCAGGCCCAGGCCCGGAACGAGCTCGCGGACAGCCTTAATGACACCGATCTTCTTGTCGCCAGCGTCCTCGAGGACAACGTCGAACTCGTCCTTCTCCTCAGCAGCCGGAGCATCGCCAGCAGCGCCCGGAGCAGCAGCAACTGCAACCGGAGCAGCAGCGGTCACGTCGAAGACCTCCTCGAATTCCTTCAGGAACTCGGAAAGTTCGATGAGGGTCATTTCCTTGAACTGCTCAATGAGCTCGTCCTTGGTGAGCTTAGCCATGATGGCTTCCTTTCTTTAGGTGGGCGTCTGCAGCCCAGATGTAAAAGTTTGCTTACGCGGCTTCCTGCTTGTCCTGCAGCGCAGCGACAAGACGAGCCGTCTTGGAGGCCGGAGCCTGGAACAGGCCGGCAGCCTTTGCCAGAGAACCCTCGAACGCACCAGCGAGCTTCGCAAGGGTGGTCTCGCGGTTGTCCATCTCAGCCAGAGCGTCGATCTGGGAAGCGTCCAGGACGTTACCGTCCATGAAGCCGCCCTTGATCACGAACGCGTCGTGGTCCTTGTTGAACTTCTTCATCACCTTCGCAGCATCAACAGCCGCGTCGCCCTTGATGAACGCAACAGCGGTCGGGCCGGTGAGAAGATCGTCGAGACCCTCAATGCCCTGCTCATTAGCAGCGATCTTGATGAGAGTGTTCTTGGCGACGTGGTACTCGACATCAAAGCCCATATCGCCGCGCAGCTGCTGGAGCTGGCCGACGGTCAGGCCACGGTACTCAGTCAGCACGATGGAGTCCGCCTCAGCGAACTTCTCCTTCAGAGCTGCAAGTTCCGCAACATTCTTCGGGTTTGCCATGACACACGCCTCCTTCCGATACTTCATGTCCTTCAATCCGCCCAGAGCACCAATGAAAAATGCCCCGTGCAGAAGGCACGGGGCAGACGCAAGTCCAGCCTCGTTTCTCCTGCGTGGGTCGATCCCTGGAATGGGATACCTTCGACTCCCTTACGGAAGTGACCGACGGTCTTCGGTGAAACTTGAGCGCGACCCTTACGGATCGCTCAAACTTCGGTTGGGTATCTTAGCGGGTTTCGCCGCGAGGTCAAATTGCCTGTGGATAAGCCATTGCTTTTCGACTGCTTTTCGACGACCCCACGCCCAGTTATCCACAGGCCAGGTGCACTTTCTCTGTTGACGGTTTAGCGTTTTATGTATGAATTCGTTCGAGGTGTTAGTGCAGGCGATGTCGGCCGCAGCGTTAGAGACGCTGGCCGACTTCGACCTTGATGTTGCACTCGCCTCGGGCTTCGCTCCGGACCGGGCGCGTGCCTGGTCGCGGCTGCGGGATGTGTACTTCGGGCGCACCAAGTTCACGCGCAAACAGAAGACAGCAAGTTCTTTAGCGCGAGGTTTCTCCCTGGACGAGCTGGTGTTGATCGAGCGACGCATCGCACCGGTCAAGGATGCCTCCCAGCGGTGGGCGCTGCGCCTGGCCTTACTTGAGGTCGAAGGTGGCTACCGGG
Source organism: Corynebacterium sp. HMSC11D10 (assembly GCF_001806995.1). Taxonomy (NCBI): domain Bacteria; kingdom Bacillati; phylum Actinomycetota; class Actinomycetes; order Mycobacteriales; family Corynebacteriaceae; genus Corynebacterium; species Corynebacterium sp. HMSC11D10. Next base: position 183,316 of record NZ_KV787028.1, read on the forward strand.
CGA